>NZ_CP171690.1:600000-900000 GCF_043702085.1 Altererythrobacter sp. GH1-8 | reverse complement strand
TGAGAGGGCGCGTCATTCGTGTATTCCCCGGCGTAGATCAAAGCGGGCCGCGATAAGCTCTTCCGGCGTAACCGCAAGCGCCTCGGCACATTTTACCAGATCAGGTTCATGGTCAGCGAGAAAATCGAGTACCGCGAGCATCACTTGCGGATCATCAAGGCCGCTGCGTAAGGCATCGGGATCAAGCCCCGTGAGTGATAGCAGGCGCTCCGCGCGCGGTTGGTCGCTGCACGTCCAGCCGAGCGCCGCCAGCGCGAGCGCCATGGATGCCTGCTCACGCTGGCTTGCGTGATCCGTTTCATCACGAGTTTGTTTCAAGAGAATTGTCGCCGCCTTTGCCTGTGTTTATAGTCGTTCACTAACAGGGAGCATTCCAGCCAGTGTCAAAAAGAATATTGGTCGTCGAGGACAACGATTTAAACCGAAAATTGTTCTGCGACGTACTCAAGGCAAATGGATTTGAAGCGGAACCCTGCGCAGATGGGGCTGCGGCGCTGGACACTGCTCGCGCAAACATTCCAGACCTGATCATCATGGATATCCAGCTGGCCGATATCTCGGGAATTGATCTGATCGAGCAGGCGAAGGCTGACGCTACACTTTGCGAAGTGCCGGTGCTGGCGGTAACGGCCTATGCGGGCAAAGGCGATGAGGACCGGATTCGCGAGGCCGGTGCGGCAGGTTACCTGGCCAAGCCGATTTCGATCATGCCCTTCATGAACGCTGTCAAAGGCCTTGTGGAATAGCGCCGATCAATGGCGGCAAGGTCAGGTTCATGCCCCACAGGCAATCGCGCAAAACTTGACAAGCTGCATCTGTAACCGCTTTTCAGCCGTAATTGCGTGGCATCGCCCGCGCTCAAACATGATGAAAGGTTCCCACCTCTATGGATCGCGCCGAAATCGACGCAACAATTCGCTCGCTGATCGAGCCCTTCAACAAAAAGGGTGTCGAGATCACTGACGCGACCACATTCGCCAATGATCTCGAATTCGACAGCCTCACCGTTATGGATTTCGTCGCTGCGATCGAAGACGAGTTCGACATTATCATCAGCATGAACCAACAGGCCGAGATCGACAATTTTGGTCAGTTGATCGATGCTGTGAGCAAGCTGCGAGACAGCTAAGGAACCGGGCCGAGCCGATGACAGACCAGCCGCTGATACAAGAAAAGGGCGACCTTTTCTCCAAGTTCGACGATCTCATCCAGATGCGTGAAGGGCTCCTTGCGAGCGGCGTGGAGGACCCCTTCAATCTGGTGATGGAGAAAGTCCTCTCGCCCACGCGTGCAATCTGCAACGGGCGCGATACCATTCTGCTCGGCACGTATAATTACATGGGGATGACGTTCGATCCCGATGTGATTGATGCCGGCAAGCAGGCGCTTGCAGACTTCGGCGCTGGCACCACCGGCAGCCGCGTTTTGAATGGCACGTATCAAGGCCATAAGGAATGTGAAGATGCACTGAAGGAATTTTACGCCATGGATCATGCCATGGTGTTCTCAACCGGGTACCAGGCAAATCTCGGTATCATTTCTACCATCGCTGGTAAGGGCGATTACATCATCCTCGACATCGACAGCCACGCCTCGATTTATGATGGATGCGCGATGGGCAAAGCTGAAATCGTGCCCTTCAAGCATAACGATATCGAAGCGATGGAAAAGCGCCTGCGTCGCATACCCGAGGGCGCCGGCAAGCTGGTCGTACTTGAAGGCGTCTATTCGATGCTCGGCGATGTTGCACCGCTCAAGGAAATGGTCGCAGTCGCAAAGAATTACGGCGCGATGGTGCTGGTCGATGAAGCGCACTCGATGGGTTTCATCGGGGAGAACGGTCGCGGGGTGTGCGAGGAGGCCGGATGCATCGACGATGTTGATTTCATCATCGGCACCTTCTCCAAGAGTGTGGGGACAGTGGGCGGTTTCTGCGTTTCGAACCATCCCAAGTTCGAGGTTTTGCGGCTCGTCTGCCGACCCTATGTGTTCACCGCGAGCTTGCCGCCAAGTGTTGTTGCGACCGCAGCGACCTCGATCCGCAAGCTCATGCATGGCTCGAATAAGCGGGCGCATTTGTGGGAGAACTCAAAGCGGCTCCATCAGGGCCTGACCGAGCTTGGCTTCGAGCTCGGTACCGATGAGCCACAAAGTGCGATCGTTGCGGTCATCATGCCGGATCTAGAGCGCGGAGCCGCAATGTGGGAGGCGCTTTTGAAGGAGGGCCTTTACGTCAACCTCGCAAGACCGCCGGCGACGCCCGCCAACATGACCTTGCTGCGCTGTTCCCTGTGTGCGGAGCATAGTTCGGAGGAAGTAGAGACAATCCTCGGCATTTTCGAACGGGCAGGAAAAGTGGTCGGCATTATCTGAGAGGAATTGGACGGCCGAAGCTCTTACGGCCTCGACCGTCCATCCTGCATGTCCCCCGACTGCAGGCTTTAGGCAGGGCTGTGCCCCGCCCCCTCTCCAACTTGTGCCTCAGGCTCGCTCTTGTTCTCCGGGAATACAGGCCACATCAATTGCTGGCCGAGCGTTGCAGGCGCGAGGTTTTCTACGCCATAGTTTTGCGGGTAGCTTCGGGTGATCTTCGCTGTGCCGAAGAGTACGTCCCAGAAGAACAGCAGATTGCCGTAATTGCCTTTGTAATTCACCGCCGGGTCGTCAGCATGGCGACCGTGATGAGCATGGTGCGTCGCCGGCGTGGAGATTGTGCGCTCGACCAGCCACATGAGGGGTGAGAGCCACTTGATACGGTAGAGGGGCTTGTCCCAGGCAACATCCGAATGCGCGCCAGTGATAACTGCCAGTTTTACAACGATATAGCCTGCATAGGCCCAGCCAAGACCCAGATAGATCAGCACACCGGACAGCCAGATGCCCGGCATCATCGCATAATAGAACAGGTTGTTCCGATAAACGAGCCGGACGCTCATGTACTTCGCGTTGTGATGAGCCCGGTGAAGGTTGTAGAGCCACGAGAAGCTGTGGCTCGCCCGGTGCCACCAATACTGCATCATATCGTCAAGGATCAGAAACAGCGCGATGGCGGCAAAGACATTGATCCCGGTGAGCGCTCCGGCCCATTGAGGCGCGACGATCCCGGCCAGCGCGGCAGACGAAAAGAGTACCAGAGGCTGCGTGAAGCCAAGCAGTACGACCATGCTGACGGCTTCGACAATTCCGTCATCACGCGTTTGCTCTGCCTTCGAAAAGAGGTTCGAGCGCAGCAATTCCATCACGGCAAAGCCAAGAAAAATTGCGAGAATTGCGATTGTTGATCCAGGCATTTGGCCTCTCCCAAAACTTGTCGAAAAGCGTCCTAGCGTTTACCAGACCGAAATAATGTCAAACTCTTTACATTCGGAATCGACTCGGCGGTCGCTTGAAGCGCCGATGCTGATTGAGGTTCTTGACCCGGCCCTGCAGGCGCATCTCATCCGGGGCGGGCGTGTGCGCAGCTATTCAAATGGCGAGATCATCCAGCAGCGCGGCGAGGCGGCGGACGGTTTCTGGCTGATCGAAGAAGGCGCCGTTATGGTTGGCCAATTCATGCGCGATGGCGAGTTTCGCGCGGTCGCACTTTTGGGAGCAGGCGATTCTTATGGCGAGCTCGCTGTATTTTCAGGTCGCCCACGAATTGTTGACGCCGTTTCACGAGGGGAAAGCAAAGTGCGCTTCATCGCCGCGAAGCCTTTTCTCGACGCGCTCGGCAATTACCCGGTCGCAACGCGCAAGCTGCTCGGTGCGCTTTCCGCTCAATTGCAGGATACACTCGCTCAGCTTGCCGGGCTGCGCCGTGGCACCAACCCCGAACGATTGGCCGGTCTCTTGGCGACAATGGCCGACCGAGCCGGACAGGTCGCAACGGTGCGCGCAACCCAACAGGAATTGGCCGAACTGCTCGGAGTCACGCGCGCAACCGCCAACGCAGCGCTGCGCGAACTTGAAAGGCAGGGTCTCGTAAGGCGCGGCTACGGCACGATCGAGATCCTTGACGCACCGATGATGGCGATCCTTGCTCAGGAGTGAGCCAAGAAATTATCAGCCCGGCGTAACCTCGGTCGCCAGATCGCATGGGTTGATTTCACCGTCATCACTTCCGCCGCTGAATTGCGTAATTGCGACAAATCCTGCGACAACCAGAACCACGAAGATCGTTGTTACTGTGCCAAGGTACTCGTCGATCACCCGCTTGATCGGCGCGCCGAAGACCTGGAAAAGAATACCAACCACCATGAAGATCAGGGCTCTGCCGGCCAGCGCAGCAAGCGCGAACGTCACGATATTCATCTCGATGAACCCTGCGGTGATGGTCATCAATTTGAACGGGATCGGCGTACCGGCGGCAAGGAACACAGCTGCCGCACCCTGTTCCCGAATATAACAGGCGGCGACAGGGAAGCTTTCGCTGAGCCCAAGCACCCCCAGCACCCACTCGCCAACCGTTTCATAAAGGAAATAGCCAATCGCATAGCCGAACAGGCCGCCCAGTACCGAAGCGATGGTCGCAATCATTGCAAACCGGATCGCCTTCTTGGGCTCCGCCAGGCACATCAGCCCGAGCAAAGGGTGCGGCGGGATCGGGAAGAAGCTCGATTCAATAAAGCAGAAGAATGCCAGCCAACCCTGCGCATGGGGGTGAGCGGCCTTCTCCATCGTCCAGTCATAAAGACCGCGAATCAATCGCATCATGAAAGGGGAATGTCCTTGCTGGTTTTTCACGATCTAGGACAGGCGTCCAAGGCGCGCAACCACAAGGATTTAACCCATTTGGCACTTTTTGATTGACATCGTCACGCTCTTCAGGTACAAAACAAGAACATCGCGATAGTGTGATTCGCCAGCGCGGCGGTCGGCTCCCTTGACGGATCCGGCCGCTTTTTCGTTCCGCCAAGGCAAAGGACCAGGCTGATGAACCGCCAGAAATACTCAAAAGGTCCAGGCAATATCCGAGGCGAAAGCCGCAACACGCGTTGGCGCGAACATTTCATCGATGCGCTCGCGCAATCCTCGAACGTGACGCAATCGGCCAAGGAGGCAGGTGTCGCCCCAAGCGCCGCATACCGGCTTCGCCGCACTGATGCTGAATTTGCGAGGCGCTGGATGGCAGCGCTGTGGGAAGGATACGTCCACCTCGAAATGGAAATCCTCAGGCGGCTGCGAGAAGCCAGAGCTGGATTGTCGATGCCAACGCGAGCGGCGATTGGGCTGGCCACGAAGCAAGCATCGCACTCTGGACGCCGGGTGGCTGGGCCTTCATCGAACCAGTCGAGGGAATGCTGGCATTCGACAAGTCAGCCACCCAGCTTGTCGTCTATTCCGATTCATGGGTAAAAAGTGTAGCACCCGCCAACCCGCAAGGCGGCGCAACGGTTGATGCAGAAGCAAGGGCGGCCATCGAGGGGCTTATCGCAGCTCTGCGTGACTTCGGCGTGTTTCCGAATACGTGAGGTCGAAGAAACTCAGATTTTTGCTAAGATGCGACTCTGAGACAAGTTGCAACGCAGTTGGATAAGGAAAACTCACGGATAACATGCGAGATAGCGACTTTATTGCAACAGTTCCGATGCATTGTCTGCTTGCCACGAAACCGGGGAAAAGTTAGAGAGACCGAGTGGCCTTAAACCGCTATAAAAAGGGGAATACATAATGCGCAAACTCGTCATAGGTATGGCGATTGCATCAACGGCGCTTACGTCGCCGGCGCTCGCTCGCGAAGACCAATGGTATATTGGTGTCGATGGCGGCGTGATGATCGTCGAGGATCCTTCATGGGATATCAATGGCACGTCTGATGTCGCTTCGCAGGATTACGATACCGGCTATGATTTCGGTGGTGTTGTAGGCCACGATTTCGGCGCGTTTCGTTTGGAAACGGAAGCAAGCTATCGCTCTTCAAGCCTGGATTCAGTCGACGTACAGGGCGACGTAGTTGAAGTGGGTGGCGGTGTCGACATCCTCAGCTTCATGCTTAACGGTCTGTTTGACTTCGGCCCCGATGACGGCCTTCAGGGCTTTGCGGGTGGCGGTGTTGGTGTTGCGCGTACGTCGCTCGACATGGACGACTTCTTCGATGATTCAGACACCGGATTGGCGTGGCAGCTGCTTGCTGGCATTCGCGCCCCGTTGTCGGGACACTGGGATGTTGGCCTGAAGTATCGCTATTTCAATGCTCCCAACATCGGCATCGTTGGCTTCGACGGTAGCGATTTTGAGACGGATATTTCGACTCACTCCCTGATGGCTTCTGTCATCTACAATTTCGGGGGCGAAACGGTTGCACCACCACCGCCTCCTCCGCCTCCTCCACCGCCTCCGCCGCCTCCGCCGCCTCCGCCGCCTCCGCCGCCGGCGCCGGTTTGCAACACGGGTCCTTACATCGTGTTCTTCAACTGGGATGAGTCGGATATCACTGCGGAAGCAGCGACAATTCTCGACAACGCCGTGAGCGCATATGCCGACTGCGGTACTGCGAGTGTCATGCTGGCTGGCCACACCGACCGTTCCGGTAGCGTGACCTACAACATGGGCCTGGCTGAGCGCCGTAACGCGTCTGTTCAGGAATATCTCGCTGGTCGCGGTGTTCCGGAAGATCGCATTTCAAGCGAAGCATTCGGCGAATCGCAGCCTCGCGTTCCAACCGATGACGGTGTTCGCGAACTGCAGAACCGCCGGGTTGAAATCACTTACGGCCCGGGTTCGGGCATGTAATTTTCGCTCAACCGCGAACGAACAAAGGGCCGGAGCAATCCGGCCCTTTTTTTGTTGCTGGCGCATCACAACTCAATCACGGTAAGGACTGTTTCAGTTATCAGGAGAGTCCGATGTCGAATTTGCGTTTGGGAGTTTTGTGTTCATCGATGGTTTTGGCTGCATGCGGCTCTGGCCAGGGCTTATCGGAAAGCATGGCGGATGCACAAGCCGCGCTTCCTCGCGTTGTGGCTCAAGCCACTCTGTCGAACAGTGCTGGCGAGAATGTTGGCGAAGTTAGCTTCACAGTCAAAGATGAAGTCCTGTCGCTACATCTGCAAGCTGCAAATCTCCCGCCTGGAGAGAGTGGATTCCACATTCATACGACCGGTCTTTGCGAAGGCCCTGATTTCAAGAGTGCAGGCGGCCATTTGAATCCAAGGGAGCGTGAGCACGGTGCGGACAACCCATCGGGCAAGCACCTGGGCGATCTGCCCAATATTTCCATTGGCGAAAATGGTGATGCTGAAGCATCGATTGTGGTCTCTGATGAAGCTGCCGCAGCTCTGTTGGCAATTTTCGACGCCGACGGCAGCGCCGTCATGATCCATGCGGATCCTGACGACTACAAGACTGACCCGACCGGGAATGCGGGAAGCAGGATTGCTTGCGGGGTTATTGCCCCAATAGACTAATCCTTCGCTGCAGATTTAGGCTGCTTCGCCTGCTGCCTGCGCGCGCTCCAGAACGGTGTCATTGGCAGCGGGGACCAGCTTTATCGCTGCACCCAGCAACACCAAGCCAATTGGTGTGATCCAGAGCGTTGCCAGAACGCCGGCGCTCAAATCACCGCCATTCTGGGCCGAAACGTACCCAGCGGTGTATGGCCCAAGTGCGAGCCCGACCAATGTAGTGGCAAGAAAGAAGGTCGCTGTTGCGGTTCCGCGCATCCTTGGCAAGACTAGGGCCTGGCTGCTCGCCGCTGCGGCACCGAGTGCCGAGGCGGCAAGCGCTCCGACCACGATATTCAGGATCAGGAAAAGGACGAAGCTATCGGTCGTGTACTGAACGATAGCAAACGGTATTGGGCTCAAAAGGCCGAAGAGCACCACCCAAATGCGGCCCGCCGAGGTTCTCGTGAAAAGCGCATCTGCCATCCGCCCGCCAAGGATTACACCGAGAAAGCCGCCTGCAGCTCCTCCCCCACCAAGCCAAAAGCCAAGCTCTGCCTTGGATACTTCGAAGACACGCTCTGCGTAGGGCGCGCCCCAATAGGACGCTGAGTAGGCCATGAAAGCCACCGTGCCATAACCCAGGATCGTGCAAAGGAAGGCTGGCGAACCCCATGTCAATGCGAAGGTAGGATAGTCCCGCACCCGGAGCGCGCTGGCCCAAGAAAAAACGGCATAATACCCAATTGCGAGCAAGAACCATTGGTCGGTGATCGCCGGTAAATCGAGACCCAGCAAGTTACCGAGCGCGGCGACAATCAGCCCCTCGCCAGACTCTAACCATACGGTCAAAAGGTGACCTAACGTCAAGGCTCCGATGAATGCGGCAATGTTGATCAACAGGCTCTTGGCACCGCGCTCGCTTGCGCCAAAAAACGTGAACCCCGGAATAATCGTATAGAGCTCTTTCACGAAATTACGGAAAGGGTGCGGGTCTTCAGGCGTCTCCATTCCGTCAATCGCGCCGCGCACGGGCTCGCGCAGCGTCAGTACCCAGATTGCCAGCAACAGGCCTGGCACGCCTACCGCAATGAAAGCAGCTTGCCATCCAGCAAGTCCAAGGAGAGGGTCTCCGCCTGGAAAGGCTGCATTCCAGCGATCGACAATTACGCCCCCGATCGCCAAGGATACACCACCTCCGATGTACAGCCCTGATGAATAGATCGCCAAAGCGGTTGCGCGCAGCCGTGCGGGAAACCAATCTGATATCAATGAATAGGCTGAAGGGCTGGCTGTTGCTTCCCCTACCCCAACGCCAATCCTTGCAACCGTAAGTGTCGCAGCATCCTTCGCAAAGCCCGACACAGCGGTCATGGCCGACCATAGGGTCAGGCCAATTGTCATGAGACGGACGCGCTTCCAGCTGTCAGCGAGCTTTCCAAGGGGAATCCCGAACAGCGCATAAAAGATTGCAAATGCTGTACCGTAGAGGAAACCGAGATATGCATCGTCGACACCCAGATCGGCCTTGATGTCGTTCGCAAGGATCGAGAGAATCTGGCGGTCGATGAAATTGAGAACATAGACCAGGACCAAGACGCTAAGCGCGTACCAGCTATAGGCAGCAACCGGTGCTTCGCCCGATGGCTCCGCCGGTGTCTTGGTCTCAGTCATAGTCTCTCCCTCTTTCTGCATGGCACCTAGCTTGCGTACTGGGTGGTGTCGATCACTTCTGCCTCGGCGAAACCATGTTTGCGCAAGCGGCAGGAATCACACCTCCCGCAAGCCAAACCTTCTTCGGTTGGATCGTAGCAAGACCAAGACCAAGCGGGATCCAGCCCCAACCTCTTGCATTCGCGGGCAATGTCAGCCTTACTAAGCTGTTGTAAAGGGGCATGAATATTGATTGGCTGGTCCTCGACGCCAATCTTTGTCCCCAGTCGCGCTGTCTGAGCGAAGCTTTCAATGAACTCGGGACGACAGTCAGGATAGCCGGAATAGTCGAGGGCATTTACCCCGATGAATATGTCTTGCGATCCGCTCGCTTCTGCACATGCAACTGTGAGTGAGAGAAAGACCAGGTTTCTGGCAGGCACGTAAGTGATCGGAATATCGTCACCGACGCCTTCTTTGGGGACATCGAAATCATCAGTTAGCGCTGACCCGCCAAAGACCCTTAGATCCAGGTCCATGATACTATGCCGCACAACGCCCAAGCGATGGGCGATCTGGCGGGCTGCCTCGATTTCGCGGACGTGCCTCTGGCCATAATTGATGGTCAAGGCGTGCAGACAAAAACCTTGTTCCTGAGCAAGCGCTGCGGTGACCATCGAATCCAGGCCGCCAGACAGCAAGACAATAGCAACGCATTCAGGCTTCGATTGGGGGACTTGCATGCCATTGGCTTACCGCAAGCTACACAAACTGCAATCGCTCAAAGCCATCTAACTACAGTTGCCAGTCCTTCGAGCTTCGGCAAAGAACTGGAATGGGCGATCGTCAGCAAAGCCCTGACTGTTAAGTTGAACCAGCGAAGAAGTCTCACGCCGCAAGGTTGTGCGACCATAGCCATGGCCCTGGCAAGTGTACTGAACGGTCGCTTCTTGCGCATCATTGGCCACCACAACCTGGCGGCAACCAGTTTGCTCGTGGCGCAGCTGGAGCAATTCCTGTCCGGTGCGGACACAAACCTTTCGCGCTGGAGAGCCGTCGCGGAACCTTACGGTCCATTCGCCCATGGAAATGGAATTAAATACTGCGAGCTTCGCATCCTGAGCTTGCCCCGGAGTGCCGAGCGCGAAAGCCACAATACCTGCTGCCAGCGCAAACAATGCTGGAAGGTATGGTTTCGCAAGCTTGATCATTCAAATCCCATCACTCTGTCTCAGCGCAAGAGCTGGAAATCAGCCCACCGGCAACATGGACCACCATTAGCCCGCTGGCGATAAACCGTTCCTGAATGGCGATGAAACGAATTCTAGTACTAAATCGTGAATGCAAACTCGCGCGAACAAAACGCGCAGTCAACCACGATCTCTCCCGCCTCGTTACGCATGGCATCGCGTTCCCCCTTGGGAAACCTCGCTATCACAGACATGTAGTGTTCCATCGAGCAGCGGCATCCTCGCGAAAGGCTGGCACCTTGCTGGACGTTGATCCGGTCTTCTTCGTGATAGAGACGCCACACGATCCCTTCCATCGAGAGCGCCGGGTCAAGGAGCTCCGAATGGCTGAGCGTCCCACCGACAATCGCCACATGCTCCCAATCTGGATGGTCGATCCTGACATGCAGCCGCTCGCGGCCTTCCTCGCCATCAGCGAGATGCTGCACCAGCATACCTGCGGCCACGCAGCCTCCAGCGCCGCTCTGGACAGCGACCCGGATCAACGTCGGCACCTGCTCTGACTGGATGAAATAGCGCTCACAAGCTTCGCTGAGGCTGTGACCTTCCAGGGGCACAATCCCCTGGTAACGGCTGCCCTTGACCCCTGAAGCTGACCCCGTTTCAAATGTTACTGCGAGATACCCGCTGCCGAATAGCGCGGCCAGCGTGGGGTTTGCGCCCAGCCCGTCCAGCCTCGCGGTATCGAATTCGGCATAGCCGCGCATTTCCCCTTGTCGATAATCGCAAACGAGCAAACGCACGATTCCATCCTGGGTCTGCGCTTGCATGGTCAGTTGCCCATCGTTCTTCAGCAACCCACCCATCAGCGCACCTAGGACCAGAGCCTCTGCAAGCAAGTGCTTGATTGGAGGCGGATAGTCATGAGCCGAAAGAACAGTGTTTACCACTGTGTCCAGCCGGACAATTCGGCCGCGGGCATTCCTTTCAGGCAGGGAAAAGCCAAGCAGTTGATCGGAAAAAGTCTCAGGCAAGTCAGTCGGTGTTCGAGTCATGAGCGACCATATGGATAGAAACAGGTCCTTTTATAAGTCCCGGCCATTAAGGCCGATGAACCAGAACCTCGGCTCACCCAAGCAATCCGAATGACCAGAGCAAAATTGATTTCTGCGCGTGAATGCGGTTCTCCGCCTCATCGAACACCACAGACTGCGGACCTTCGAAGACAACTTCGGTCACCTCTTCGTCAACATGAGCTGGCAGGCAGTGCAGAAAGATCGCATCAGGTTTGGCCTTGGCCATAAGCGCGCCATTGACCTGGTAAGGGACCATCGCCGCACGCTTCTCGGCCGCATCTGCTTGACCCATGGAGATCCATGTATCGGTCACGATCACGTCGGCGCCCTGCGCAGCTTCCGCAGCATTGTTCGTCAGCGTCACGGTTGAACCTGCCGCGCGCGCCAGCTCCACGAATTCCGCTTCAGGTTCGTAGCCAGCTGGGGTTGCGACCCGGACGTTAAACTTCATCAGCGCCGCCGCTTCCAGGATCGAATGGAGCACATTGTTGCCATCGCCAAACCACGCGAGTTCGAGACCCGGCAAGGCCTTGCCATGCTCTATTACCGTAAGCAGGTCAGCCACGATCTGGCACGGATGCGAGCGGTCAGTCAGACCGTTGATCACTGGCACAGTCGCGTGCTTGGCAAGCTCTTGCGCCTTGGCATGATCGTCTGTCCGGATCATGATCGCATCGACCATGCGGCTAAGGACGCGCGCAGTATCGGCGATCGTTTCGCCCCGGCCGAGCTGACTGGTCGCACTGTCGAGGATCAGGCAACTGCCCCCGAGCTGACGCATGGCAATATCGAAGCTGACGCGTGTACGGGTCGAATTCTTCTCAAAGATCATCGCCAAAACGCGGCCTGCAAGCGGCTTGTCCGTATCGGGCCCGCCCTTTGGCCAGTCCTTGCGCGCCGCTTTCCGATCGATCGCGTCGGCAATCATCGCGGCGATCGCATCGCCACCGGCATCGCTGAGATCAAGAAAATGCGCCATCATCAGCTCGCATCTGGCGGAGAATAGCTCGCCGCCCCTGCTGAAAGCTTTTCAAAGAACTCTTCCATTTCCGCATCATCGATCACCAGCGGAGGCAAAACGCGAATAGTATTGTCGCCCGCGGCCACCGTGAGAAGCTGGTGATTGTCGCGCAGGTGCACGAAGAATGGCCGGCTTTCGACCTTCATCTTGATCCCGAGCATCAGGCCCTTGCCGCGTACCAGTTCAAACAGCTCCGGATAATTGCCGATAAACTGTTCGAGTCGCGAGCGCAGCCGCTCGCCTTTCTCGCGCACGCTGGCGAGGAAGTCCTCGTTCGCGACTGCATCCATGACCGCGCTACCCGCTGCCATCGCAAGCGGATTGCCCCCATAAGTCGAACCGTGCGTTCCGAACACCATGCCGCGCGCCGCCTTTTCCGTCGCAAGGCATGCGCCGAGCGGGAACCCTCCCCCGATACCTTTTGCCGTGGCAACAATGTCAGGCGTAATGCCGTATTGCTCGTAGGCATAGAGCGTCCCGGTACGTGCAACACCGCATTGCACTTCGTCGAGCACCAGCATGAGGTCATGCTCGTTTGCCAGCTCGCGCAGACCTTGCATGAATTCTTCCGAAGCTGGACGAATACCCCCCTCACCCTGGATCGGTTCGACAAGAAAGCCTGCAGTGTGCGGCCCCATCAGAGCTTTGGCAGACTCGAGATTGTCAAATTCAGCGTATTTGAATCCGGCGAGGAGCGGGGAAAAGCCGTGATGCATCTTTTCCTGATTGGACGCGCTGATCGTTGCCATCGTCCGCCCGTGGAATGCATTGGCGAAAGTGATAAGCTCAAACCGAGTCGTATCGCCTTCATGCTGGTGATAAGCTCGCGCCGTCTTGATTGCAGTCTCTACCGCTTCCGCGCCGGAATTGGTGAAAAAGACTGTGTCAGCAAAGGTGTTATCGACCAATTGCTGCGCCAGCTTTTCACCTTGCGGGCTGCCATAGAGGTTGGAGACATGCATCAGTGTCGCCGCTTGCTCCTGAATGGCAGAGATTAGGCCCTCGTGGCTGTGGCCCAGCAGGTTAACTGCGATCCCGCTGGCAAAATCCAGATAGCGCGTGCCGTCTTCATCGATCAGGTGGCAGTGCTCGCCGCGCACTGGGCGTACTCCACACCGTGGGTAAACGGGCATCAGTGGGGTAATAGCCATAACGGGACCTCAATTCTCGACAACAAGTGGGATTGTGAAACAAAAGAGAAATGGCGACCCCCGCCTAATGGATGGGATCGCCATTTGCTCCGTTTAATTTGTCGCTAGCGGCGGGTCAAACCCCAGCAGCCAGTCATGCTGATCAACCTTGAACGGGCACCAGGTTAACCGCCGAGTGCTTTCCTCGTCGGTCGACTTCGAGATCGAACTCGTAGCGTTCGCCTTCATTCAGCCCCTGCAGCCCAGAGCGTTCAACCGCGCTGATGTGCACAAACGCATCGGGTTGGCCATCATCGCGCGTGAGAAACCCAAAGCCCTTCATTGAATTGAAGAACTTTACCGTCCCCGTCGCCTTTTCACCAGTCAGCTCGCGCTGCGGAGCTGTGCTGCGCTGCTCAACCTGAATGACATCACCCACAATCTGGATATCCTGGGCGGAAACCTTTCCGCCGCGATCAACCAGATTGAATTCCAGCTCTTGTCCTTCAGCCAGTCCTTCGAGCCCAGCACGTTCAACTGCGCTGATATGAACGAACACATCTTCGCCGCCGGTTTCCTGCTGGATAAACCCGAAGCCTTTTTGGCTGTTGAAGAACTTGACCGTTCCCTTGCCGGTACCAACGACCTGCGCCGGCATGCGGTTGAAACCGCCGCCACCGCCGGCACCGCCGCCACCGCGCGGACCACCGCCCCCGCCGCCGCCACGTGGGCCGCCACCGAAACGGTCACCGCCGCCGCCGCCGCCGAAGCGATCGCCACCACCATAGCCACCGCGATCATCACGGCCTCCGCCAAAGCGGTCATTTCCGAAGTCGGAGGGTGGCTGGTATCCGTCGCCACCGAAGGGGTCGAAGTTGTCTTCGCCGAATCCGTCGCGCTTGTCTCGTCCGCGGCGACGTCCTCTATCGTAACCCATAACTCAAAAATTACCTTGTCTTCCCGCCCATAATATCTTCGTGCCGGATACAGGGACGGCAAACCGCACCGGACACTTTAGAAGAGCGGACTCGCGGTCCACCCCCCCCGCACCATTCGCGACATAGCGCAAAAGAATGCGCTGAGCGAACGATTTAATGAGCAGATGTTTCATCGCGCACTTTTGTGACATTTTGGCAAAAGGCTATTTTGCAGCTACTTGCGTTCTTCAGCACTTGCGGCGCACCCCAGCGTCGCGTCACTCAGGGACTCGCCAAGCCATGCCACAATTTCGCCAGCTCAGTGCCACCATGTTCGCCAGTCCTCAAATCACGCCGCAGGATTTAACCGAAGCGGCAGCGCAGGGTATCACATTAGTGATCAACAATCGCCCCGATGGTGAAGCCCCCGACGAACCTCAGGGTCCGGAGATCGAAGCTGCCGCGCATGCGGCTGGCATAGAGTATCTCGCGATACCCATAGGACATTCTGGATTCAGCGAACCGCAGGTGGAAGCGATGCAGCAGGCGCTCGTTGCTGCGCAAGGCCCCGTGCTTGCCTATTGCCGCTCGGGCACCCGGTCGACCTTCCTGTGGGCCTTGGCACAAGCGCGCTCCGGCGGCGATCCAGATGCAATCGCAGCAGCTGCCAATGAGGCTGGCTATGATGTCTCGCCGATCAGGCCAGCACTGGATATGTTCGCCTCACAGTCTCAGGGCTGAGATCATCGGATGAACCTATTGCGATGAATGTGCCTTCTCAAGCCCTGCAATTCGGCGGTTCTCTTATTGCTATCCTCGTGCTCGCCTGGCTCGTCAAGAAGCTGGGGCTTGGTGCAACGCGCAGGCTAACGGACGACTCACAAGCAATTGCGGTAGCGGGGGAAGTGAGTGACGGCTTTGCACCGATTGAGGTTGCCTTGGACAAGCAAGGGCAAGGCGCCTTGCTGCGCGATGCAGCCGGGCAAATCATGCTGGTGAAGCCCCACGGGGTTCATTTCGCCGGCCGGATCCTCGGCCCATCGGCACATGCGCAGCGCGACCGAGAAGCTCTCGCAATCGATCCCGGCGAGAAGCGCTTTGGCATGGTCACCCTACAAATCGATGATCCTGCCCCTTGGGAAGACGCCATCAATCGCCTAAATGCAACTGGCAATGCCTGATTTTTCGCCCGTTGATTATGCCGTGCCCGGCTTCGTCCTGCTGGTCCTGATCGAGATGATCTGGGCCTGGAAGCGCAGGCCGGACGCCTATGAAGCCAAGGATACGCTCACGAGCCTCGCCTTTGGCCTGGGAAGCACAGTCTCCGGCTTGCTGTTCGGCGGCTTCTTCTTCCTGCTGTTTCTCGGTGTGTGGGAGTATCGCCTGATCGATTTCGGGCCTGAATGGTGGACTGTCTGGTGGGCCTGGCCGCTATGCTTCGTGCTCGATGACTTCAAATATTACTGGGTTCACCGCGCCGGTCACCGCATCCGCTGGATGTGGGCAGCGCATGTAAACCACCATTCCAGTCAGCATTACAACCTTTCGACCGCTTTGCGTCAGACGTGGACCGGGCCTTTCACCTTCGGCTTCGTCTTTGCCTTGCCGCTGGTGCTGCTTGGCTTCCACCCGGCAATGATTGCGATCTGCGGCGGCTTCAATCTGATCTACCAGTTCTGGATTCACACCGAGGCCATCGACCGGATGCCGCGCTGGTTCGAAGCCGTCATGAACACGCCGAGCCACCACCGCGTCCACCATGCCACCAACCCGCGCTATCTCGACCGCAACTATGCCGGTGTCTTCATCATATGGGACAAGATGTTCGGCACGTTCGAGCCTGAAACCCGCGACGAGAAAATCCGCTATGGCATTGTCAAGCAGCTCGGCAGCTTCAACTTGCTGTGGGCGGTCTTCCATGAATGGATCGGCATGCTGAGCGATATCTGGAAGGCGCCGTGGAGGCACAAGCTCTCTTATCTCCTTCGCGAACCGGGCTGGACGCATGATGGCAGCCGCGAGACTTCAGACATGATCCGCGCGCGCTGGAAACAGAGCCGGGCCCAGGAAAATCCAGTTGCATTGAAAAACTCGATTGCAGAGGGCCAAGAGGCTGCCTAACATCTTCTCCCAAGAGGAGAGGGAATGGATACTTTCGATTACATCGTGATCGGCAGCGGCAGTGCGGGCAGCGCAGCGGCTGCACGGCTGGCGGAAGACGGCAGCAAGCGCGTTTGCCTTCTCGAAGCGGGCGGCGAGAACAAGCACGCCTTTACGCGTACGCCGGGATTGCTCTCGATGATGCCGAAGAAGAGCCTTTATGAATACGATACCGAGCCGATGGACGCGCTCGGCGGCAGGGTCGGCTACCAACCGCGCGGTCGCGGGCTGGGCGGGTCGAGCGCCACCAACGGCATGGTCTATATTCGCGGCAATCCGTGGGACTATGACAATTGGGCGGCGCTCGGCTGCACCGGCTGGGCGTGGGAGGACGTGCTTCCGGTGTTCAAGCGCCAGGAAGACAATGCGCGCGGCGCGGATGATTTCCATGGCAGCGGGGGACCGCTCAAGGTCAACGAACAGATCAGCCCAAGCTACGTCGCGAAGGCCTTTGTCGAGGCCGCCACCCAGCTCCAGATTCCGCACAATAATGACTTCAACGGAGCGCGCCAGGAGGGGATGGGGCTGTATCAGGTCACGCAGTCCAATGGCGAGCGCTGGTCCTCGGCTCGCGCCTTTGTCGAACCGCTCGAAGGCAAGCCCAATTTCGACATCCGTACCGGCGCGCTGGTCGAGAAGATCGAGATTGATGATGGACGCGCTACCGGCGTTACAATCCGGCGCGGCGGCAAACGCGAAACCATCCGCGCCAATGCCGGCATTATCCTGTCCGCCGGCGCGTTCGGTTCGCCGCAGATCCTGATGCTTTCGGGCGTGGGTCCGGGCGCGGAATTGCAGCGGCACGGGATTGAGGTGAAGCTCGACCGTGCTGCGGTTGGTGCCGACCTGCAGGACCATTGCGACATGGTTCTTGGATACGAGCTTGACGATCTCACGTTGTTCGGAGGATCCTTGCGCGGCATCTGGCAAGTCGCCAAATCCTATCTCGAATATCGCCGCCACCGCACCGGCATGCTGACCACGAACTTCGCTGAGAGCGGCGGGTTTGTAACGGTCGACCCGGCCTCGCCCGCGCCCGACATCCAGTACCACTTTATCCGCGCAATCATCCAGAACCATGGGCGCGACAAGCTGCGCGTGCATGGCTTCTCGCTGCATGCCTGCGTGCTGCGCCCGGAAAGCCGCGGCTGGGTCAAGCTGCGCAGTGCCGATGCAGGCGAGCAGCCCGCGATCAATCCCAATTTCCTCTCCGATCCGCGCGACATGGAGCTGCTCAAGAAGGGCACGCGGCTGATGGTCCGCATTGCTGAAACCGGCGCGATGAAAGACCTGGGCGCGACGCTTCGCAACCCGATCGACTTTGACGATGATGAAGCGTTGGAAGCCCACATCCGTTCCATCGCTGACACGATCTATCACCCGGTCGGCACCTGCCGCATGGGATCGGACGGGGACGCAGTGGTCGATCCCACCTTGAAGGCACGCGGCATCGAAGGCCTGTGGGTCGCCGATGCCTCGATCATGCCGCGGCTTGTCTCAGGCAACACCAATGCGCCGAGCATCATGATCGGCGAGCGCTGCGCGGACTTCGTGAAGGCTGCAACTGCATGATGCTCTGACCCTTCGCCTGCCCTTCCGGGCGCGAAACCGGTTCCCACGTTCGCTGAAGGGCAGGTGCATCATGATCGGCGAGCGCTGCGCGGAATTTGTGAAAGCTGCGACGGCTTGATGCGGCTCACCCTTGGTGTATGTTCCGTCGATCTGATCGAGGGGAAAGCACATGGACGACAACAGCACGCCGACGCGGCGCAATAGCGGCCCGCCAGCGAATTCCGGGTTTGACCTCAACCGTCCGACGATCATCAGCCTGCTCTATCTCGGCAGTTTCGTGACCGGCATCACAGGGCTGGTCGGGATTGTGCTTGCCCATATATGGCGAGGCGAAAGCCACGAGCCGTGGATTTCGTCACACTACACCTACCTCATCCGCACGTTCTGGATCGGTTTTGTTGCAAGCATCATTGGCGCAGTCCTCTCCATTGTACTGATCGGCGTGCCATTGCTTATTGCAACTGCGGTCTGGGTCGGCGTGCGCAGCGTCCTCAGCCTGATGAAAGCGCAGAGGCATGAGCCCATGCCGGAGCCGGACACGCTGTTGTTCTGACCGCCTGGCGCCGCGCCATCACTCCCCGCTCGCCTCGCTTTCGTCAGCCGGCACATTGGTCATTTCGGTCTCAGGCAGATCGACATCGACCGCGTCCGGGTCCGGTTCAGAGACAATCAATTCGCCCCCACTGACATCTTCGACATCGGCTTCATAGCTCTTTTCTTGCGCCTGGTTGCAAGCCGCCACTGCGAACGAGGCGACCAGCGCCAGGGTCAGGCCAGAGCCGTGTTCGCGGGATCTTCTCATGCGGTCACTCCATGCTGCGCGTGTACCATCGCGGTGATCTCGTCGAGCAGCGCGAGGCGTTTCTTCTTGAGCTCCTCGGTGCGTTCATCGCTCGCAAATTCATTGCCCGCTTCGATCCGGTGCACTTCGCGGTTCACCTCGTGATAGGTATCCGCGAGCCGCGCGAAATGGCGGTTCTTCGTCTTGAGCCGGGTGAGGGCATCGCGTTCCCGCTTGAAGATTTCGGTCAACTCATTGGGCGTGTGCTGTGACATAGGGGCAGCCTTTCTGTTGCATCGTCCACAGAGCTTGTACCTGGGCTTGCGCCCACTTGCTTTGATCAGGATCAAGCGTGTTGGATACGCATGTTACACAGTCCAGAGGCGAAATTATCGCGAGCCCATTTGGGGCGTAAACATATGAGGAAATGGGGGAAATCGCCATTTTCGCGTCCTAGCATTGCGCCGGGCATGTAGGACAGGGCGCGAATTGTGCTATCTTGCCGGTGATGCAGATCGCCAGGGCAGCCATCACCTATTTCGCGATAATCTTTGCGCTCGGCTTTGTGCTTGGCACGGTGCGGGTGCTGCGGGGCGCTGAGGCGCTGGGCGAGACCACATTCATTTTGCTGGAGCTGTCGGTGATTCTCGTTGCCAGCTGGGTGGCCGCGCGCAAGTTGGTGGGCCGGTTCGGGATAGCGAGGGCGGGTGAAGCGCTCGTCATGGGCGCGATCGCCTTCGCGCTGTTGATCGCGGCCGAAGTGCTGCTCACAGCCGCGCTGGGAGAGAGCGTGGCGCAGTGGATCGCGGGCTTGCTCGAACCGCCCGGCGTTTTCGGGTTTGCAGGGCAAGTGCTGTTCGGCCTGATGCCGTGGCTGGTAATACAGACTGGGCGATCCGGCTAAGGCCCGACACATCCACCGTGAAGGGGGCGAGTAATCGCGCCGCTCAGTCGCTGCCCTTGCGGCCGCCAGTGATACCAAAGCCGGGCACGGCTTCCTCTTCAACATGGCCCGGGTGGTACATGTCGAGATAGATATAGCTTTCGGCGGGCTCGGCCTTCTTGCAAGTCACTTCGTAGACATCGACGATGCTGCCATAGGGCGACATGCCCGCGCTGCCGCGCCGTTCGAACTTCGGGCGCTTGAGGTTGCTGCAGCGCAGCCGCGAGAGGTAGGCGCGCTGGCCGGGGGGGCGCTCTGCGCGGACCGGATTTTCGCGGCTACCGAGTGGGTGGAAGGAAGCGTCCTTCGCGATGGCTTCGGTTTCCTCGGGCGAGCGCTCATTCCGGCCGCCGAAAAGGGAACCAAACAAAGAGCCGATGTCTAGCGGTTCCTCGTCTGCTGGCGCGGCCTCGGCGGGGTCTTGGTCGACAGGTTCCTCGACAATGGCCTCTGCAGTGACATCTTCGGCCTGCGATACCGCCGTGACGGGATCGTCCGCCTGCTCCTGCGCAAGGGCGGGGGCGGCGAGGAGGAGGGTGGTGGCGGAGAAAACCAATTGAGAGTTACTCATTCCTTAAGTCTTTGAAGTTTATGAGGAACATTACTTTCGATGTAATATTAGATTTGACATGTTGGGAAAAGATCACCATACAAATTCCGAGTTCGCTGCCTATCGGCTTTGAACCTATCAAGGCCTTGGACGCTGGGCCAGCGTAGCGAACCAACGTCCAATTACCTCTTTTGCAACGCGTTTTCGCAATCTTCTCTAGTCCAAGCGGGCGCGTTTTGGACCTTAGGGAGGCGGTTGTTGTTGACCGCATAGCAGGTCAGAAACTCAGCCTTGAGGCTGCCGTCCTTCTTTAAGCCCATGATTAGCACTACGATGAAATTCTGATAGCGAAGTTCCACGCGGCGCGCAGGGTCGTGCTTTTTGACCTTGGCCAAATAGCCCTGGAAGCGCTGAGTTTGTGGATCGACTAACGTGGCTTCGATCCAGTCCATTCGTTCGGCGCGAATAGATGAGAATGTGTCGTCCTTATGGACCACCGTATCGAAGAATGCGTGATAAAACGAATGGCGCTTGAAGAAGACCGGTATCCCGTCATTTGTTATCAGCGGGCCTGCGCAATACTTAGTCACGAAATGCTGTTGATAGGCGGCTTGGTCCGCGAGTCTTAGCAAGGGTGGCGGCATTACCAGCCTCCCTGCAGATCAATCTTGAAGACGTTAAACTTTTCCTCACTTTTCCAAGTCGGGCCAATGCCGCGGCCAAGGCGCGCTTCAATCCGCTCAACTATTGCCAATTTGGCAGGCGAGGCTGGCGCCTTGAAATTGAGGCGACTGTTGGCTGCGCCCAGCAAAATATCGCACAGTTGCATCAGCACTAGCTGACCGGATGGAAGCGGCTGCACGTTTAGGATTTCGGCAGAAAGGTTGGCGTTGCTCAGAACTTTGCGCAATTCGGCAAGACGAGTGGGTGAACGATTCGATTTCAGGTCGCAGAAGACAGTGTACTCGTTGAAGTCGAGTATCCAGTGATGGAGCAGCTGGTAATAGAATTTATAGAAACCCAGCTCTCCGTCTCCATCATGGAGGTTTTCCAGATTGGTCTTCTCGTGATCGACCGCAATGCAGCGGAAGCGCATGTCCGAGCCATAGGCAAAGAACATATCAATCACTTCGGCATAGAAATCGACACGTGAGGGCGAAATCTTGCGCCACTTCATCTCACCGTGAACGTTGTGCCGCTCCCGCAGCCGGGCAATCTTAGCCTTGGCTTCTTCGCGCAAGTCTGCTGGCAGCCACAACGCACCGATCATCAGATACTTTGCGCGCGGTTTCTTTGACGTAAAGAGATCGGGCAGAGATTCGTCGCAATAGACTTCGAAATTCATGGCAGTTTCGACCTACTAGCGACGATGAAGCTAATGCTCACTCCGCAGCCTCAGCCCCTACTCAGCCGCTTCGCTCTCGCCGAACATATCCGGGCCATCGTCCTCGATCGCGCCCGCTTCGTTCGCGGCTTTCGCCTTCTGGCGCTTGTCGAAGCTTGACCACACGTCCTGCCAGTTGCCCTTGGTCGCGCCCTTCGAATATTCGGTCGCGCGGGTTTCGAAGAAGTTCGCATGCTCCACGCCGTTCAGCAGCGGGGCGAGCCAGGGCAGCGGGTGATCGTCGATCATGTAGATCGGCTGCAGGCCGAGCTGGCCCAGACGCCAGTCCGCGATGTAGCGGATATACTTCTTGATCTCCTTCGCGGTCATCCCGCTGACGGGCCCCATCTCGAACGCGAGGTCGATGAAGTTGTCTTCCAGCCGCACCGACTTCTGGCAGATGTCGATGATGTCTTCCTTCACCGCCTTGGTGTAGCAATCGCGCTCCCGCACGAATTCGTGGAACAGCCGCACGATGCCCTCGCAGTGGAGGCTCTCGTCGCGCACCGACCAGCTGACGATCTGCCCCATACCCTTCATCTTGTTGAAGCGCGGGAAGTTCATCAGCATGGCAAAGCTTGCGAACAGCTGCATCCCTTCGGTGAAGCCGCCGAACACCGCCAGCGTGCGGGCGATGTCTTCATCGGTGTCCACACCGAACAACTGCAGGTAATCGTGCTTGTCCTTCATCTCCTCATATTCGAGGAAGGCGGAATATTCTGATTCCGGCATGCCGATCGTGTCGAGCAAGTGAGAGTACGCCGCGATGTGCACCGTTTCCATATTGGAGAAGGCGGTGAGCATCATCTTGATCTCGGTCGGCTTGAATACGCGGCCGTATTTGTCGTGGTAACAATCCTGCACTTCGACATCGGCCTGCGTGAAGAAGCGGAAGATCTGCGTGAGCAGATTGCGCTCGTGCTCGGTGATCTTCTGCGCCCAGTCGCGGCAGTCCTCACCCAGAGGCACTTCCTCGGGCATCCAGTGGATCTGCTGCTGGCGTTTCCAGAACTCGTAAGCCCACGGGTATTCAAAGGGCTTGTAGGTCTTACGGGCTTCGAGCAACGACATCTTGTGGTTCTCCGGGTTTCAGCGTGAATTACCAATATAGGAATCACAGCCGCGATTCGATAGCAAGCGAAAAGGATCAGGCGGGGATAAAGCGGGCAGAAAGATGCGCTTTTTTCAAGTTCGCCGCGCGCGCCCGCGCGCGTGAAAGGGCGCCCGTCCGCCCATCCTCTCACCCGTGCCTGAGCCCCGACGAACCGAGGAACGAATCCCTCTCTCCACCCGTTAGTAAGGTGTAAGTCATTCAAACAGCGGGACATTTCCCCGCAGAAAGAGAGAGAATATGTTTGAGAAGATTCGCATTCGTGAACACATGGAAGTTGCAGACGCACAGGGCCAGCACGTCGGGACAGTCGATAGTGTCCGTGACGATACGATCAAGCTGACCAAGTCAGACAGTCTGGATAACAAGCATCACTTCTTGCAGCTCGACGATGTCGACAAGATTGACGACAACCGCGTCTATCTGAAGAGCGATGCAGACATTCCGCTGGGTCTTGGCAACAAGGCGAGCGTGACCTCGTAACTTTCCATTTCAAGCCCTGTCAGCGGACAGCCGTGAGGACCTTGCGTCATCCGGCTGGAGGGCGACAGCGAAGAGCTCCGGTTCATCATCCCTCTGTCCTCATGACGGGGTGAAGGCCGGGGTTTTTGCGTTGGGGGAAGCTGGTGGTGGCCGCGCGCTAAGCCCGGCGCTTTTTTGATCCGAAGAAGCTCCCGCCGCCCAGCACGGTAATTCCGACGAAGAAACCGAAATCATACCAGCCGCCGGTGTTGGGCACAGCGTAAACCGCGATCTCCTCGCTGAAGAGCGAGCCGATCCACGCCCACGGGAAGATGAAGCCGTGCCACAGCCCCCACCAGAAACCGGGGACGTCTGCACCTTGCGCGATACCTGCATCGATCTGGCTCGCACAGGCGGAGAGCAGCAGAAGCAGTACGCCAGTGGTGACAAGACGCAGGATCATCGGAGGTCTCCTATCCGGAAAGCGCCTGCGCGCCAAGCTCAGGCCAGAAGACGGAGAAGGCAAGATAGGCAAAGACCGGCGGGAAGATCGCCATCGCCAGCATCGTCACCTTGAGGCCTTGCGACAGCGCACCGCCGCGCGCAGCGTTGAAGAAGAGGCCCAGCTGGACCAGCATCAAGACGATGCCCAAGCCCAACGCAAAATTGCCAACTGTCATTAAAGCTTCGCCCCTCGCTCTTTTCGGAGAGACGAGTATGCCCAATCTGCGCCGCTCAGCAAGCGCAGCTTTTGCAATGGTCGTTCAGACGAAGCGCAATGCCGTGACGCCGGGCGCGCCATCAGGGACAGTTGCGCCGGCCCGGGACCAGTCTTGCGCGCCGAGGTTTTCCAGCATTTCATCGGTCAGAGGTGAGCGGAATTCGAGGCCGACATGCTCGCCGCGCCGCCAGGTTGCCTGGACCATATGCGGTCCGGTGTCTGCAAAATAGAGATGAAGGCGCTCGCCCTTACGGATCTGATGGCTCGGGTCGAGCACCTTGCAGCCGCCTTCCGATACATCGGCCAGCACGGTCTCCCACTGGCGGCCGACCGCATTGCGGCACGCCGCAAGCGCTTGCAGCTGTTTGCGGGAAGTCTTGCGAGTTCTCATGGTGAGAGCCGCCTTAACTGTAAATCACCAACAAATTCTTGCCTCTGAACTAGCCGGTGCGGCGCTCTCACCCCTCCCAGATGTAATTGGCATAGAGGATCAGCAGCAGCATGGAGAGGCCGAGCACCAGATGCTTGCGTCCGCCTGACTGATCGCCGGAGCGCAGCAGCACCGCGCCGCGCCATGCATTGAGCAACGCGAGGACGCCGACGAAGACGATCCCGATAATGAAAAGCGTTTCGCGGTTCAATGACTTGCCTCCCATTCGCTTGCGTCGATGCTATCCGGACAGCTTAGAAAAAGAAACAGCCCGGCAAGTCATCTTGCCGAGCTGTTCATATGTTCGATGAGTCAGCGCTGGATTACTGACAGGCGAGGCATTCCTCGTAATCGGTCTGTTCGCCAGAACCTGCCGCAAGCTCGAACTTCGCCGCGTCCTTGGTGTTGTCCGCTTCCACGCCGCCGGCAAAGCCTGCGCGCTGGACGGACTTGGAACGCAGGTAATAGAGCGACTTGATGCCTTTCTCCCACGCCTGGAAGTGCAGCATCATCAGGTCCCACTTGTCGACATCGGCTGGAATGAACAGGTTCAGTGACTGCGCCTGATCGATATAGGGCGCGCGGTCCGCCGCGAATTCAAGCAGCCAGCGCTGGTCGATTTCAAAGCTGGTCTTGAAGGTCGCCTTTTCTTCTGCACTGAGGAAGTCGAGGTGCTGGACCGACCCTCCACGCTCGAGGATCGAGTTCCAGACCTGGGTCGAATCCTTCGACTTTTCGCGCAGTATCTTCTCCAGATAGGGGTTCTTCACGATGAAGCTGCCGGACAGCGTCTTGTGCGTGTAGATGTTGGCCGGGATCGGCTCGATGCAAGCCGAGGTGCCGCCGCAGATGATGCTGATCGACGCGGTCGGCGCGATCGCCATCTTGCAGCTGAAACGCTCCATCGCGCCCATTTCTTCCGCATCCGGGCATGCGCCGCGTTCCTGTGCGAGCAGCATGGAGGCTTCGGAAGCCTTGCCCTGAATGTGTTTGAACATCTTCAGGTTCCAGACCTTGGCCATCGGGCTTTCAAAGCCGATCTTCTTGGACTGGAGGAAGGAGTGGAAGCCCATCACGCCAAGACCGACCGAGCGCTCGCGGCTGGCGGAATATTTCGCGCGCGCCATCTCGTCAGGCGCACGATCGATATAGTCCTGCAGCACGTTGTCGAGGAAGCGCATGACATCTTCGATGAAGGTCTTGTCGGTGCACCACTCGTCCCACTTCTCAAGGTTGAGCGAAGACAGGCAGCATACCGCCGTGCGGTCATTGCCCAGATGATCGATACCGGTCGGCAGGGTGATTTCCGAACACAGGTTGGAGGTCGAAACCTTGAGGCCCAGATCGCGGTGATGCTTGGGCATCATGCGGTTCACTGTGTCAGAGAAGACGATGTAAGGCTCACCCGTTGCAAGGCGGGTTTCAACGAGCTTCTGGAACAGGCTGCGCGCATCGACCGTTCCGCGCACTTCGCCGGTCTTGGGTGATTTAAGGTCGAAGCTGTCGCCCGCGCGCACCGCTTCCATGAACTCGTCCGTGACAAGCACGCCGTGGTGGAGGTTCAGCGCCTTGCGGTTGAAGTCCCCCGAAGGCTTGCGGATTTCGAGGAATTCCTCGATTTCCGGGTGGTCGATGTCGATGTAGCAGGCGGCAGAGCCGCGCCGCAGCGAACCTTGCGAAATGGCGAGGGTCAGCGAGTCCATCACCCGCACGAACGGAATGATACCGCTGGTCTTGCCGTTCAGGCCGACCGGCTCACCAATACCGCGGACATTGCCCCAATAGGTGCCGATACCGCCGCCCTTGGATGCGAGCCACACATTCTCGTTCCAGGTGCCGACGATGCCGTTCAAGCTGTCTTCGACCGAGTTCAGATAGCAGCTGATCGGCAGGCCGCGGCTGGTCCCGCCATTGGAGAGAACCGGCGTTGCCGGCATGAACCAGAGATTGGAGATGTAATCGTAAAGCCGCTGCGCGTGATCCTGATCGTCGGCATAGGCATCAGCCACGCGCGCAAACAGATCCTGATAGCTTTCACCGGGCAGGAGATAGCGATCGGTCAGGGTTTCCTTGCCGAATTCGGTCAGATTGGCATCGCGCTCGCTGTCAGTCTCTATCGTGAAGCGGCGCGGATTGATCTTCTTGCTGTCGACATCTGCTGCGGCTTTCGCAGCTTCAGCCACGGCCCCAGCAAGCGCTTCGCCGGCCTTTTCCGCGATCAGCTCTTCAGAGCCCTTGTCCTGTTTGTCCATTGCCACCGCTTTCGCCGCCTTCTTTGACGTCCGGGTCCTTGCTTCGAGCGCTTCACCTACGCCGCCTGCATTTTCCGTTTCCAGCCCCATTGCCGCATCATCCCCGGTCCTGAATTCCATGTCCTTTTTGCCCCATTCTCAAAAGCTGTTGTCACGCCGCGCGTTTTTCGCGCATGTTCTTGGTGTGTTCGACTCGATGAGGCCAACCCCATCTAGCAAGTTTTGAGCGCCTGCGGGGATTTAGTTTTCCCGCTTTTGCCCACAGTGTGGCCTCGAAATGCTTCCCGCCGACCGACTCTTCCCCCGTCATGAGAGATAGTACCCTCACGGCGAATAACTAGGTCTTGTGGGTATCCCCGAGCCCTCAACCACTAGATACTGAATCAGAGCCGCCGAACGCGCAAGGGGGTTAATATCGAATTTACGCTGCGGTTCGGCTCAAACGCGAGGTGTATTATATTGGTGCAACGCCGCGACGCGTGGGAAATCCTTGGGTTGTCGATCGCGCAAGCCCAAAAATGAATCTGCGAAAAAATTTTTGCGGGCAAAAGCAGGCTAGAGGGGTTGTGAATCAATCGAATCCGCTTGCGCAATTTTCGAATCCAGCGACGCTGCGTGAAGCCCATGCGCAAGACGAGCCGGACTGCCGTGACAGGCCGGCTCGACATGGCCACTGACGCTATCCGCCAGTGATACCGTCAGTCAGTTGGCGCTTCCCTTTCGAGCCGCATTTCCTGCCCGCCCTGGCCGATCACGGCTGTAACCGGCCCGCCCTGTTCGACAACCAGTCGCACTGAGGCATCAACACCCTGTACCTGAAATTCGGTTTCGCTTTGCGGGACAAGGGTGAGGACAGGCTGCGCGTTGAGCTTGGCTGTGAGCGCACCGTCCTGGCCCACCGCGAGCAGCAAAGTGCCGATCTCGCTGGTGTAAGAACCCGCATAGAGCGTGAGCGTTTCCGGGCTAATCACAACTTCCGGTGCGGTTTTAACCGGGCCGATCCATTTGGCCACTTCCGCGGTCGATGCGCCGTTCTGATGCATCTCCATCTGCAGCACGCCTTCCGCATCGCGAGTTATGGCAAACCAGGTCAGGCTGTTTGGACCATAGAAGAAGCGGTCTTCGCCGGCTGGGAAGACTTCGCCTTCACCGCCACCTGTGCGCAGCGTGTAAAGCTTGCCGTCGCGCTCGTAGAATTTGCGGGACTCACCTTCGTTGATTTTATATTCGCCGAGCAGCGCTGCGACCGCTTCGAGATCGAGATTGACCTGCGTGAAGTCCTCGAACGGATCGCCCAGCGCCATGGCCGCGATTTTCGCCATCAGGAAATTGGCTGACACGTCAGGCGAATCGGTGTTGTTGAGCACCGCCACGAAGATGTCGTCTTCGGGCAGGTATGTGCTCGCAGTGTTGAACCCGTTGATCCCGCCGCCATGACCGATACTGGCCCGGCCGCGGAACGTCTCGACATCGAGGCCGAAGCCGTAATTGACAGTGGAGGCATCATTTAGAACCGTCCGCGATATCATCTGCAAGTAGAGCGCATCGCCGAGCACTTCGCCTCCATGCAGCGCGTTACCCCAACTGGAGAGGTCCAGCACATTGCCACGCAGGCCTCCAGCAGCTGCGGGAACGCTCGCATGGATCGGCACCGCCTCCTCGATGGATCCATCGCCTGAGCTGGTGTAGCCAATCGCCATCCCCGGCGTTGTCGCTTCATCGGCAAAGCTGGCGATACTGGAGAGGCCAAGCGGCTGCGAGATCTGTTCGACCACGACCTGATCCCATGACTTGCCCGTTACTGCTTCGATGACAGCGCCGACAAGGATGTAGCCGCTGTTGTTATAGAGATAGCGTTCGCCTGGCGCGAAGTCGGATGGACGATCCTTGAATACTTCGATCATCTCAGCCGTAGTCCAGCTGCGCGCCATGTTGTCGGGGTTCATCCAGCCGGGGATCGAAGTGTAGGACGCGATGCCTGAAGTGTAATTGAGCAGCTGGCATCCACGACAGGGCTGTGCTGGCCAACAGGGTGGCCGGACCAAAGCCATGCAATTTCATTGACTCTCCGTTTTAGTGTATTGCTACACTAATACGATACTGAGAGAGAGTTCAAGCCGCTTTTTGAAGCAGCGCGAGATCAGGCCGCCTGGCGTGCGCCCTCGGCACCGTGAGCATGCTCTGCAATTGCATCGGCGAAGGTGTCGACCAACTCTGTCGGCAGATCATGGCCCCAGCCCGGATAGGTCTTCAGTTTGGCGCCGGGAATAGCCGCGGCAGTCGCCTTTGCAGCCTCGACCTTGATCAGCGGATCGTCCTCGCCATGCAGCACCAGCGTCGGCGTGGTGACAGACTTCAAACGCTCGGTGCGGTCGCCATCGTCGATGATCGCGGCGAGCTGTCGCGGTACGCCTTGCGGATAGACGCTCCGGCGAACATTCTCCCGAACCCGCTGTTCCAAGCGCACGGGATCGGGGCGATAGCCGGGACTACCGATCGCCATTGCAATATGCTTGCCACGTTCGACCAGATATGCCTCATCCATCGACTTGAGTGGGGCGATCAGCGCCTTGGCGGCGGGCTTTTCCGGCTGCGGCAGCTTTCGATTGCCGGTGGTGGACATGATCGAGGTGAGACTCCTTAGCCGCTCACCATGGTGGACCGCCATCAGCTGCGCGATCATCCCGCCCATGCTGGCGCCGACCACATGCACATGCTCGATCTCAAGTGCGTCCAGCACACCCGCTGCATCGGCCGCCATGTCTGACAGCGAATAGGGCACTTTGGGCGGGAAACCCAGGCGCGAAAAGATCAGCTGACGCATGATGCCGGGCGCGCGCGCTCCGTCAAACTTGTGGCTGAGGCCAATGTCGCGATTGTCGAACCGGATCACACGAAAGCCCCGCATCGCCAGCGCTTCGACAAATTCCATCGGCCACAGCGTCATTTGCGCGCCGAGGCCCATGACCAGCAGCATCGGCGGCGCATCTTTCGCCCCATGTTCGTCATAGAAAAGTTCCAGCCCGTTCGCTGTGATATGCGGCATATTTCCCTGCGTTCCTCTGAGGTGCGGTGCGAAAATTGCAGTGCGTTGCTCTTTGCAACCTCTTTGCCATGCCATTGCCCGCATTGCAAAAAATTGCGCTCAAGGGCGCATTCTGCAACTATGTCGCTCGTCTCGAAGAGGGAGAGAGCCTGATGATCGTCCGCACCAGCACAAGCCGAAGAACTTTCGTGATCGGGGCAGGTGCCAGCCTCGCGATACTTGCCTTGGCAAGCCCGGCCCGCGCCGCAGGATTGACGGACTTTTTGGCGATGGCATCGGACAGCGCGCTCGATAAACTCGCACAGCCGGGTGCATTCTATGATGATGAAAGCATCCGCATCAAACTGCCGCTGATCGGCGGGCTGAACCTCGGCGGTGGGGGCCTGCTGGGCGGGCTGTTCGGCAATCGCTCGAGCCTCAACCCGCTCGCCGGCCTCACCCGCACGGTCAACGATGCGGCAGGCGCTGCGGCGGGCGAAGCCAAGCCGATCTTCCGCGAGAGCATCGGCGCCCTGGAGCTGTCCGATGCCCCAGGCATTATTGGCAAGAATGACGGCGGGACGCGGTACCTGCGCGAAAGCTCGGGCCAGACCTTGCAAGGCAAGCTGCGCCCGCTAGTGGATGACGCGATGACCAGCCTTGGCGCATACGGCCAGCTCGATGATCTGGGCGAGCGGTATTCGCTCGTGCGCGATGCCGGGCTGACGAGCGAAAGGCTGGGTGAAAGCGTGACAGAGCAGGCATTGGACGGGATCTTTGCCTATATCGGCAATGAAGAAGCGAAATTCCGCGCCAATCCACTGGGCAAGGCTGGCGGACTGCTTAAGGGGTTGCTGGACTGAGTTAGAAGCTGACTGTCGACGGGCAGCCCAAAAGCACGAAAAACTCCAAGAAGAGCACGTAAAGTGGGCGACGTCGGATATTGTTTGCTCGAATGAACCTCTGTCCAGGTTAGCGCCTGCAACCGCCTCAATTCAGAATACCAAGCAATAGATACTTTAGCTTGCAAGCTCGTACTCATCTGCTCTGGAGAAATGGCAAGACCTCAGAGCTTAAAGCAAGTGCGAACAATGCAGGCATGGCCAAGCAGAGCGTGAGTTGCGCCAGGCTAACAGCTCCGAAGGCCGGGGACGACCAGACTTCAATCGCTGGCCGGGTCAGCTTTGCGGCATGGTCGGCATACAGACACCGTCGAGCGCGAGAACATGGGTAAAGCGTCCCAGCGCCATCCACGAGCCGATCGAGAACGTCAGGTCGACAATCTCGCGATCGCTGAAATGGGCGTGCATCCGGTCCCAGAAATCCTCGTCATCGTCCATCGATTGCGGTGCTTCACCGAGCCGTTCGGCATATTCGATCGCCAGCCGCTCGCGTTCGTTATAGGCACCTGAGGTACGCCAGTTCTGCACTTCGGCGTAGAAGCGTTCGTCCGGCGGAGTGTTGTCGCGCGCCTTCGCAGCCTTCTCGACGCTGCCACCGCTACGCTCGATGTGGCCGGGCAGATCGCGCGCCGCCCGCATGTCACGGCACAGATGGCAACCGTTGATCAATGCAGTGCGCATACGGGCTGCTTCCATTTCGCGCATGGACAGCTGCGAATTCTCGTAAACAGACAGCGAATAGCCCGCCGCCGCCGCGCCGATCTCGGGCGTGTATTCGGCCCAGACATAGGCCAACGGGTCGTGCGCGTACTCTTCGGGAACATGGACGCGGGGCATGATTTTCTCCTATCCTTCGACTTATCATTATACGGTAGGCATTGATCCAAGCAACATTGTGGCCTGGCGGCTTTGGCAAAGCAATGGCGGGTGGTCGGCACGCTTTTGGGTGGAATGCCTGACCAATCTTAAGCGAATTGCGACGTGTGATAGTCGACTGACAACTTAGTCACTTGTGTTGAAAAAAGCAGCCAGTCCGCTAACGACCCACTTGCGGACGTTCGAGTGGTTTTCCAAGTTTCGGACCTAATTTGGCGATTGCTTCTCGTTAGGTATGACCCGCGATCGCCTGTCAGTGTCCAGTCAATAGAGAGCTTTGAGCAACTGACTAAGCCTGTTCCTGCTGTAATTGGCAAACTGCGGACTTTGTAGTCGCAGATATTCGTCTGCTTCCCAGTTCGATAAGTGCACGAGTGCTCCCCGTTCGGAGCCACGCAGCATCGGGTACTGTTCCATCAGTGTTTCAAGCTTGCCTGGTCGAAATTGCGCGTCGTCCAACGCCCTTTGTAAGGCTATCCGGAGTTGCTCGCGCGAATCAGATTTGCTCATTGCCCCGTAGGGCTGGCATGAACCCCAGCCTTGCTCAAGTCCAAGTAGCCCCTTGTCATATTTCAGTCATGTCCGCTGAGCATTCGGCCAACTTTGCGACACTTTGGAAACGCCGGACAGCCGCTGATTGGAGTCACAATCCCGTCATACAATCCATGCATTGCTTCATTGATAATGGGGCAAGAAATGAACGTCGTTCACATTCTTTCGACTGATGTTTCCATCAAGGCTTTTCCGCCGTTCCTCCATGGGAAAGCCGAATTCCGGTTCAGTCATTTATCGCTAGCCGCGACGCCGACTCTGTTCGAAGGACCGGTTTGGATTTTCGTGGATTGGGTTCTGCCAGAAATCTCTGGCCTGGACATGATCCGACGGCTCAGAAATGACCCGCGAACGTCCAGCGCTCATATTACGATGGTGCTTGAACAATGCGACGACGATGACAAGCGTCGCGCGTTGCGTGCCGGAGCGGATGATTATCTCGTCGGACCGGCGCACCGCAAACAAATTCTGGACCGCGTCCTTTCGCTCATGAGCGAGCGAGATGTACCCCTTACCCATCAAGTTCTTGAACGCGGCCCATTGCTGATGGACATCGATGCGTGGAGAACAACCTGGGACGGCAAGAGTGTTCAGCTTACGCCTCATGAATTTCGGCTACTCCGCTTCTTCGTCGAAAATCCAAACCGCGCGCTCAGTCGGTCGGAAGTGATCGAAGCGCTGGGGCGGGACTCCGCAAGCTTCGACGGACGCAATGTCGATGCCTGGGTGCGGCGTCTGCGCGCCGTATTCGAGCGCTCGGATATAAATCTTCCGCTTCGCACTGTCCGTTCGGTTGGCTATGTCTATGACTCATAGCCAACCGAGCGTTGCTCGCTAAAATTCGGTAGAGATCCCGAAAGAGACCGACGTGCCAACACGGTAGCTGTTGATCTCTATCCGGTTCTCCGAATTTGACTGATATTCGAAGTTATCGCGGCCGAAAATGTTTCTTACCTCGAAGTCGATTTCAAACGGACGCCCGAACAGATTGATTGCAGAACGCGCGACAAAATCGATTGTCAGGCCAGGGTCTTCGACTACGTCAGGACGTTGGAAGCCGCGGCTGGTTACGCGCTTGCTCGCATAGTTCAGCAGCAAGGTGAGCTGCTGCAGTTTTTCTGTATCTTCGAGGCCTATCTGCAAGTTGACAAGGTGATCGGACTGCCCCGTCAAAGGAGCGCCGTCAACGAACAACTGGCTCGCTACTGTCACACCTGATCCAGGTATCAGCGTCGTGTCGCCTTCTGCCACTGCGATGTCTGACTGCGTGTACGTGTAATTGCCGATCAGCAATAACCGCTTGGTTTCGAAAAAGCCGCCCCAATCGTAAAGGTCGATCCCACGGACCGCCTCCACTTCGGCGCCATAAAGTGTCGCCTCTGGCGCATTGGCAAAGCTGGTCAGCAGACTACCTGCAGTGGACGTGATGAAGGCCTCGATCGGTTTGTCGATCTTCTTGTAGAAGCCGGCAATGCTTACGCGGTCAGTTCCCCCTGGATAATACTCCGCGCGGCCTTCCAGGTTGGTCAGCTCGCTGTCGACCAAAAACGGGTTGCCGCGAAACGCACGGTTGCTTTCCGGATCGAAATAGAGCTGCTCAACCAATTCACGGAACTGTGGTCGCGCAATTGTCTTGGAGCCAGAGGCCCGCAACTGCAGGCTGTCCGTTGCTTCCCAGGTCACAGTGATGGCCGGGAGGATGTAATCCTCTTCGTTATTGGTCGAAGTCGAGCCAATGATCGGAGTGTTGAAGATTGTCTGATCCAACTCGACAGTCTGCTCCGCGTCTTCAAAACGCGCTCCAAAGTCGATGGTGAGACGGTCAAACGGGTTGACCCGTGCCATCGCATAGGCACCATGAATTGTGAGCGCAGCGTCAAACGCCGGAAACTGACTGGTCTCGTCAAGCTGCACATTAAACCCGGCAAGCGATGCCCCGTTGATGATATCACCCGGTCTCCGCAGGCCAATGAACGGGACCAGGCTGTCCTCCAGCACATCGCCCGATGCCCGCGGAGAATATTCGCGGCGCACCGAATAACGATCAGTGTCGCTATAGGCATATCCTATCGTCGCAGTCAGGAAGTCCGAAAAACGATAACTCGCGTCGATACTGCCGAACCACAATTCCTCCGTGAGGTCATCGAACGAAACCGTCGTCAGCCCAGTGTCGCTCTGGCGGTTGAGATAGACCACGAATTCCGAACCCAACGGGCTGTCGGGGATATTGGTCCGCGTGTAGGAGAACGTGGCATTAAAAGGCGCCTCACGGTCAGTCCGGGCGTAGCCGCCGCGCACGTCCAGCGAGAAGTCACCAAATTCGAACTCGCCCACGAGTTGTGTGTCGATCAGCTGGCGCTCGTACCAAGCGGTGTTCTGGTTTGCGAAATCGAACCCGGTTTCCCCAAGCACGAAATTGGTTCCCTGCGACAGGCGAGCCGTCTTCAGCGTGTCGCGGATGTAGAGATTGGTCCAGCGAATGGTATTCTCACCAAAGTCGAGGCCAAAGCCCAGCAACCCGTTCACCAGGACGTTGTTGTCAGTGATGAAGGTCTTGAAATCTTCTGTAAGTGTCGAGAGATCGGTTGTGGCCTGCTGCGAGCGCACATTGCGGTTGCGCCAGTTGTTTTTGATGCTGGCGGTAGCGAGGACACCAAGAAAGGTCCCATCACCGATCTCGAAGGATGTACCGCCTGTAATTGAACCAGAGAAGTTCGCAGGTAGCGTGTTATCCTTTTGCAGGGTAACCAGGTTCAGCGGGAAAATCTGGCCCGCGATCCCTTCCTGCACTTCGATTGGGGTATCTTCGATGCGCTCTCCGCTGTTCCAGAAGGTCTGGAGGTTCGAAGGGATGTCACGGTTGCCATTGTCAAAGCCAAACGGATCAAGATCCGAACCATAGTAGGTCAGCCCCTCTTCAAACGCAGTAAGCGAATCCCCACCGATGCTGGTGCTCAGTTTGAGGAAGCTTTCTTCCGGCACAGCACGCGTAGTCAGGTTGATTACACCTCCTCCAAATTCGCCGGGATAGTTAGGCGAATAGGTCTTTTGCACAAGTGAACTGGCCACGACGTTGGTCGGGAAAATATCGAGTGGGACAACGCGGCTCAGAGGCTCCGGGCTTGGCAGCGGCAATCCGTTGAGCAGAGCAAGGGAGTAACGATCCCCCAGGCCGCGCACGAATACGCGGCCATCGCCGACAACGGACAGGCCGGTTACGCGCGTCAGGGCACCTGCAATATCGCCTTCACCTGTCCGGGCGATGTCTTCGGACGTAAGGACGCTAAGAACCTGCGATGATCCGCGGGTTACATCGCGCACACGCCGACCTGTAACGATGATAGCTCCGCCCGGAACCGAGATCTCCGGCGCATTTGCTTCATCCTCTTCAATCGGGGCTTCCTCTTCAAGCTCACCGGCAGAGTCAGGAGTTGACTGGTCATCATCTTGGGCAGACGCAACAACCGGGAAAGTGAGCGCTGTGGTCAGCAGGAACAGGCACGCAAGGCGCTTGCCGGTCGACATAATCATGAAACCTTCCTCATTCCGTATTTCGCGCTCCAGCATTGCTGCGCGTGAATGGCAGGAAGGGGCTTTGGCCGATGTCTCGCGCCAAAGCCCCTTCATATTGTTTTCGATCAGTAGACTGGCAGGCTCGTACAGGCGCCAGTGCTGCTGCCAAAGTTGAGCGTCGCAGAATTGCAGGTCCAGTTACGGTACCAGGTGTCGGTACCGCTGGAGACTGCGCCAATGTAGTCGACCTGGTCGAAGAACGAGGATGGCGAAGTAACGAGCGTACTCACATCAAAGGCAGGAACAGTATTGCTGAAGAACAAGTTCGTCAGAGTGATTGCGACCGCCTCGTTATTGTTCGAGCCAGCGTCCCACTGTGCTTTGACGTCTGGAGTTGCGACGCCCGCATCTCCGCGGAACGGCGCAGCACCATCGCAATCAGCAATAATCGAGTTGAAGTCCGGATCAGCGGCCAAGGTGACCGCTTCGTCAATCCGAATACATGTCTCGTTCGCTGTTTCGATGACGCCATTTACAAGTGTCAACTTCGCCCCTCCGCGAGCGCGGACTGCCTGCGAGTTTGCCGTGCTCGCTTCGATGAAGGTGAAATTGCTCATCTGGAACACCGTCCGCGGCAAGGCACGGGTGTCATAGTCTCCGTCTGGCGAGTCCAGTTCAATCAGATTGTCGCCGCCACCGCTTCGCTGCGCACCAATGACATACTGCAGATTGGCTTGCGCACCGGTATCCACATCAAATGAATCATCATCGGCGCCAACCGCGACAACATACTTCATGTTTACTGTGCCGCCGAAGAATTCCATTCCATCGTCTGAGCTGTTGAATGACATGAAGTGGTTGAGCACCGTGCCCGAACCGACCCCGCCAGTCGTTAGCGACTGAAGCTCGTTGCCGGGTGCCAGGCTGAAGCCCGAGTAGCGGATCTGGACATATTCGAGACGGCCAGAGCTGTCGGCAGGGTTGGTGCCACCGAACAGTGTGGTCGTGTTCGTACCTTCCAGTTCCTGTTCGCAATTCGCCTGGTTGAACGCGCCCGATCCGTCGCTGTTCTGACCGTTGTTGTTGAAGACACCGGTACGGCAGTCAGACACTGGAGCACGCCCTAGCAGAACAACTCCGCCCCACTGTCCGATTGAGTTGTCTGTGCTTAGGCCAAGCACATTGTCTCGGCTGGTGAATACAATTGGGCGGTCAGCGGTGCCTGAAGCGATCAGTTGGTTACCGCGATTGGCAACCAGGAATGAGCGGCCCGTGGCGCCATAGACGATGACGCCGGGCTCGATCGTGAGCTCAACCGAAGAGCCTGTGCTGGTGGGACCGCGATCAGTTCCGATATCGACTTGGCCGTTCAGAGAATACAGCAGACCGCTTATATAGGGCAGCGTCGTGTCTGCATCGATCAAGGCGGGCAATTGGCAGATACGATATTCGCCGGTCGGGCCAGTGATCGTGCCCCCATCAGTGAGACCGCCAGTTGCGTTGATGGTCGGGCAGCCAGAAGCCGGAGTGACAGTTCCTCCGCTGCCGCCACCGCCGCCGCCACCGCCGCCGCCGCCAGGGTTGTTGATTATAATGTCACCACTGGTACCCGGCGAGACGATTTCGTCTCCTCCACATGCGGAAAGAGCGAGCGTGCTACAGCAGATAGCAAGTGCAATGCGATTTCTGGTCACGAGTGTGGCCCCCTTCAAAGGCTGAAAATTCTTTCGACGCGAATCGACGCCGAAGTGGGGATTAGGAGCGCTGCGTGACAGTTTGTTTGCAGGAATACGAAGAATGAGGTGACCGTAAAGCGACTGTTATATGACGCTTTTTTGACACATCATCATTTATGACAGATTTGTGACTCTATGACATTTTTATTGCACTTCGGGGCTGCTTGGGGTTTTCTTCCATCAATAAGAAGTCTTGGGAGATGTAGAAATGACGCTCACCTCAGCCCTGCTGGTCGCAATCTTCGCTCAAGGCCCGTCCGTGGCAGTTGAGCAGGTCGATGTGGCTTATGAACAGATGTCGTCTGGCGAAAATGCCGCAGCAATTGTTATGTTGGAATCTAGCCCAGAGCTCGACAGTGATGATCCGTCGCGCTTGATCAATCTGGGGGTCGCCTATGCCAGGGAAGGCAATATCGACGAAGCCAAAGCCTTGTTCAGAGCCGCGCTTTACGCGGAAGATCGCCAATTGGTTGAAACGGCGATTGGCGACTGGGTAGACTCTCGAGTTCTGGCACGGCGCGCGCTGGCGAGGCTGGAGCAAAGTCAGCCGGCATCGTACAAACAAGTCGCGCTCGCAGAATCCGACTAAATGGGTTTGCTTCGTTAGGGCGCAGATCATCCATTATTTCTACGCCTGTCACATGCCTGTAAAAATCCGGTTGCACTCGCCCCGTCATGCGAACACGTGCGATTCTGCGTTTGGGGGCAGCTGCCACCACTTTCTGCCTGACAGCTGCTTTTGCTGACGCGGCTCGCGCCGATGTTATTGAAATCGATAATGGCGATGTGTTCTGGAAATCCGGCGGACCACAGACACGGCCTGTGCACTTGCCTGGACAGGTTGGCGTCGAAACCAATGGAAGCCTGTCAAACGGCGCTACCATTCCGGCAAGATATGTCGATATTGTCGCCGTCCTTTCTCATCGATACGATCTCAGTCCTGCCCTGATAGAGGCGCTGGTCTGGCAAGAAAGCCGCTGGAACCAAGGCGCGGTATCTCCAAAGGGTGCTCGCGGCTTGGCCCAGCTGATGCCGGCGACTGCCCGATACCTGCAGGTCGATCCCGATGATCCTGTCCAGAACCTCGAGGGCGGTGCGCGTTATCTGCGCGAACAGCTCGATCGGTTTGACGGCAATCTCGAATGGGCGCTGGCTGCATATAATGCGGGACCCGGGCGCGTAGAGCGCGCGCGAGGTGTGCCGCGTATTCGAGAGACGCAGGACTATGTCGCGTCCATCATGGCACGCCTTACCCAATTCACTCCGCCAAAAGATCCCGACGTAAGCCCGGCCGATCTCTTCGACCATGAGGAAACAGATTATTATGAAGTCGCTTACTTGCAGCGCTAGCAAAGCCGCTGGCGGCCTTGCTCTGTTCATGATGCATAGCCGAGCGTTTGCGCAGCAAACTGCAGACCCACAAGGGTCCGGGCCAATTGTGTCAGCTCTTGGTTGGTTGCAGGGAACCTTGCTTGGCAATGTGGCCACGGCGATTGCCGTGATGGCCGTCGCAGCGATTGGCTTCATGATGCTGACCGGGCGAATGAATTGGCGCTTTGGCGCGACTGTCATCATCGGCGTTTTTATCCTGTTCGGTGCGGCGACGATCGTGGCTGGCATCCAGAACACGGTTGCCTGATCCTGTGACCGCTCTCGTTCGCCATCCGGTCCATCGTGCGCTGACCAGGCCGCAAATGTTCGCGGGCGTCACTATGAATTTTTTTATCATCAACCTTATGGTGACCACGATTGCGTTCCTGATGCTCAAGAGCTTCTGGATAATCGCAGTGCCGGTCATTGCGCACGTCATTGGCTACTTTGTCAGTCTGCGCGAACCGCGGGTGTTTGACCTCTGGATCACCAAGGTTTCGATGTGCCCGAGGGTGCCGAACTACAGGCGTTGGGGTTGCAACAGTTATGCGCCCTGAGCTGGAAGGTAGAACCTTATGACCAAGTGGATTGGCCCCGCTGCCTGGAGTGCGAAAGAGGCACGTGCAGGAGATCGCCTGCCCTATCTTCACCTGATCGACGACAGCACAGTGCTGCTGCGCGATGGCAGCGTCATGAGCTCAATCCAAGTACCGGGCTTGCTATTCGAGACTGAAGACAGCGATGCTCTCAATGCTCATGCGGCTGCGCGCGAAGTCATGCTGCGCTCAACGCTAGATTCGCGGTTTGTGCTGTACCATCACGTCATCCGCCGACGGGTGGAAGTGGAACTCGAGGCCGAATTCGAGGAGCCGCTGAGCAGGCATATCGACCAACACTGGAAAGAACGCCTCGCGGGCGGCTCGCTGTTCGTGAACGATCAGTTCATCACGCTGATCCGCAGGCCAGCGCGCGGCAAGGCGGGGCTGGCCGAAAGGGCAGCAAAGCTGTGGAATCGCAGATCAGCGGGTCCGACTTTAGCCGATCCCAGAGACGTGCGAGCGCTCAAATCCGCAGTGACCGGGGTAACTGCGTCATTGCAAGCCTACGGAGCAGCAGCGCTTGCCGAGTATACTTCGCCTGAGAGCGGCAAGACAAATTCCGAGATACTGGAGCTCTTGTCTGCGCTCTACAATGGCGAGATGCGCCCCGTCCGGCGACCGTCAGATGACACCGATATTGGATATTTGCTGCCATACAGGCGGACAAGCTTCGGACTCGACGCCATGGAGACACGCGGATCGGGAATGCCAGAATTTTCGGGCATCCTTGGCCTGAAAGAATATCCCGAAGCGACATCGCCGGGTTTGCTTGACGCGCTGTTACGGCTGCCGTTCGAGATGATTGTCACAGAAAGCTATGCTCCTGCCGAACGAACGACCGCAAAAGAGCGGATAGATCTAGCCTTGCGACGCTTGCGTTCGGTGGACGAAGAAGCTGCCGCTGAGCGGGCCGATATGCTGTCTGCCCGAGACGCACTTGGCAATGGCGCAGTGGGATTTGGCGACCATCACCTGACAATCCAGGTACGCGCGAGCACACTTGCCCGCCTCGATGACGCAATGGCTTCATGCTCAGCCGCGTTGGCAGATACTGGTGCCATTGCTGTACGGGAAGATACCAATCTCGAGCCTGCATTTTGGGCGCAGTTCCCCGGCAACGAGAAATATGCCGTGCGCCGAGCTCTGATCTCCAGCGCCAACATGGCAAGTTTCGGCAGTCTGCACGGCTTCGCGCTTGGCGAAGCGAAAGGAAACCATTGGGGCGAAGCGGTCACTCTGCTGCAAACGACCAGTGCAACGCCATTCTTCTTCAACTTTCATCACGGTGATCTGGGCAATTTCTCTATCATTGGTCCATCCGGTTCAGGCAAGACGGTTGTGATGAACTTCCTCGCCGCACAGGCACAGAAGTTCTCGCCGCGCACGATCCTGTTCGACAAGGACCGCGGCGCAGAACTGTTCATTCGCGGGATTGGCGGTCGTTATGACCGCATAGCGCCCGGCGAGCCTACTGGATTCAATCCTTTGGCGTTGCCGGATACCCCGGCCAACCGCGCATTCCTGCGTGATTGGTTTGCTGTTCTGCTGGCCGCCGACGGACCGGAGGAACTGGCGACGATCAACGCCGCCGTTCATGCTGCTTACGCGAACGACCCCTCGCTTCGCAGGCTGCGCCATTTCAGGGAGTTGCTGTCGGGTTCCCGGCGGCCGCAAGCAGGTGATCTTGCCGATCGCCTGTCAGCCTGGATCGGCGGACAAGAAGGGCAGCAGGGCGAACATGGCTGGCTGTTCGATAATGAGCGCGACCTGCTCGACCTGAAAAATCGCGTGCTGGGCTTTGACATGACCGCGCTGCTCGAAAATCCCAAGCTTCGCACGCCGGTGATGATGTATCTGTTCCACCGCATCGACGAACGACTTGACGGTCAGCCGACCATGATCCTGATCGATGAAGGCTGGAAGGCGCTCGACGATGAAGTCTTTGCAGCCCGCATTCGCGACTGGCTGAAAACACTGCGGAAGCGTAACGCTTTGGTCGGTTTCGCAACGCAAAGCGCGCGTGACGCGCTTGACAGCCGCATCTCGACCGCTCTGGTTGAACAGACTGCGACCATGATCTTCATGCCGAACAGCCGCGCTCGGGCCGAGGACTATTGCGACGGCTTCGGCCTGACAGAGCACGAGTTTCACCTGATTAGGTCACTCCCTGCGCATAGCCGCTGCTTCCTAGTGAGGCAGCCCGATGCAAGTGTGGTAGTCCGCCTTGACCTATCAGGCGCGCCTGAAGTCCTGACCATACTTTCCGGTCGTGAAAGCGCGGTCCGTCGTCTGGATCTGTTGCGCGCATCCGTGGGTGACCATCCAGCAGACTGGTATCCGGCCCTGACTGGCCGGGCCTGGCCGGGCGATAACGCTGAAGGCGATCTGGATGATTATCCGATTTGGCAGGCCGCCGAATGAGCACCGCCTGCGATCACGCAATCGACAATCTGAGCGGCGGCGTCGCCGGCGCGCTTACCGCTATTGATTGCATGGCCTCCGAGGTGACATCCGAGACCTTCGGGCGATTGTTCGCACCCGGAGGATCTCTCGGCGCAGTTCTGACAATCCTTCTGACTCTCTATGTCGCTTTCTTCGCGATTGCTTTGCTTCTTGGACGCTCCAGCCTCGACGTGCGGGCCTTGATGCCCCGTATGATCACTTTGGGGCTTGTGCTGACTTTTGCGACTAGCTGGGTGGCCTATCAGAGTGTCGTCTGGAACCTTGCGATTGGCGCGCCTGACTGGCTTGCGGGGCTGCTGCTTGGATCGGAAGGCTCTGCGACACAAAGTTTTGGAGCCAAGCTGGATGTCGTATTTGCCGCTGTGCAGCAAACGACAGCAGGTGACCAGAACTTCTCCACCTTCTCTCCACCGGGTATGATGTGGCTTGGAGCGCTGCTCCTTCTCCTTGGTACGGTTGGACTGCTTGTTACCGCCAAAATCGGCCTCGCGCTCCTCGTCGCTTTAGGCCCGATCTTTGTTGTCATGGCTTTGTTCAATCCGACCCGAGGGCTCTTTGCTGGCTGGCTCAAAGGCGTGGTCATGCTTGCTCTTGTGCCGCTGTTTGCAGTGCTCGGTGGCTCCATCATGCTTGAGCTTGCTGTGCCGGTTCTTGCCGCACTGGCCGCTGTGCCTAATCAGGTTGATCCACAAGCTGCGATGGCGTTCTTCCTGATCGGAGCAGTCCATTGCGCTCTGATGGCAATGGTCCTGAAAGTGGCCAGCGCCATGGTTGCTGGTTGGCAGGTCTTCGGCTTGGCCGCAGTAGACCAGTTGCCCATCCCCAGTGATGCAAGCAGCGGACGGTTGATGGAGCAACGCTTGGCGAGCCAACGCCAAGATAGCCAGGGCCAGAAATTTCAAGGCAGCAGACGGATCGACATCAGTGCCGAGCGAACGCACCGCCCGGCAAACGATACCGATAGCAATTCAGGAACGTCGCGTTCTGCAAGGGCATTTGCAACCGCTTCGGCCGAATCTTCTGCTTCCACCACTGCTTCCTCACCTTCGCGTACGCGCGGCATTGGAAGTCAATTTCGCAGCCCTCGCAAAAGTGCTCAGATCAAACCGGAGATTGCATCATGATCCGCGCTAGCATTGCAGCGCTTTCCCTCGCCAGTCTTGCAGCGCCCGCATTGGCCGATGACCCGCGACTCGTCGAACACGTCTACGACCAGGCACAGATCGTCCGGGTCGACGGCAAGGCGAAAGTGCAGGCTACGATCCGTTTTGCTGATGACGAGCAGATCGAGAACGTGGCGATCGGAGATAGCCAGGCCTGGCAGGTTACTCCAAACAAACGCGCCAATCTGCTGTTTGTGAAACCGCTTCAGGCATCGGCCGCGACGAACATGACTGTGGTGACAAGCCAGCGGACCTATTTGTTCGATCTGGTGGCCAGCCCCCGCAGCAAACCGGTTTATGTCGTCAGTTTCTCCTATCCCGAAGAAGAAGCCGCTGTGGCGCATTTATCCCCGCCGATTTCGCAACCCGACGCCTCGCCAGAGGAACTCGCTGCTGCAAGCGACCCCTACGCAGTGATCGATCCAACGGCTCTCAATTTTGCATGGGATACAAGTGGAGACGAATCTCTGCTCCCTACTCGCGCATATGATGATGGAGAGGCGACCTTCCTGATGTGGACAGAAGGCGCAGCAGTGCCAGCAATCCTGATCGTTGATCAGGATGGAACCGAAGGGCCTGTCAATTTCACCGTACGCGGCGACACAGTGGTAGTTGAAGGTGTGCCTGCAAAAATCATTCTGCGGTCTGGAAAAGAGCGGGCAATGCTGATCCATCAAGGCCCTCGAAAGCCCTTTCAAGCGGCCAAACCGCAGGCAGCACTGGCTCAATTGTTGCAGTCAGGACAGGAGGCTGAATGATGCGTCTGGCCATGAGACACTCTTCGAAATCCTCCGATCGGTCTGCCCAAGCCCCTAACGTTGATCCTCGTGAAACGACCAGCGCCGAAATCATCGATTTGGCCAGTCGTACACGCTATCCCGCCGTCGCACACAGCCGCGGCAAATCCGATGGACTCGGGCTCGGCGCAGGCATCGCGGTGGTCGCATTGCTAGGTGCTATCACTCTCTGGAGCATGAATTCGGCCCGCATTGCGGAGCCGGAAGGTATTGGAAATCCCGATCTCGAACGTGGCGGGACTGCACCGGCCGCGGTGTCAGAACAGGCCGCTCAGGTTCCGCTACAGCCAGTTCCAGAGCCTGAGGTTGAATCCGGAACAGCACCAGCTCTAGCACCTGCGCCGGGCGCTGGGACTGGTCTTGCGCCTGCGGCCAATCCGTATGCCAGCCCGACCGTGGTTTTCGATGCCAGCGCTAGTCCGGTCCCGCTGACTCAACCAGTCGAAGGTGTTCCTGCTCCGAACGGCTCAGTCGTCGAAGGGGCTGGTAGTGCTGCTGCACAGTTTGCTAGCCGGATTGGCGGCATTGGCGGAGCGCCCGCACAAGCCAGCCCCATGACAAATCCGTCTACGACAGTCACTCAGGGCACCCTCATTCCTGCCATTCTTGAAACTGCGATCGACACAGACGTACCTGGTTATGTGCGTGCAGTTGTAAGTCAGGACGTGCGCAGCTTCGATGGCACTGCGATACTTGTTCCGCGCTCAAGTCGATTGATTGGCCAGTATCAGAGCGGCCTTCAGGGGGGTCAGAAACGGGCCTATGTGATCTGGACTCGTCTGATCCGACCTGATGGAGCTTCGGTTAATCTTGCCTCTCCTGCGATCGGGTTCGATGGCACAACCGGACTAAAGGGCGAAGTCAAATCCAATTTCTTCAAGCGGTTTGGTTCGTCTTTGCTCCTCTCAGTCGTTGGCGGCCTGGGTGCAGTAGCATCGGGAGGGGCTTCGGTCGTGATCGGCGGGGCGGGGCAGTCTGCGGCTGCGGCTGCCGTCCAGCAGGATGGGCAGATTGGTCCAACGGTGCGCGTGCGTATGGGGGAACCGATCCGTGTATTCACCGCGCGCGATCTGGACTTTTCCGCGGTCAGCGGCAGGTAACGGGTCCGCTTTTGGCATGTCAGCAGATATTCAGCCTTTACTAGCAAGCGGCAAAGACCAGCATGCTAACAGCGCATATCTCGATGCTTATCTTGCCCCATTCAGGCAATGGCTGGATCGGGATACGGTTACGGAAATTCTAGTGAATCGGCCAGGTGAAGTATGGGTCGAGGACTCCCGATCAAGCGGTATGCAACGCTTTGCAGCGGAACAGATCAATGATCTCTTGATCCAACGGCTTGCAGAACAAGTCGCTCGGGTAAGCCATCAGGGGATCAACCGGGAGCACCCCTTACTCGGTGCCACTTTACCCGATGGTGCGCGCGTGCAGTTTTGTGGACCACCAGCGACGCGCAAGCATTGGGCAATGGCCATAAGGCGTCACAGGCGGCTGAACTTGAGCCTCGACGCTTATGACGTTGGCCCCTTGAAGAGTTTCTCAGCGTCTGTGGCCGCTGACGCGCAGAACGAACCTGTTCCTTTTCTGCGCGAAGCGATCCGACAGCGCAAGACGATCCTGATATCTGGCGGAACCAGCAGCGGCAAAACCACATTCCTCAACGCCATGCTGCGAGAGATTCCCAAATACCAACGGGTCGTGCTTGTTGAGGATACGCCGGAGCTGAAACTTCCCGGAGAAAACGGGGTGGGCCTGGTCGCAGTCAAAGGAGAGACGGGCGAGGCGAAAGTGTCCGCAGATACGCTCTTGCAGGCTGCGTTGCGGTTGCGTCCAGACCGGATCGTCCTTGGCGAATTGCGAGGGTCCGAGAGCGTGAGTTTCCTGCGTGCAATAAACACAGGTCACCCGGGCAGCTTCTCTACGATCCATGCAAACACCGCACAGGGCGCTCTTGAGCAACTTTCCCTCATGGTTATGCAGACTGGAATTGGCCTGACCCGCCATGACACAATTGCTTATGCGAAAAGCGTGATTGATGTGATCGTGCAGCTGGGACGCGGCGGCGATGGAAACAGAGGAATCTCATCTATTGTCGAAACCAAATCGACCCTTCGTCAGAACCATTATTGAGTGTCTGAACTTTGATGTCAGCTTTCCACCCCACTTTGAGACATTCAGTACCCGCGTGGCAGTCGCTGAAACCGGTCGCGATTGCCTCGCGTCAGGGCATTAGCACCGTGTCCCGCGCCACGCTATCGGTCTCCGGATAATCGAGCGTGTAATGCAGCCCGCGGCTTTCGTGCCGGGCGAGCGCAGACTTCACGATCAGCTCTGCCGCCTGCAGAAGATTACGCAGCTCGATGAGGTCGGTGGTGACGCGGAAGCTGCCGTAATAGTCCTCAACCTCCTGCTTAAGCAGCGCGATCCGGTTCGCGGCACGTTCCAGCCGCTTGGTCGTGCGCACGATGCCGACATAGTTCCACATGAAGCGGCGGATTTCCGTCCAGTTCTGCTTGATGACGACTTCCTCATCGGAATCGGTCACGCGGCTTTCGTCCCATTCGCGGATGGAGGGCACCTCAGGCAGTGCGCCCCAGCTTTCCAAGATGTCTTTCGCCGCTGCTTCGCCAAATACAAAGCATTCCAGCAGAGAATTGGAGGCGAGTCGGTTCGCGCCGTGGAGCCCGCTTTCTGTGCATTCACCCGCCGCCCACAGGCCCGGCAGGTCCGTGCGCGCGTCAAGCCCGATCAGCACGCCGCCGCAGGTATAGTGCTGTGCCGGCACGACCGGGATAGGCTGCTTCGTCATGTCGATGCCGAGCCCGATCAGCTTGTCGTAAATGTTCGGAAAATGCTCTTTCACGAACTCGGGCGGCTGGTGGCTGATGTCGAGATGGACATAGTCGAGGCCATAGCGCTTGATCTGGTCGTCATTCGCGCGCGCCACGATATCGCGCGGGGCAAGCTCCATCCGCTCCGGATCATAATCGGTCATGTAGCGATGGCCGGTTTCCGGATGCAGCAGATGCCCGCCTTCGCCCCGGACGGCCTCTGTGATGAGGAAGTTCTTGACCTCCAGATTGTAAAGGCAGGTCGGATGGAACTGCATCATTTCCATGTTCGCAACGCGCGCGCCCGCACGCCACGCCATCGCGATCCCGTCACCTGTCGCGCCGCGCGGTGCGGTTGAAAACAGGTAGCACCGGCCCGCCCCGCCCGCTGCAAGGATAGTCGCCTTGGCCACATGGCGCTCGACCTGCCCGGTTGCCTCGTTGAGCGCATAAGCGCCCCAAACGCGACCTTCTGCGGAGAACTTTTCTCGGTGCCGCCCGGTGATGAAATCAATGCAAGTGCGCCCCGGCAGCATGGTGATGTTGGGGTTCGCCTCTGCTGCCTTGAGCAGCGCTTCCTGCACCGCCCAGCCGGTCGCATCGTTGACGTGGACGATCCGGCGATGCGAGTGCCCGCCTTCACGCGTCAGGTGGAGATTCTCGCCTTCGGTGTTGAACGGCACTCCCAGCTCAACCAGCCGATCGATCGAAGCGGGCGCGTTCTCGATCACGAACTCGACAGTCTCGCGCCGGTTGAGGCCAGCGCCGGCGACCATGGTGTCGCGCACATGGTTCTCGAAGGTGTCGCCCGCGTCGAGCACCGCGGCAATCCCGCCTTGCGCCCAGGCGGTCGAGCCACCGGTCAATGAGCCCTTGGCGAGAACCAGCACCCGCTTGTGCTCTGCAAGCGCAAGCGCGGCGGTCAGCCCGGCCGCACCGGAACCGATAATCAGGACATCGTGAGTCGTGCCAGTCATGCTTCGCCTCATGGCGGCAGAGCGCCGAAGGAGCAAGCAAAGTGTCGCTCGTCAAGCCTGGGTGATGGGTGTTGCGCGATTGACCGGTGGCCAAATCTTCGCTTTTATTTACAGAGATGTAATTGGACCCGGCTGCGCGAATTGGGTTGCCTTTGCGTAACTGCCAGCATTGCTGCAGGGGGGCAAAATGAAGCTATGGCATAGGATGCGTTGTCGCACCAACTCTCATGCCCCGACTCCGCACCGGATCGGATGGGATGGGGAAACCTATCGCGGGACCTGTCGACATTGCGGAGCAACCATCGTGCGGTTCGATCACGGCAAGTGGCGCGATTCTGCCACAGGCGCACCTTCGGACGAAGGCACAGGCTTCACCTCTGCGTTTGAGCGAACCCGCCGTTCCCGGCGCCGGTCTGATCCCAGTAAATGCCTCAGTGAGACTTCGCCCCATGCACATATCCGCCCCCGCAAGATCCACTTCGAAGACAATGAGGAGGGACACATGTGGGACCCGCCCCGCCCTTCCTTTGGTCACCCCAACGGCGACTCGCCCGACGATACCCGGTCATAGTCGAATTCAAGGCTGCTGAGCGAACCATCGTCCCGCCGTACCTTCACAGAGACGTTCAAACGGTCCGGCCCTAACTGCGTAAAAGTGACAGGGCCGAATTTCCACATTGCCTCGCTGCGTTCCAGCAAGGGAAATTCGAGCGCAGCTTCGCTTTCCTTTGCTTCCCAGCCGGTCAGATCAGCGGTGAAATGCTTCAAGCGCATGGTCAGGCTCTCACCATCTGGCACCACGGTGATAAGCTCGTAGAAACCGATCCCGCCTGTCTCGTCGAGCTGCCAGAAATGGCCCACCATCTGCTTGTCGCCAGCATAGGTAAAGGTCTCGCCCGCCGGATGGCCGCCAATGCCCTTGCCCGCCCAGCTTCCTTCCAGCCAGACCATGTCGGCAAGCGTTGCCGCAGGCCGCTCCTGCTGCACTGCTGCTTCAACCGGTTCGTCCTGAGCAAAAGCTGCGACCGGCGCAAGCGCCATGCCAAGAGCGAGACAAGCAAGCGAAATAGTTGCCTTAAAGCGCATGGCTCAGCTCTCCTTCAGCATCAGGTGCACGTCAGCGATCAGGTCCTCCTCGGCCACCTCTTCCGGGTCCGAGTGATAGAAATGCAGAGGGTTGACCTCGGCCAGCTCAAGGTCAAGCACGATCGCAAGCCGATAGAGATCGTCGAGCGCGTTGTGCACGAAGTCATAATCGCCCTTGTGCCGCAGACGCAGCGCATGACCGCCATCGATGCCGAGCGCTTTCAGATCACCGCGCGGTTCGACGGAAGCAGCGGTGGAGACCGCACAATCGAACCGGCACGCCTGTGCCGGGACATCGCGCGGATCATCATACGGCACGCCGTAGAGCCCGGTTATATCCTCGGGCGCGATCTGCGCCATGACCAGATCGAACAGGTGATGAAAGCCATGGTTGAGATCTTTGTAGTCGCCCACGGCTTCTGCCGCGACCAGCTTGAGCGGATTGAGCTGCGTGATCTCGATCGCAATCACGCCGCCAGCATCGCTCGCCTGCATCACTTGGCGTGCAACTTCGTCAAACAACGCGCTATCTACCCGGAGCTGCGAAGGCGTCGCACCGGTGAGCGCTTTCAGCGCGCGAGCATAAGACTGGCTCGATCCATAAGCGCTTGCCCCTGTTGCGCCCATGATCCCTTGCGGCCCCATAAGCTCAGGCAGGCTACTGCCGATCCGCGCCCGCGTGAGCGTGTGCTGCGGAGTCTCACCTGTCAGCAAGCGATAGGTGCGATGGAAATGGAACTCGGACATCGCTGCTGCCTCCGCCCATGCGCTGAGGTCAGGCCAGTCACCCGATTGTGCCCCGGCTTCGATAGCGCTGAGAGCGTGTCCGATCCGCTGGGTATAATTCGCTGCGACAGTCATGAGCATGACCCTCCCTTTCGATGCTCAAACTTTAGCGAGACCAGTCGCGCCGCGCGTTCCCGATCTTGCTATTTCGCGACGCCCTCAACCTGACCCGGTCAGTTGGACGAATACATCTTCCAGATCGGCCTCGCGCGTCGTCACGTCCTGGACCACGAGGCCCTGATCCTGCAGGATCGCGAGGACCTGTCCTGCTGTTAGTCTGTCCTTGTCATAGGTGACCTCGACCGAGCGCGCGGCAGTCTGTTCAACCTTGGCAAAGGCGTCATGCCGCGGCGGGGTTGCGAGATCCTTGTCCAGCGTGACGGAAACGATTTTCTCGCGCGCCATTTCGATCAGTTCTCTGGTCGGCTTGTTGGCGATGCACTCACCATGATTGATGATCGCTATACGGTCGCAAAGCTGTTCAGCCTCTTCGAGATAGTGCGTCGTCAGGACTACTGTTACGCCGTCATCATTCAATCGCTTGACGAGCTCCCATAGCTGGCGGCGCAGTTCGACATCGACGCCCGCCGTTGGCTCGTCCAGCACCAGGATCGGCGGCGAGTGGACCATCGCCTTAGCGACCAGCAGCCGCCGCTTCATCCCGCCAGAAAGAGTACGCGCATAGGCATCGCGCTTGTCGGACAGGCGAACTGCGGCCAGCAAGTCTTCGCTGCGGCGCAATTGCTTTGCGATACCGTAAAAACCTGCCTGGTTTTCCAGCACTTCATAGGGCGTGAAGAAGGGATCAAAGACGATTTCCTGCGGGACGATCCCTATCGAACGCGAGGCGTTTCGGCGGTGTTCGTCAATGTCGAAGCCCCAGATTTCCGCACTGCCGCCCGTCTTGACAACAAGCCCTGCGAGAATGTTGATGAGCGTCGACTTGCCAGCACCATTGGGGCCCAGCAAGCCGAAAATCTGGCCTTGCGGGACATCGAAACTGACGCCTTTCAAGGCTTCCTTACCTGGCTCGCCCTTAACCCCGGCATAAGTCTTTCTGAGGTCGCGGATCGAAATGGCGGACGGTATGTTCATGGCCCGCGCACTAGGCCTTTCTTCCCTGTCTGCAAAGGGGTGCTAAGCCGTTGCGAATCTCGCTCGACCCGATTATCGCCTCATTGCATGAGCATTGCCCCGCCAGAAGTCATCCATGTTGAAACGCGCCGCGTCAGCTGCGACGGCGCGAGCGACATCCGCAGCGGCAGAAACTATCGGCCATCCGCGCTCGGCCATCCGCGCATCTTTCTCGAGATCGACGAGCATGGCTATGTCGATTGTGGCTATTGCGACCGCCGCTTTGTCCTCAAGGGCGGGCCTGCCGATGGCGTGGATCAGGCAAGCCTTCCCGACATTTCTGAAGGGGCGGATCCCGGATTTCGCTGACCTCCGTTCAAGGGAGACGGCAACCGTCGTCAGGCCGTGTTCAGGCGTGTTGAATATACTGGGTATCTCAACCTAGGAGACTCGCAATGAAACACCGTTTGCATTGGACCGCCGCTGCAATTGCCGCTTGCGCTGCCTTGAGTGCGCCGGCTGCGATAGCTAAGGAAAAGAAAAGCGGCGAGGAAGAGCTCGCGGAATTGCTGGAGGGACGCGAAGCAGGTGAGCCGACCAGCTGTATCAGCGATTTTGGGCCAGGCCGCAATCTCAGGATTATTGACGGCACCGCGCTCGTCTACGGTCGCGGCAAGACGATCTACGTCAACGTCACGCGCAATCCTGACGACATTGACGATGATGATGTCCTCGTCACGCGGCGCTATGGTTCGCAGCTTTGCAGGCTAGACATTGTCACGAAAGTCGATCGCTCGTCCGGTTTCTATGCCGGTAATGTTTTCCTCACTGACTTCGTACCTTACACCCGTGTTGACGAAGAGGAAAAAGAGGCGGCTGAGGGCTGATTTGCGCTTGCAGGTCGGCCTTGAGCAGTGGGAAAAACGTGGAGGTTTTCTGCTGCTTACTCGGCCGGCTTGAGGTTACATTCCTGCGCGTACATCCGATAGCGCGAGAGCACTTCGGTCGTAAGAGGGTCAGCCAGGTCAGCTGGAAGCGGTTCGCGGACCATTCCGCTTCGCGTAAGTATACGCGCTTCGGGACAGGGGCTGTCAAAGGGGCTGGCCACTTTCTGCGATGCGTCAGGCAGTTTCCAGTCACTATGCGCGGCTGCATCGTGTCTGATCTGATCTTCAGCCATTGCCACGAGCGATTCGATCACGCCGTCCTGCGAAAGATCCCCATGCAGGATGAGGTCATGAATATGTTCTGCAGTGCTCAACCTGCGAGCGTCGCAATCAACCGTTTGCGCTTGAACTTCTGAAATGTCTCGGGCGGGCTCCCGCGATGTACCATCCGGAGCGCCGCGGACAGCGTGCAACAGGGCGTATTCTCCTGCATCGAACAGCGGCTTTGTAGTCCAGCCTTGCGATGATCCCTCCGATTGAGCAGAATTGCCAACCGATCGGCCGGCGACCCAGCACGAAGCACACAGGACCAGAATGGCGATGTAGTTTCCGCTAGCTGCCAGCAATTCGAGCATGGCTTCCCCCGTCCTGCGCACAATTCTGCACGCCTGAGAGTTGCATGGTCTAGAGGTGCCAGATCTAGAAACGGGAACTCCTCCCGTCTCATCGGATATAGATCAGGTAGTAAGCCGCATTAATTCGGATCACTACCTAGCCGGGAACCAATTTTCGTTAACGAATTGCTGAACGAATTCAGGCGCGTGCCATGGCATTCATCCGCTCGAGGATGTCCTCCGCCTGCCTCATGATCCGGTCGATAAGCTCCTGGCAGGTCGGGATATCATTGATAAGGCCTGCCACCATGCCGCAGCTCCACGCGCCCGCATCCATATCGCCTTCCATCATGATCCGCGGATAGACGCCTGCGACCTGTTCGATGATATCCTCGAACTTGAGGGCATCGCCCTTTTGCTTCTCGATCCGCAGCAATTCCTCAACCGCGTCATTGGTCATGACCCTCTCCGTGTTCCGTAAGGGACGCATGACCAGCCGGGTGTCAAGCTCGCTCGCCGCAACGATCGCTTTCTTCACGTTTTCATGCACTGGCGCCTCCTTGGTGGCGATGAAGCGCGTCCCCATATTCATGCCCTCAGCGCCCATCGCAAGGCTTGCAACGAGTGAGCGCCCGTCGGCCATCCCGCCAGAGGACACAAATGGAATCTCCAGCTCGTCAGCCGCGCGCGGCAGCAGGATCATGTTCGGAATGTCATCCTCGCCGGGATGCCCGCCGCATTCGAACCCGTCGACACTAACCGCGTCACAGCCGATCGACTGCGCTTTGAGCGCATGGCGCACGCTGGTGCATTTGTGGATTACCTTGATCCCAGCGTCCTTGAAGTAAGGAAGAACTTGCTGCGGGTTATTGCCCGCAGTTTCGACGACCTTCACTCCGCCTTCAATGATCACTTTCACCAGGCCGGGATAATCGGGCGCATTCACAGTCGGCAGAAAGGTGAGGTTCACGCCGAAGGGCTTGTCTGTCATGTCCCTGCAGCGCGCGATCTCGTTCGCGAGCTTTTCCGGCGTGCCTTGCGTCAGACCTGTAATGATGCCGAGGCCGCCTGCGTTAGACACCGCCGAAGCCATTTCCGCAAAGCCGACATAATGCATGCCTCCCTGGATGATGGGGTGCTGGATTCCGAACATTTCAGTGATGGCGGTTTTCATGGATATTTCTCCCATTGGTCGCGTGTTTACGTACAAGACAAGCCGAGATTGCCGATCGTTGCAAGCATGGTCTTGGAGCACCCGCAAAGCCGTAGCGTAAGCTTAACCCTTCGCTGTCCTGCAATCCGCGCGCGCCGGACATTGCGCGCAGTCAGGCCTGCGTGGACGACAGTGAGTCTGCCCAAGCTTCTTCAGGAGCAAATGGTGTTCATCCATGTCCTCAGCCGACCATTCCTGCGGCAGGATCGGCATCAGCGTGTCATAGGTCTTCGCCGTGTCTGCCGTGGCCGGCACGACTCCCATGCGCTGCATGATCCGCCGATGATGGCCGTCGATCACAATGGCCTTGCGGTTGAAGGTGCTTGCATTCATCACACCTGCTGCATTCTTGCGCGCGACACCCGGTAGCGTCTCCAGCCACGCAATGGCATCAGCTGTTTCGAGATTCGACAGCTGCCGCAGGTCGACGCGTCCACGCGCTGCAATGATGGCGTTGAGGCAGTCGCTTAGCCGCTGCGCAGCGACGCGCGGGAATGTCTGTCGCTGGAGCAGAGCTTCAAGCTGTTCGACAGGGACCTTCGCCACCGCCTCCCACGACCCGTATTTTTCCAGCAAGCCATCGGTCGACGCATTCGATGCCGCGGTCTTGGTCTGTGCACCGATCACGCCATGAACCAGCACCCATTCGGGACTACGGCGCTTGTCAGGCGGACGAATGATGCGCCCGAAGGCTGCGATCAGGTCGGTCTGCAAGCGGCGCAGAACATCCGAGCGCGGATCTGTGCCGAGCGGAAGTTGCACGTCTGGCGTTCACTCCCACTCGATCGTTCCCGGCGGCTTCGAGGTGTAGTCGTAAACCACGCGGTTGATCCCTTGCACTTCGTTGACAATGCGCGTTGCGCAGCCGGTGAGAAAATGCGCATCGAAAGGATAGACGTCAGCGGTCATCCCGTCGGTGCTTGTCACCGCGCGAAGGCCGCAGACGCTGTCGTAGGTGCGATAGTCGCCCATTACGCCCACGGTCCGGACCGGCAGGAGCACGGCGAAGGCCTGCCAGATCGCGTCATACAATCCAGCCTTGCGGATCTCGTCCAAATAGATTGCATCCGCCTTGCGCAGGATGTCGCAGCGTTCCTTCGTGACTTCGCCGGGAATGCGGATCGCAAGGCCAGGTCCGGGGAACGGATGGCGTCCGACGAACATGTCGGGCAGGCCAAGCTCGCGGCCCAGCTCGCGCACTTCGTCCTTGAACAGTTCGCGTAAAGGCTCAACCAGCTCCATGTTCATGCGTTCTGGCAGCCCGCCGACATTGTGATGGCTCTTGATCGTCACCGATGGCCCACCGGTAAAGCTGACGCTTTCAATCACATCGGGATAGAGCGTGCCTTGCGCGAGGAAATCCGCGCCGCCAACCTTCTTCGCTTCCGCTTCGAAGACGTCGATGAAGGTCTTGCCGATGAACTTGCGCTTGGCTTCGGGGTCGGTGACGCCGGCGAGACCTTCCATGAACATCTGCTCTGCGTCCACTACGACCAACGGGATATTGTAGTGGTCGCGGAACATGGTCTCGACCTGTTCGCGTTCATTGAGACGCAGCAGGCCGTGATCGACGAACACACACGTGAGCTGATCGCCGATCGCTTCGTGGATCAGGATAGCCGCAACTGAACTGTCGACACCGCCTGAAAGGCCGCAAATGACCTTTCCGTCGCCGACCTGCTCGCGGATTTCACGGATCTTTGTCTCGCGATAGGCCGCCATTGTCCAGTCGCCTTTGAGGCCGCAGACATGCAGAACGAAATTGGCGAGCAGCTTGCCGCCATCCGGAGTGTGGACGACCTCTGGGTGGAACTGCGTACCGTAGAATTTGCGTTCCTCGTCCGCAATCACGGCGAACGGCGCACCGTCGCTGATCGCGACAATCTCGAAACCCGGTGCAAACTGAGTGACCTTATCGCCGTGGCTCATCCAGACCTGATGCCGCTCGCCTTCCTTCCAAAGGCCATCGAACAGCGCGCAGGATTTCGTGACCGTGAGGTAAGCGCGGCCGAATTCGCCGCCTTCGCCGGTTTCATGGCCCGGGCGCACTTCCCCGCCAAGCTGGTGCGACATGACTTGCTGGCCGTAACAGATGCCGAGGATCGGGACGCCCGCCTCGAACAGAATGTCCGGCGCGCGCGGCGATCCTTCGTCTGGTACGCTGGCGGGCGAACCGGACAGAATGATGCCCTTCGGCTTCAGTCGGTGGAAGGCTTCCTCTGCAAGACTGAAAGGCGCGATTTCCGAATAGACACCGGCTTCGCGCACTCGCCGCGCGATGAGCTGCGTGACCTGGCTGCCAAAATCGACGATGAGGATGGAATCGGGCCGGGAATCGGGAAGGTAAGGGTCGTCCATGACGCACTCCTTTGGCGAGGCTGTTCGCCCGTGTCCAGCAGGCGGGGCGGGGCTTTACGCAATTGCGGCGCTTTTTATACCAGCTGGCACCTGCTCAAGCCGAGCAGGCCTTCCTCAGGTCCCCCGGCATCCAGCACCAATGTTGCAAAAAGCGCAAATATGCTCCCGGTAATCGCATTTGAATGGAGCGAAACCGATCACTATTTCGCCACCGTCGGCAAGAGATCAGGCCCCTCTCCCCCTCGATCTCTGGCTACAAGAAGGGTCCGCCGCGCAAGCGAAACGCTTTGAGGTCTTACCCTTCGCGCCTTATTTGCTGCGGACTCCCCCTCCCGTCCGCGCCCGCGAGCGAGGCATCGAATAAGACGCGGTCATCCCGCATGTCCCCCCCTCCGCAGTGGATGGCCGCGTCTTGTTCTCGTTCGAATTCTGGCCCGATTTCAGGTAGACTTGTCAGCCCGCGCGCGCAGTTCGCTCTTGAGCAGCTTGCCGATATGGCTGCGCGGCATTTCTGAAATGGCGTGAAGGGCGGAAAGGCGCTGGGTCTTGCCAAGCCGGGCATTCACTGCCGCCATCACAGCATCCGCATCACTGCCCGCATTCAAGGTGACAAAACCCACCGGTGTCTCGCCCCAGCGCCTTGAAGGCACACCAATAACGGCCGCCTCCTTGACGCCATCTTCCTTGAGAAGCTCATTCTCCAGATCGACCGGGTAGATATTGAAGCCGCCGGAGATAATCATGTCCTTGGCGCGGCCAACCAGCTCGAGAAAGCCGTCCTGATCGACCCGTCCAATATCGCCCATCCGTTGCCAGACTTCGCCCGTGTCGGGATCTTTCCAGTAACCCTCACGGGTTTTGTCCGGCTGGTTCTGGTATCCGCTCATCATGGTTTGCGAGCGGCCAACGAGATTGCCCGGAGTGCCCGGCGGTACTTCGCGATCCTCGTCGTCCAGCACCTTGAGCTCGCTGCCAGGCGCTGGCCGCCCAACCGTGTGCAACTTGTCCGTAAATTCATGGCACGCCAGCAGACAAACGACACCCCCTTCTGTCATCGAGTAGATCTCGATCAGCGCGCCTGGCATCCGGCGGAGCACCTCGGCCTTGAGCTCAGCGGCAAAAGGCGCGGACGTGCAGTATTTGATCCTCAGTGAGGAGAGGTCATGATCGTCAAAGCCGGGATGATCCATCAGCCGCTGATACTGGACGGGCACCAGCATGGTCGTTGTGATCGCGTGACGCTCGGCTTGCTCGAGCCAGCGTGCGCAATCGAACTTGCCCATGATGGTGACCGCACCCCCGGCCAGCAGCACCGGCAGGAACGCAACCATCGTCGTGTTGGAATAAAGCGGCGTTGAAGCAAGGCTGCGGACCTCCAGCCCCGCCTCGAGATAGCTTGCCGCAGTGCTTGCAAATTGCCGCCAGCGCATGAGGTGTGAATGCACGATGCCCTTGGGCACACCCGTGGTTCCACTGGAATAGATGATGTTGAACGGATCGCCCTTGGCCGGTTCGAATGACAGCGCACATGTGCCTTCCGCCGCCATCCATTGCCCCACATCTTCGAACGCGATGTGTTCGAGTTCGGGCAGGAAATCATCGCCGAGTTCTGCCCGCTTGGCCGCATCGATGAACAAGTGGCGAGCGCCAGAATCGCGTGCCATGCCTTCAAGCTGATCCCGGCTGGCGCTGGTGGTCAGCGGTGCGGCCACCCCTCCAGCCCGAACCGCACCCAGGAAAGCCAGCGCGTAGGCAATGCAGCTTGTACCCAGAATCGCAACCGATTGGCCGCGTTCGAGGCCGGAATGCTGCAACTGCGCCGCGATCCGTTCAACGCAATCATTGAGCTCCGCCCAAGTGATCTCACCCTCATCATCGCGCAACGCGATCTTTCCGGGCTTAAGCTCCGCCCAGTGAGCCAACACTCTGCAATAGCTGCCAAACTCGCTCTTTACCGAAAGCAGAATTTCGCCGTTTTCCATGCGCTGCACTCTAGGGCGAAGTCCCCGCGCGGCAAGCCCTCAAGAGCACACGTCTGACGTTCGTGGAAAACATGGTCCAAAGCGGCCACAAAGCTTGGGATTTGGCACCTCAGAGCCTATATGATCGCTATGAGCGAACAGACTCCCGAAACCAGTGGAAACGCCCCCAAGAAGGGCGAATATGGCGCAGATTCCATCAAGGTTCTCAAAGGCCTTGATGCCGTACGCAAACGCCCCGGCATGTATATCGGCGACACCGATGATGGCTCCGGCCTGCACCACATGGTGTTCGAAGTGTCCGACAACGCGATCGATGAAGCGCTGGCCGGGCATTGCGACCTGGTCCTGATCGAATTGAACCCCGACGGCTCGGTCTCGGTCGAAGACAATGGCCGCGGCATTCCGGTCGACATGCACAAGGGAGAAGGCGTTTCTGCAGCGGAGGTCATCATGACTCAGCTGCACGCAGGGGGGAAGTTCGAAAACACCAGCGATGACAATGCCTATAAAGTGTCCGGCGGCCTCCACGGCGTTGGCGTCTCGGTGGTGAACGCGCTTTCTGAATGGCTTGAACTTGTTATCTGGCGCGATGGTAAAGAGCATTGGATGCGCTTCGAGCATGGCGACGCCGTCAACAGTCTGGAAATCAGAGGCGACGCGCCGCCGGTTGACAGCAATGGCGATGAGAATGGCCTGAAGAAGGGCACACGCGTCACTTTCCAGGCGAGCCACGAGACCTTCAAGAACGTCACCGACTTCGATTTCGAAAAGCTGGAGCACCGCTATCGCGAGCTTGCCTTCCTCAATTCAGGCGTCCGCATCAAGCTGCGCGACAAGCGCCACGAGGACCCGCTCGAGCATGATCTTTTCTACGAGGGCGGGATTGCCGCCTTCGTCAAATATCTTGACCGGAACAAACAGCCCCTGGTGGCTGAGCCGATTGCCGTATCCGCTGACAAGGACGGGATCGGGATTGATGTCGCGCTGCAATGGAACGACAGCTATTACGAAAACGTCCTGACCTTCACCAACAATATCCCGCAGCGCGATGGCGGGACACACCTCGCTGCCTTCCGCGCCGCGCTGACCCGCACGCTCAACAATTACGCGGCTGCGGCCGGCCTCCTCAAGAAAGAGAAGGTCTCGCTGACGGGCGAGGACATGCGCGAAGGCCTGACCGCGATTGTCAGCGTAAAACTGCCCGATCCCAAGTTCTCCAGCCAGACCAAGGACAAGCTGGTCAGCTCCGAAGTCCGCCAGCCGCTCGAAAGCCTGATGGGCGAGAAGATGACGGAATGGCTTGAGGAAAATCCGGGCGATGCCAAGCAGATTATCCAGAAGATCATCGATGCCGCCGCCGCCCGCGAAGCGGCTCGGCGCGCGCGCGAGATGAGCCGCAAGGGCGCCATGAGCGTTGCCTCGCTGCCAGGTAAACTTGCCGACTGTCAGGAACGCGATGCATCCAAGGCTGAACTGTTCCTGGTCGAAGGCGATTCGGCAGGCGGCTCCGCCAAGCAGGGGCGCGACCGCAAGATACAGGCGATCCTGCCCCTGAAGGGCAAGATCCTCAATGTCGAGCGTGCGCGGTTCGACCGGATTATTTCGTCAAAGGAAGTCGGCACGCTGATCCAGGCGATGGGCACAGGCATCCGCGACGAATTCGACCTGAACAAGCTGCGCTATCACAAGATCGTGATCATGACGGACGCCGATGTCGATGGCGCGCATATCCGAACGCTGCTGCTGACTTTCTTCCATCGCCAGATGCCTGAAATCGTCAAGGCAGGGCACCTCTTCATCGCCCAGCCGCCGCTTTACAAGGTCGCCAAGGGCCGCAGCGAAGTGTACCTCAAGGACCAGGGGGCGCTGGACCGCTATCTGGTCGATGCAGGGCTGAGCGGACGCATTCTCGAAACCAGCGAGGGCGCGCGCAGCGGTGAAGATCTGCGCGCACTGGTGGATCATGCCTTGCGGCTGCGCAATCTGCTGGGGTTTGTCCCGCGCCGTTACGATACGGCGGTGATCGAGCAGATGGCACTTTCCGGGGCACTTGATCCTTCGCTTGAGCGCGCGACGCGAAAGCAGGCCCTGGTGCTGGCTGCCCAACGTCTGCAAATGGGCGACCCTGAGGCCAAATGGACCGCTGAGATGAACGAGGAGGGAGGCGTCATCTTCAAGCGCTTGTGGCGCGGCGTCACTGATGCGCATGTCATTGAGCCGCGCTTTCTTGTTAGTACAGAAGCGCACAAGCTGCATGGCCTCGCGGGCCAGCAGGCCGAGGCTTACGTTCGGCCCGCCCGGCTGGTCAAGGGCTCCGAGGCGGAGCCGGATACGGTGCCAGACGAGGATGTCGAAGGTGACGATGCCCCATTGGCTGCAGGCGATGGCAGCATAACGCGCCCCACCCAGCTGCTCGATGCAGTGCTGGCGGCGGGTCGCAAGGGTCTCTCGATCGCGCGCTACAAGGGCCTGGGCGAAATGAATGCGGAACAGTTGTGGGAAACCACGCTCGATCCTGACAACCGGGTGCTCCTGCAGGTCAAGGTGGAAGATGCGGACGTGACGGACGAGATCTTCACCCGCCTGATGGGCGATGTGGTGGAGCCTCGGCGCGAATTCATCCAGGACAATGCCTTGAATGTCGCAAACCTGGACGTTTGATCGCGCGGCCATGCGAGGAGGAGCCGTTGGGACGGGAATCTGAAAGCGAAGCCATCAATCGCAGCGGCTTTTACCTGTTCCTGGCAGCGATAACGCTGGCCACCGCCTACATCGTCTGGCCCTTTGCTGCTCCGCTGCTGTGGGCCACGCTCGCTGCAATCATGTTCCAGCCGCTCTACCAATGGGTGCTGGCCCGTATGAAAGACAGCCCGAACCGCGCGGCGTCGGTCACGCTGATCTTCATTACCGTCGCGATACTGTTGCCGGGCTTCTTCATCGGTGGAATGATCGTGGACGATGCGGCCACCGTGGTGACCGCATTCCAGGATGGCGAAATCGACATTGCCGGGTGGTTCAGTCAGATCGTGTCCGCGCTCCCTGCCCAAATCCAAAGAGCGCTGGATGAAGCGGGTGTCGGCGACTTGACGGAAATTCAGGAGCGGGCTCAGCAGCTCATCGGCGAAAGCGCAGGTCTGCTGGCGCAGCAAGCAGTCGCCATCGGCGGCGGCGTATTCGGCTTTGTGCTGTCCTTTATTGTCGGTCTTTACGTGACGTATTTCCTGTTGCGCGATGGCACCAAGATTGCCGCGCGGGTCATGCACGATCTGCCGATGGAGAACAGCGTTGTCGAGAGGCTGGCAGCGCGGTTTCTGGGAATCGTTCGCGCAACCATCAAGGGATCGGTGGTGGTTGGCCTTGTTCAGGGCACGCTGGGTGCGATCACTTTCTGGATCGTGGGACTGCCTTCGGTGGTCCTGTTTGGACTGGTGATGGCAATCTTCTCGCTGCTGCCTGCTGTGGGCACCGGCATTGTTTGGGTGCCTGCGGCAATCTGGCTGCTGGCGACAGGAGCCACGTGGGAAGGCTTGTTCGTGATCTTCTCCGGTGTTGTCGTCATCGGCATGGCAGACAATGTCCTGCGCCCGATCCTGGTTGGCAGGGAGACGGGTATTCCTGACTGGATCGTCCTCATAACAACCCTTGGCGGGATTGCCACGCTGGGTCTTTCTGGCGTTGTTCTGGGTCCGCTTGTTGCGGGCCTGTTCCTGGCGAGCTGGTCGATCGTTCAGGAACTGCGCGAGCCTGAAAGCGAAGCCGGTTCGACAGCCAATTGATGCAGATGTCTTGAGTTAGACTCATTTCGCAAGCACAGAGCGCAGCATGAAGAAGCTGATTCCACTCGCCGCATCCGCGTTGCTTGCGGCCTGCGCAACGACCTCGCAGCCCGCAGCAGCCCCGCCGGTCACCGTACAGGTTCTCGGCCTGAACGATTTTCATGGCGCGCTTGAGCCGCCGAACCAGTCTGTCACTATCGTCCGCAGCGAGGAAGACATTGTGCGGATCCCGGCGGGCGGTGCGGCCTGGCTGGCGAGCGCGCTCACCACCTTGCGCAGCCAGCATGCCCATTCGATAACAGTCGCTGCTGGCGACATGACCGGCGCCTCGCAGCTCGCATCCGCGCTTTATCTCGACGAACCCAGCGTGAGAGTGCTGAGCGAGCTCGGCGTCGAGTTGAACGCTGTCGGCAACCATGAGTTTGACCGGGGATGGCGCGAACTCAAACGCTTGCAGGAGGGCGGGTGCGAAAAGCTGTCTGAGCGCGACCCGTGCAAGCTTGAACCCTTCGAGGGGGCAAGTTTCGCATATCTAGCCGCCAATGTAATCATGCCGGACGGATCGACTCTGTTCCCGGCAACTGCGCTGCGGAGCTTCGGCGAGGGCGAATCGCAAGTGACGCTGGGCTTTGTCGGATTGACACTACAAGACACGGACAAGCTGGTCGCCCCGGCCGGAATAGAGGGGATTAGGTTCGGTGATGAAGTCGAAGCGATCAATCGCGGAGTTGCTTCGCTCGACGCCGAAGGGGCAGACGCGATCGTTGTTCTTATCCACCAAGGAATCAAGACGTTCGCGGCACCTGACCCCAATGGCTGCGGAGAGCCAACCGGCCCGCTGGAACGGATCATGCAGGGCATCGATCCGCGGGTGGACGTCATTGTATCCGGCCACACCCATTGGGCCTATGTCTGCGAATGGCCGAGCAGCGATCCTGGCCACATGTTCCTCCTGACCAGTGCCGGAGTTTTTGGTGCGTTGGTGAGCGATATCACGCTCGAAATCGATCCTGCCTCGGGTGAAGTCATCTCCAAGTCTGCGAACAATGTGGTTGTGCAGTCGCGCCCTTACCGCTCGTCCGTCCGCTATGTCGAAAACACCGACCTCTACCCGCGCTTCGAGCCAGACCCAGGGATTGAAACCTATATCGCCCAATATGTCGAAGCGGCTGAAGCCTTCACGCAGAGGCCAATCGGCCGAGTTTCCAGACGGGCCGACAAGGGCGAGGGTGCAGAGAGCAACCGCGGCAAGGAATTGGGGCGGCTGATCGCAGATGCGCAGTTGGCCGCGACCCGCGAAGCAGGTGCCCAGATCGCTTTGATGAATCCGTTCGGTATCCGCGCCCCGCTGCAACCGGCGGAAGATGGGACATTGACCTATGGCGATATCGCGCGCACCCAGCCTTTCAACAATACGCTGGTGACGCAGAATTTTACCGGAGCGCAGCTCAAGCGCGTGCTGGAGCAGCAGTTTGAGGGGGAAGATCCGGAACAATTCCTGAGCCCTTCAGCAGGCTTTGCCTACACCTTCGATCGTTCGCGCCCCGTCGGTGATCGTATTGTCGCGATGACCCTTGACGGTGTTCCGATCGAACCGGACGCGATCTACCGCGTGACCACCAACAGCTTCCTCGCGAGTGGCGGCGACAGTTTCGCTGCGCTGACCGAAGGCACTCAAGCCGTCGAACAAGGGACCGACATCGACGCGCTGGAAGCCTATATCCGGGCTGTTCCGGTACGCGAGGTACCGTTTCAGGACGGCGTGATCGAAGCAAGCGCGGACTGAGCCGCTCGTCAGCTGTCCGCGAGCCGCAGTGTATTGACCCCGCGCGCTCCGCCATCTTCGGCCGTAAGGCCTGCAAAGATCGTATCGATGATCCGCGCCAACTTTTCTTCGCTCAACCGTCCGTCGAGATGGAGCAAGGCATCGGGCAAAGTGTAGTTCGTTACCATCTGGTTGATCAGCGACAGGGCCTGATCGATCTCCAGCCCGGCAAAATATCCGTCCGCCTGCGCCTCGGCAATGATCTGACAGAGATAATGGTCCGCCAAATCCACAAAACTCCTCACGCGTTCGAACCGGGCGGCGCCAAGCTCGCAGATAACTGCGAAGAACCCGGGGTCGCTGCGATAGCGCTCGCGGTTGATGCGGAAACGGCGAACGTAGAATTCATACATCTTGCGATTAGGCGGCAGATCGGACGCGACAACTTCCTCCATGATCGCGATGTGGGGTTCCAGCCATACTTCCGCGACTGCTTCCGTCAGATCGTCCTCATCCTCGAAGATTTCCTCGATCCGGTGGCGCGAAATCCCCTCTTCCAGTGCGAGCGCGGTCAAAGCCACTTCCGAACCGCGTTCGCGGACCAGCTCCAATGTCCGGTGGGCAAGGCGTTTACGTTCGCTGTCGCGTTTTTCGGGGGGCATGAACGGGGGCCTCTTTTTGGTCAGCCCCAATGTAGTGGATCTCAGCGCGGAATAAACCCACCGGGAATGAGAAGTCTGCAAGATCCAGAGCGCGCCGCTTCAGAAAAGGCTGGTCAAGCGGACTTTGGAGGCATGGGGAAGAAGGCCGAGGTGCGCTGCTTGTATTCCGCGTACTTGTCGCCCTTCGACTTAGCCATTCCCTTTTCCAGCAGCGTTACCCCAGACCATTTCGTCAGCGTGAAAGAGAGGAAGATCGGCCCTGCAATCGTGTAGAATGCGAGTTCGAAACTCACACAGGCGCAGACGAACCAGATACCCCACCACGCCATGAAGTCTCCAAAGTAATTGGGATGGCGGGTGTAACGCCAAAGTCCGGTGTCGAGCACTTTGCCTTCATTCGCAGGATCGGCCTTGAACTTGGATAGTTGCCAATCGCCGACCCATTCGAAGAAGATGCCGATAAGGTAAACCGCCAAGCCGAACCAGGCGAGCGACCCGATGGGCGCAGGTTCAGGGCTTGCGAGGATGCCGACCTGCGCAGGGCTCGATACAAGAAACAGCAGCACTGCCTGCATCAGCCACACCTTGTATAGCGCTGCGATCGCGAAATTGCCGTTCTCGCGGTCCTTCTTGAGGATCAGCTTGTAGCGCTTGTCTTCACCTTCGCGGCTCCATCTGCGAAACAGATAGATGCCAAGTCGAAAGCCCCAGGCAGCGGTCATGACCATCAGCAGAAAAGCCAAAGCGCCCGGATCCTCCATTTGAAGAAAACTCGCAATCGCAAGGATCCCCATGCCCGCCCCCCAGAAGGCATCGATAAAGGACACGTCATCGATCTTCACGCTGATCGCCCACTGGATCAGCACCAGCACGAGCAAGATTCCGGCGTTTATCATAAGGGCTTCAAACATCATTCTTCCCCGCAATGATATCGCGCGCCTGCTGCTCAAGCACTTTGAAGCGCTCGTAATCGGGCAGCTTTGAGCGGAACCATTCCGCCAGCTTCAGCAAGTCCTCTCCATAATTCCCGGTTGGGATCAGAGGTTCCCCGAAGCCGATGGTCATAGTGTCATTGTCAGCATAGGCGGGTACGATCGGGACGCCTGCCGCCCGCGCAATGTTGTAGAAGCCGGACTTCCACTTGCCGTCGCTCGACCGCGTTCCCTCGACCGCGATGACCAGAGCGAGTTCGTTGCGCTTATCGAATTCCTCGGCGACCTGTTCGACGGCATTGGCACGCCGCGTCCGATCAATGGGGATACCGCCCATGTCGAACATGAAATTGCGCATGATCCCCTGAAACAGGGTGTGCTTGCCCATGAAATTGGGATGCACACCTTCTTTCTCCGTCGCGCCGGTAAAGAACACGAAATCCCAGTTCGAGGTGTGCGGCGCCCCTGCGATCACATATTTCTTGAGGTGTTTGGGAAGGCCGCCTTCGATCTTCCAGCCTTTCCAGGCATAGATCCAGATGATGATGCGGCGCACGATCCGCGAAAGGATTGTAGGCTTGCGCTTCGCACGTGGAACCGCCGCTCCAGTAGGTGCTTCTGACGACACTCTGCTTCTCTCCCCGTTTGCAACTGCCTAGCAGTTACGTGAGGGAAAGCGATAGGGTTTAAGTCATCACATCCTGAACACGCCGAATTGCGGCTTTTCAGGGATTGGCGCCTCCAGCGTCGCAGCAAAGGCGAGGCCGAGCACGTCGCGCGTCTGGACCGGGTCGATCACGCCGTCGTCCCACATGCGCGCGGTGGCGTAATAGGGGTTGCCCTCGTCTTCGTATTTCTGCCGGATCGGGGCCTTGAACGCCTCTGCCTGCTCGGGCGTCCAGCTGTCCGCATCGCGGTGGACCGTTGCCAGCACCGAAGCCGCCTGTTCGCCGCCCATCACGGAGATGCGCGCATTGGGCCAGGTGAACAGGAACCGCGGGGAATAGGCCCGCCCGCACATGCCGTAATTGCCCGCGCCGAAGCTGCCGCCGATCACCACGGTGACCTTTGGGACGGTCGCGGTGGCAACGGCGGTGACGAGCTTCGCGCCATGCTTGGCGATGCCTTCCGATTCATACTTCCCGCCGACCATGAAGCCGGAGATGTTCTGCAGGAACAGCAGCGGGATGCGGCGCTGGCAGGCGAGCTCGATGAAGTGCGCGCCCTTCTGCGCGCTCTCTGAAAACAGCACGCCATTGTTGGCGAGAATAGCCACCGGCATTCCCCAGATATGCGCGAAGCCGCAGACGAGCGTGGAGCCGTAATGCGCCTTGAACTCATGGAACTCGCTGCCGTCGACCAGCCGCGCGATCACTTCCTTCACGTCATAGGGCGCGCGCACATCCTCAGGGATCAGCGCGTAGAGATCGTCCGCATCGAACTTCGGCGGGCGGGGGTCCTTCAGCGCGACGTCCTTTGCCGCAAGGGTGTTCGCGCCCAAGTGGCTGACGATATCGCGCACGATGGTGAGCGCGTGCTCGTCGTTCTCAGCGAGGTGATCGACCACACCGGATTTCTTCGCATGAAGGTCTCCGCCGCCGAGGTCCTCGGCGCTGATCTCCTCGCCCGTTGCGGCCTTCACCAGCGGCGGTCCTGCGAGGAAGATCGTGCCCTGATTGCGCACAATCACCGTTTCGTCCGACATGGCGGGCACATAGGCCCCGCCCGCAGTACAGCTGCCCATGACGCAGGCGATCTGCGGGATGCCGAGCGCGGACATATTGGCCTGATTGAAGAAGATCCGCCCGAAGTGCTCGCGATCCGGGAAGACCTCGGCCTGGTAGGGCAGGTTCGCCCCGCCGCTATCGACGAGGTAGATGCACGGCAAGCGGTTCTCCTGCGCAATTTCCTGCGCGCGGAGGTGCTTCTTGACCGTCATCGGGTAGTAGGAGCCGCCCTTCACCGTGGGATCGTTGCACACGATCATCACCTGCCGACCCGAGACGCGGCCAATCCCGCAGATCATCGAGGCGCCGTTGACGTCGCCCTCATACATCCCGTTGGCGGCAAGCTGGCCGATCTCAAGGAAAGGCGAACCCGGATCGAGCAGCCGCTCCACCCGCTCGCGGGGCAGCAGCTTGCCGCGGCTAACATGCCGCTCGCGGTGCTTCTCCGGCCCGCCAAGCGCAGCTTTGGCCACCGCCGCGCGCAGGTCGGCGGCAAGAGCCTTGTTGTGCTCAAACCGAGACTTTGCGTCCGGCGCTTCGCGGTCGAGTTTCGAAGTGAGAACGGGTGCGGTCATGAATCAAGGCTACCTGGCTGTTCGCAATTGATGGGCGTATCTTGAAGCCTAAGTTTGTCACTCAGGCCTTCACAAATCCGTTCAAGAGCTTCGCTCTCATCAACAGACCATGTTGACGAGTAAGCCAGCGCCCCATGACGGACTACGTCGCCAAGAAATCTGCCGAACACATAGGGGTCCTCCATCTGGAACGCCGCGATCTTGACGCGTGATCGGCCATCCGCTCCAATCCGAGCTTGGATAAGGTCGGCCCAATCCTCTTCGTCAGGCCCACTCACCCCGCTGCCCCAATCAATTCGCGCCCGATCAGCATTCGCCGGATTTCGTTCGTCCCTGCGCCGATATCGAGCAGCTTCGCATCCCTCATGTAGCGCTCCACCGGCCAGTCGAGCGTATAGCCTGCGCCGCCCAGTGCCTGTACGCTCTCGGCCGCCACGCGGAAGGCGTTCTCGGAAGCCAGCAGGATCGCACCTGCCGCATCGAAGCGCGTCGTCTGGCCCGCATCGCACGCTTTCGCCACCGCATAGGTGTAGGCGCGCGCCGATTGCAGCGCGACATACATGTCGGCGACCTTGGCCTGCATCAGCTGGAAGCTGCCGATAGGTTTGCCGAATTGCTTGCGCTCGCGCAGGTAGGGGATGACCGTGTCGAGGCAGGCCTGCATCACGCCGAGCTGGAGCCCCGCGAGCACCACGCGCTCGTAATCGAGCCCGCTCATCAGTACCCCGACCCCGCCATTGACCGGGCCCATCACGCGGTCCTCCGGAATGTGGCAATCGTTGAACACCAGCTCGGCGGTGGGCGAGCCCTTCATCCCAACCTTCGAAATCTTCTGGCCGATCGAAAAACCCTCGTCGCCCTTTTCGATCAGGAAGGCAGTGATGCCGCGCGACCCGGCGTGGCCATCGGTCTTGGCATAGACCACCAGCGTATCGGCCTCGGTCGCATTGGTGATCCAGAACTTGGTACCGTTGAGGACGTAGCCGCCCTGCACTTCCTCGGCCTTCAATTTCATCGAGACCACGTCAGACCCCGCGCCCGCTTCGGACATGGCGAGCGAACCGACATGCTCCCCGCTGATCAGCCCGGGCAAGTACTTCGCCTTCTGCTCGTCATTGCCCCAGCGGCGGATCTGGTTGAGGCACAGATTGGAATGCGCGCCGTAGCTGAGGCCCACGCTCGCGCTGGCCCGAGATACTTCCTCGACCGCGATCACGTGTTCGAGGTAACCGAGTCCCAGCCCGCCCCATTCCTCTTCGACCGTGATCCCATGCAAGCCCAACTCGCCCATTGCAGGCCAAAGCTCGCGCGGGAAGCGGTCTTCGCGGTCAACCTTTTCCGCGAGCGGCATGATTTGCTCGTCTGCAAACCGGCCTACGCTCTCGCGGATCATGTCCGCGCTTTCACCAAGCTGGAAATCGAAGTCAGGTGTCGCGCGCATGGGCATCCTCAAGCATGGAAATTTCTGTTCTGAAAAGCGCATAGCAGCGCGCTTCGCTGGCGCAAACCGGTTGCATCTGAAATCATGCCGGATAGGGCAACTGAGCTGGGTGGAGGCGATTTGTCCCCGCAGCACTTTCCTGTATGGACAGCGCAAGCCGGAGAGTGAGCGCATTTCCATTTCAGCCGACAATTCGGAAGCTTTGATCACCTTTGATCGGGTCGAGCGGCATTATGGCGATGTCCGCGCAGTTGGCGGTGTTTCTGTGTCGATCGCCACTCGTAGTTTCGTTGCCGTGGTCGGCGCGTCCGGCTCTGGCAAATCGACTTTACTCAAGACAATCAATGCCTTGGTTGAGCCGAGCGCAGGTCAGGTCCTGCTGGAAGGGGTGGACGTCAGCACATTGCCGCCGCCTGCCTTGCGCCGCCGGATTGGTTACGTGTTTCAAGGTATCGGCCTGTTTCCGCATATGAGTGTGGCGGAGAACATCGCGATCGGCCCACGTCTGGCGGGCGAGCGGCTCTGCGCAGCCCGCATCACTGAACTGCTGGAGCTGGTGGAGCTTGAGCCGGAAATGGCTGATCGATTGCCTGACGCACTTTCTGGTGGGCAACGCCAACGGGTCGGGGTAGCCAGAGCGCTCGCCGGAAACCCGCAAATCCTGATGATGGATGAGCCGTTCGGCGCGCTTGACCCGATAACCCGCGATGCGCTGGGCCGGCGCGTGCGAAGGCTGCACGATCAGCTTGGCCTCACCACAATAATGGTCACGCACGACATGGCTGAAGCCCTGCTGCTGGCAGACCGGGTGCTGGTGATGGATACGGGCCAGATTGTCGCGGATGAGACGCCTCGCGCATTGCTCGCAGGCAAAGGTGGCGACAACGCGCAAAGCCTTGTAGCGGTGCCGCGCGAGCAAGCAGAGAAGCTTGCAGCGATGGAAGAGGGAGGCGTGCAATGAACGCTTTTCTCATCGCGCTATCACGGCTCGGCGATCAACTCGCCGCGCACGTGCTGCTCGCATCTTCTGCGATTGCATTAGGCATTGTGGTGGCCTTACCGCTCGCGGTCTGGGCAAGCCGTTCGCCTGCCGTTTCTCGAGTATCGCTCGGCTTTGCGAGCCTCGTCCAGACGATCCCGGCCCTGGCTTTGCTCGCGCTGTTCTTCCCGATCCTGCTGTCGTTACGTGCGGTATTTGGAGAGGGCCTACCGACACTCGGCTTCTTGCCAGCGCTGTTAGCGCTTGCGCTCTATGCCTTGCTGCCCATCCTTCGCAATGCCGTGACCGCGCAGAGCAATCTCGACCCCGGAGTACTGGAAGCAGCAGACGGCGTCGGCATGACGCGCTGGCAGAAATTGCGGCTAGTCGAAGCGCCGCTAAGCGCGCCGTACATCATGGCCGGCATTCGCACCGCTGCGGTCTGGACGATTGGCGCAGCCACGCTTGCAACAACCATCGGGCAAAAGAGCCTAGGCGATCCGATATTCGCCGGATTGCAAACGCAAAACTGGGCGCTTGTGCTGGCAGGCTGTGTTGCGAGCGCTGGCCTCGCGCTCATTGCGGATGCCTTGCTCGGCCTCATCGAGAAGGGTTTGGCGACCCGCCGCAGAGGGCTTTGGGTCAGCGGGCTCATCGTGGTTGCCTTGGGGATCGCCGCTGCCTTGTGGGCGCAATTCGGCGAGCGCGGCGAAGATGACCGCATCCTCATTGGCGCGAAGGGCTTTTCCGAGCAATACATCCTCGCGCGCCTCATCGGGCAGCGCCTCGAAAACGCCGGCTACGTCGTTGAGTATCGCGACGGGCTTGGCTCAGCTGTCGCACACAGCGCTCTTGCGAGCGATGATATCGATATCCTGGTCGACTATACTGGCACGATCTGGACCAACCAGATGAAGCGGAGCGACAACCCGCCGCGTGACGAAATGCTGGCGGAAATCGAGCAATGGGAACGCGCGACGAGCGGCACACTGTTGCTCGGCCGGATGGGCTTCGAAAATGCCTATGGCCTGGCGATGCGCGAGGAAGTGGCGGAGGAGCGCGGGTTCACGAGCATCGCTGATCTCGTAAGCGCTGCGCCGACGATGACTATCGGCGGAGACCCGGAATTCTTTGAACGGCCCGAATGGTTTGCCGTGCGCGATGCCTATGGCCTCAACTTCGGCGAAACACGCAATTTCGCGCCGACCTTCATGTATAATGCGCTGCAATCAGGCGAAGCCGATGTGATCAGCGCTTACACCTCCGACGGTCGGATCGCGGCAGACAGCCTGCGCATCCTCGCAGACCCACTTGGCGCTTTCCCGAATTACGATGCGGTCCTGCTGCTCGCGCCGTCACAGGCGAATGACGCAGCGATAGTTGCTGTGCTGAAGCCATTGATCGGGGCGATCGATGTTGAAGCAATGCGTGAAGCCAATTACGCGGTCGACCGCGACGACAACAAACTCTCTCCGCAGGAAGCGGCTCAGCAACTTGCCAAGAGGTTAGGTCTGTAAGGACCGATCGGATTTCGGACAGCGCGTCTAAGTGTCGAATCCGACGCCGTCCGGCCAGTCAGGCGAGCCAATTCCCAGCACCTTGAACAGCAGGCCCATCTGGTCGTCTGCGACGAGCCGCTGGCGCTGGCGTGCGATCACCTTCTCCTTGTCGGGATGGCGGCGCTGAAGGGCCTCTGTCCGGGTCTGAATACCAAGCTCGTTGAGCCATTCACCCTGCATGGTCAGACCCATGACTTTCGCTCCCTGACGCTCTGCCACCTGGCCAAGCATCTCGAAATCAACATGCGCGGTGAGATCGGACAGGCCCGGCGCGTCGAACGGATCAATCTTCTTGTGTTTCTGCAGCGCTTGCAAAGTAGAGCCTGAAGCGAGTTCGCGCGGGCCGTAATCGATCACGAGAGCAGTTCCACCCTGACCAATCAGCCGGTCGGAAATCTCGCTCATGATGGCGGCGGCCGCGGGGCTGGTCTCGATCATCGTGCCTTGCCGCGCGTTACGCCAGCTTTGCGGGACGATGTCATCCATTGGCTGATCGCCTGCCACAAAAACGAAGCGGTCGCCATCAAGCCCTACCATACGCTCATACCAGCCTTGCGCCGAACGGATCAGCTGATGAACCGGCAGCGCATCGAAGAACTCGTTCGCGACCAGCAGCATGGGCGCATCGTCAGGCACCGTCGTCAGATCGTCGTGATGCTGGACGCCGGGGATCGCCTCGCGCTGTATCTGGCGCAAAGCTTCGGAAGTCTCGACAAAGTGGATTTCCGGCATCAACCCATAGCGGTTGGCCGTGCGCATCGCGTCGACGGTAAGGGTTCCGCGACCGGGTCCGAGCTCGACATAGTGCACGCGCTCAGGGCTTCCCGCCCGCACCCAGATATCGGCCAGCCATAGTCCGATCAGTTCACCGAACATCTGCGTGATTTCAGGCGCAGTGATGAAATCGCCTTCATCGCCAAGCGGGTCACGGGCAGCATAATAAATTGCGTTGCTCTCACCCATGTAGCGCGCGAGGCTGATTGGGCCGGTCTCGCGGATGACTCGCTGGAAGACGGGTCGCAAATCGACCGGCTCGGCCTTGGGCCGCGGCGGAGGTGCCGGCGGTGGAACGGGCTCAGGCTCAGGCTCAGGCTCAGGCTCAGGCTCAGGCTCAGGCTCAGGCTCAGGCTCAGGCTCAGGCTCAGGCTCAGGCTCAGGCTCAGGCTCAGGCTCAGGCTCAGGCTCAGGCTCAGGCTCAGCGAGTTGTTCCACCGGCTCCGGTGGTTCAAGAACTATTTGAGGTTCTTCCTCAATTTCCGGTTCTGGTTCCGGCTCGGGACCAGCTTGGGATTCTCCCTCTCCCTCCTCGTCATGAGTCACTTCTTCAAGCGCTTCGATAGGCTCAGTGACCGGATCAGGCGGCGTCAAAACGATCGGCACATCTTCGTCTTCCGCTTCAACAGCCTCGTCCGCTTCGGTCGCGATTGCTTGCGCGGCGTCTTCGGTTGATTCGGGTTCATCGTCGCCCCGCGACATCGCGACAGGCTGATCTGACGGTTGTTCCGCGATCTCTTCTGCGACCGGCTCTGCAGGGAAAGGCGACTCCAGAACGATCTGTACGTCCGGTTCGGGCTCCGGTTCGGGCTCCGGTTCGGACTCCGGTTCGGACTCGGTGTTCAAGCCGCGATCGGGATCGGCGACTAACTCATCAACCGGCGTTGTGGCTAACTTTTCAACTGGCTGCGGCGCATCCAGCAGCTCGTCTGCGGCCTCTTCCGATGGCTTGAAGTCTTCCGGATCGAGCAGCTGCAGCCGTGGGCGCCAGACACCCTCGCCTTCCTCTAGGCTGTCTTGCCCAGCGGCTTGCGCGTCACGGCGTAGAGCGTGACAATCAACCCTATCAAGAACATCGGTAGTGTTAGCCATTGTCCCATCGACAAGCCGGAAGATGCAGCGAATTCCTGTAGATGTGCATCAGGTTCCCGGAAAAATTCGTTAACAAAGCGCGCTGCGGCCATGCCTAATGTAAAGATACCGACCAGCAAACCTGGGCGATAGCGCGCGCGCGTCTTCCAGAAAAGCAGCATCAGGATAATCAGCAGGGCAAGCCCTTCAAGGCCCGCCTGGTAAAGCTGGCTGGGGTGGCGGGCCGCGGCATCTGCCCCCGGAAAGACCATCGCCCATGGCACGTCGGTGGACCTGCCCCACAACTCGCCATTGTTGAAATTGGCGAGCCGCCCTAGCATCATTCCCATCGGGACCGACACACAGACATAGTCACACACGCGCAGAAAATTGAGCTTGCCGCGCCAGCTGACCCACAGGATTGCGAGAACCACGCCAATCAGTCCGCCATGAAAGCTCATCCCGCCTTCCCAGACCTGCAGCACCTTGATCGGTTCAAGCCATAATTCCGGCTTGTAAAAGGTCACATAACCCAGCCTTCCGCCGAGGATCACGCCAAGGGTAGCGTAGAAAAACAGATCATCGGCATGGCGCTGGGCCATTGGGGCGCCGGGGGCCTTGAGCATCTTGGTCAAATGCCAATAGGCAAAGACCACACCGATCAGATAAGCGAGCGAGTAATATCTCAACGCGAAACCGCCGATCTCGAAGAGGCTCGGACCAAGGCTGTAATTTTCCCAATAGAGCGGTTCGATCGCTCCGGTCGCAGCAAGTAGTGACAGCAAGTCGATATCCTTTTAGAGACGTCTCTACAGTCGCTTCCGGCGACCCATCGGGATCGGCCTTTTGGCATAGCAGGAGTTTTGGGGGAAGCCTGCGTCGCATGCCGTCACCATGCGCGTGATTTTTTGCGCGCTTTTTGCAAGGACCCTTGTGGAGAGGATCTGACAGAATATGCCTACTGAACTCGACCGCGATATCGAGCGTTTTACCGCGGCCGTCACCGCTGAAGGTGCGATGTTTGAAACCATCACCGTAACCCGCCGCGGGGTGGAAATGCCAGCCTTCAAGAATGCTCCGCCAAGCCTTGCGCATTATTTCGCGCACTTCTGCAACGAACATAAAGACAAGCCTTTCCTGGTCGACGGCGATATCCGCATGACCTTTGGCGAGGTCTACCACGCGGCGAGCCATGTGGCCCACGGCCTTGTGACGAAGCAGGGCCTCAAGAAAGGGGACCGGGTCGGCATTGCGGCACGCAATTCGATCAACTGGATGCTCACTTACATGGGCACGCTGATGGCAGGCGGCTGCGCGACGCTGCTGAACGGCTGGTGGACCGGCGAAGAGCTTGGCTACGGCATCGACCTGTGCGAATGTTCGCTCGTTCTGGCAGACGAGCAGCGCGCGGCGCGGCTCGATGGAATAGACCATCCGGCCAAGGTCGTTATCTTCGATCATGGCGATCCCGCGACCGGCCTCGCACCGATCTGGGAAGCAGGCGATACCGCCATGAAGATGCTGGCTGAGCTGGGGCCGGATGATCTTGCGACGATCCTCTATACCTCGGGATCGACTGGCCATCCCAAGGGAGCATATTCAGATCATCTGGGCGTTGTCTCGGGCACGATGAATTATGTCACGCAGACCTTCATGATGCTGCAAATCCTGACAGAACGCGGAGAAGCGCCGACCGTCCAGCCAAGCGCTTTGGTCGCGGTCCCGCTGTTCCATGTTACCGGCGAAGTGCCTTTGTTCCTGCAGAGCTTTGCGCTCGGCCGCAAACTGGTGCTGATGCCGAAGTGGGACGCCTACGAAGCGCTGCGCCTGCTGGACCAGGAAAAGATCACCTATTTCGTCGGCGTTCCGCTGATGAGCTATGAAATGGCAATGCACCCCGAGCGATCAAAATTCGATTTGTCGCAGTGCAAGAGCTTCGCCGCTGGCGGCTCTCCGCGCCCGCCTGAGCACGTCAAGCGCATCAAGGATGCTTTCCCGGATGGTTTTCCGCTGCTGGGCTATGGCTTGACCGAAACCAATGCGGTTGGCTGCGGCAATGTGAACGAGAACTACATCGCCAAGCCCGGTTCAACCGGTCAAGCCTCCAAGCCGCTGGTCGATCTTGCGATCCTCGATGATGATGGCAACAAGGTGGCGCAGGGTGAAGTGGGCGAAGTGTCGATCCGTTCAGTCTGCAACTTCCTTGGCTATTGGCGCAATGAGGAAGCGACCAGCAGCGCGTACACCGACGATGCCTATTTTCGCACCGGCGACCTCGGCTATCTCGACGCGGATGGCTATTTGTTCATCGTCGACCGCAAGAAGGACATCATCATTCGCGGCGGCGAGAACATTTCCTGTATCGAAGTCGAAGAGGCCATTTACGCACACCCTGACATCGCTGAATGCTCTGTCTTCGGAATTGCGGACGAAAGGCTAGGCGAAGTGCCTGCGGCCGTCTTTTATCTCAAGGATGGCTGCGGCGAGCTGAGCGCAGAGGATCTCCGCGGCTTCTTGCTTGAACACATCGCACCGTTCAAAGTGCCGCTTGAGCAACATATTGTCTGCTCGGAAGAGGCCCTGCCGCGGCTTGGCACGCAGAAAGTCGACAAGCGGGCGCTCAAGGCCCGCTATAGCGAGGAGCTGGCGAGCGCTTGAACGCCCTGCGAATACCAGATCAGCGCGCGATCATCGACCGGCGAAAGCTGGCCGATCGTATCGCTGCGCTGTTCGAAGCCAAAGGCGAGAAAGCGCGTGGCGAGATCGTCGCTGCGCTCAAGGAGGCGCTGGATTCCGGCAGGCAGGAAATTGCCAACCGGCTGAGCGAGAAACCTTCTGCTGGCTATGAGAGCGCCGCAGCGCAGTCCTTCCTGATCGACCAGCTGCTGCGGATCATTCACGATCACGTGGTAGAGCGCGTCTATCCGGTCGCCAATCGCAGCGCGGCAGAACGGCTCGCGATCCTCGCAGTGGGTGGCTATGGTCGGGCCGAGATGGCGCCGCATTCGGATGTTGACATCGCTTTCATCACGCCGATGAAGCGCGCGCCATGGTGCGAGCAGGTTATCGAAGCGATGCTTTATTTCCTGTGGGATCTCGGCCTCAAGGTCGGGCATTCCAGCCGCACTGTCGATGACACCTTGCGCATGGCGCGAGAAGACCTGACGATCCGCACGGCTTTGCTCGAAAGTCGCTTCATCTGGGGCGAAGAAGCTCTGTTTGAAGAGGTCAGCCGCCGTTTCTGGAGCGACGTTGCAAAAGGAACGGAGCGTCAGTTTCTCTCCGAAAAACTGACCGAGCGCAATGAGCGGCACAAAAGAATGGGCGACAGCCGCTATGTCGTTGAGCCCAACGTCAAGGAAGGCAAAGGTGGCTTGCGCGATCTCCAGACGCTCTACTGGATCGGCAAGTACATTCACCAGGTCCGCAGCGGATCTGAACTGGTAGATGCCGGTTTGCTGACGAAGAACGAATATCGCAGCTTCCGCAGGGCAGAAGGATTCCTGCTGGCGGTTCGATGCCATTTGCACATGATCACCAATCGCGCGGAAGATCGGCTGACCTTTGATCTCCAGCGCGAAGTTGCGGCGCGCATGAATTTCGCTGACAGGCCGGGCAAGAGCGCGGTCGAGCGCTTCATGCAGTTCTATTTCCTGCAGGCCAAGCGCGTGGGCAGCCTGACCGGCGTTTTCCTCGCGCATATCGAGGAGCAGCTCGCCAGGAAGCGCGAGCGCAAAGGCTTCTTTGCGACCTGGAACCAGAAGCCCCGACGCGTGCGAGGTTATCAGGTGTTTGGTGGTCGGATCGAAGCGCCAGGCGATGACTGGTTCAGGAAGGATCCCGTCCAGCTTATCGAAGTCTTCCAGCTCGCTGAATTCGAAGGCCTTGAAATCCATCCGGAAACCGTCAGGCAGATCGACCGGGACAGCGTACTTATCAAGCATGACGTGCGCGAGGATCCACGCGCCAACGGGCTCTTTATCGACGTGCTTTCTGGTCGGCGCGATCCGGAGCTCGTGCTGCGCTGGATGAACGAAGCAGGCGTGTTTGGTCGCTTCGTGCCCGATTTCGGCAAGGTGAACGCGCAGATGCAGTTCGACATGTACCACCACTACACGGTCGATGAGCATACCATTCGCGCGATCGGCCTGCTGAGCCAGATCGAGCGTGGCCTCCTGAAAGGCGACCATCCGCGCGCAAGCAAGTACATCCACGAAGTGGCATCGCGCCGCGCAATCTATGTTGCGGTCCTGTTGCATGACATCGCCAAGGGGCGCGGCGGTGACCATTCCGTGCTCGGCGCAGAAGTGGCGCGCGAACTGTGCCCGCGCTTCGGCCTTGATGAACAGGAAACCGATCTCGTCGCCTGGCTGGTGCTCAACCATCTGTTGATGAGTTCGACCGCGCAGCGGCGCGACCTCACTGACCCTAAGACCATCGAGGATTTCGTTGGCGAAGTACAAAGTCTCGAACGTCTGCGAAATCTCGCCATTCTGACCTGCGTAGACATTCGCGCGGTTGGCCCCGGCACCTGGAACAGCTGGAAGGGACAATTGCTGGGCGAATTGTTTGACGCGGCGGAAGAGCGCCTGCGCCTCGGTCATATGAAGCACGGGCGGGAGCAACGCGTGACAGCCAAGAAGGAAACGGTAGCAAAGCTGCTTGGTGATAAGGCCGAGCTTGTGTCTCGCATTGGCAAACTGTTCGCCGATTCCTACTGGATCGCCGAAAGCGACGACGTGATCGCGCTCAATCTGGTCCAGTATGACGTGGCGCGCTCACTTGAGGAACAGCTTTCGATCCACTGCGAGTATGACGAAGAACGCGGCGCAACACTGGTCAACGTCATTGCGTCAGACCATCCGGGACTGTTCTATCGGATCGCTGGCGGCATGGCACTGGCCGGTGCCAACATCATCGATGCGCGCATACACACCATGCGCAATGGCTGGGCGATGGATAATTTCCTTGTGCAGGACCCCCAGGGACGACCGTTCCGCGAAGAGCGTCAGATCGAACGCTTGAAGAAGTCGATTGCCGATGCACTTGCAAACCGACTGGAAATGGTGCCGCGTCTCGCCGCTCAGCCGCTGCCCATCAGTCGTTCCGGCGCGTTCAACGTCGCACCACGGGTCAATTTCGATAACAATGCATCCGGCCGGTTCACAGTCATTGAAGTGAATGCCCGGGATCGCTCTGCGCTGCTCAACCGACTGGCCCGGGCGCTGTTTGAATCAAACCTGATGGTTCACTCGGCGCATATCACGAATTATGGCGAACGGGCGGCCGATACTTTCTATGTGACAGATCTTACAGGTGAAAAGATCACATCTTCGGAGAGGTTGAACGAGATATCGCGGCGTTTGCTTGAAGCGGCAAGTGATGAACTTCAGCAACAGCTGGAAGACGCCTGACACTCGCCCGCACAGATTAGGTTGCAATTAAGGAACCTAACGCTACTGGCGGTCATCCATTGAGAGGAGAAATCAATGTCATTCCCCCTGTTTGCGCGCGGTACTGCCGCTGCGCTTTTTGCAAGTTGCGCACTCGCGCCGATTGCGGCTCAAGCTCAGGATGTTGCTGACGAGACAGCAACCGAAGAGGAAAGCGGCAGCGCGCTCGACGCTTTCAACACCATCGTTGTCACGGGTACCAAGACTCAGAACGCTGAGAACGTCCAGGACATTCCGCTGGCGGTTACCGCCTTCAACGCGGAAAGCCTTGAAGCGCTCAAGGTCCGTGACGTTCAGTCGTTGACCTATTCAGCGCCCAACGTTTCGCTCGACCAGGTCGGCACCAGCCGCGGTACTGCAAACTTCTCGATCCGCGGGCTCGGTATCAACAGCTCGATCCCTTCGATCGACCCTACTGTCGGCGTCTTTGTCGATGGGGTATACCTTGGCTTCAATGGCGGCGTCGTCTTCGACCTGTTCGACCTTGATAGCGTCGAAATCCTGCGCGGACCGCAAGGCGTGCTGTTCGGTCGCAACGTGACCGGCGGTGCGGTGCTGATCAACACCGGCAATCCGACCGAATACTTCAGCGGCAAGTTCCGCGCAGCGGTTGACGGTCCATGGGTTGATGGCGGTCGTGGCGGTTCGAATTACACCGTATCGGGCGTGATTTCTGGCCCGATCGTTGAAGACACGCTGCTGTTCAAACTGGGCAGCTACTACAACAAGGACGAAGGGTATTTCACCAACCTGTTCGACGGATCGAACCACGGCAGGGCGGAAACGAAGATCGTTCGTGGCGCACTCGAAGGCCGTTTCGGCGATCTGACCGTCAAGGGCAAGCTCGACTACTTCACAAGCGATGGCGATGGTCCGAGCGGCCAGAACCGCGGCTTGTTCCCGCGGGACACCTTCCGGCTCTCAATCGACGAGCGCGGTAACTATGACAACGAGATCTGGACCGGCTCGCTCACAACTGAGCTCGATATCGGACCGGGTACGCTTACGAATATCTTCGGCTATCGCGAATACTCTGCGACGACGCTCGGCGACATCGACAGCCTGCCCATCTTCGGCTTCCACTCAAGCACGGAAACCGAACAGGACCAGATTTCGAACGAACTGCGCTATGCGGTATCGACCGATAACTTCGACCTGACCATCGGCACATTCTACTTCGACCAGTCGATTGCCTACACCGAAGTGCGCGATCTTCCGCCGCTCAGCGCGCTGACCTTCTTCGGCGGCGGTGCGCAGGATCACGAAGTGATTGGCGCCTTCGCTGCAGGCCAGTATTATCTGACTGACGCGCTTTCGGTGATTGCGGGCATCCGCTGGAGCCGTGAAGAAAAGGCTGCTGGCGTCACCTATATCCGTCCGCGTCCAGAATGCTCAGTCGTGGATGGCACCTGCCCGACCAGCGGCACCAACCCGTTCATTCCGACCGAGAACAACGGCTTCACCGACTCCGACACGTGGAAGAACTGGTCGCCGAAGCTTGGTCTGCAATACGAATTTGGCGACAGCCAGATCTATACGCACTGGACGCGTGGTTATCGCAGCGGCGGCTACAACTTCCGTATCACCAACGCGACCGTGTTCGAGACGGTTGTTGTACCGGCGACGGGCGGCAATTTCTCGTTCGACGAGGAAAAGGTAGATAACTACGAAATCGGCGGGAAATTCCAGACTGGCGACGGTTCGCTGACACTCAACGTTGCGGCTTATATCACCAAGATCAAGGGCATGCAGCGCGAGGTGAACCAGAGCTCTCCCACGGCAGGCGTATCGCAATTCATCCTGAACACGGCTGATGCGACCATCAAGGGCTTTGAAGCCGAAGCGCGCGCGCGCCTCAGCGATTCACTCTTGTTTACGGCCAATATCGGCTTGATCGACGACCAGTATGACGAGGTTCGCTTCGACATCTCGAGCGATGGCGTGATCAATGATGCCGATGCAGCGCTTCGCTTGCCGCGCGTACCAGAAGTTACCTGGGGCGTAGGGATGATCCACGAATTGGACCTTGGTTCCAGCGAGATCGTTTCGCGCGTCAACCTGCAGTATCGTGATGAATTCGCCTATACCGACAACAACTTCGGTTACATCCAGGACATCACCAACCTGGACGCGAACATCACCTGGAACACCCCGATGGATGGTTTGAGCCTGTCGTTGTACGGCAAGAACCTCCTCGATGGAGTGCAGGCAGGCGGCGATACGCAGCTTCCCTTTGGCGGTCCGCTGTCGAATGGCGTGAACCGGCCGTTTGACCAATTCCCTGCCGCCGGCACACTGTCGCCGCTCAGCAAGGGTCGCCAGATTGGCGCAGAAGTGACCTTCGAATTCTGATTGATCGGATCAGATCGATATCTGAGAGGGCGGCCTTCGGGTCGCCCTTTTTGTTTGGCGTTTAGGCTTGCGGGCCGATCTGCGCTTGCAGAAGAATGATTATCCCCGCGCGCCGAAGAGCGCCGTACCGACCCGCACATGGGTTGCGCCCAGCATGACTGCTGTTGGGTAATCGCCGCTCATGCCCATGGAGAGCCCGCCCTCAGAACCCGTCAGGCCGTTATCCTGCAAGAGTTTGGCAAGCAGCGCGAAGAACGGCGCGGGCTCGATATCGGCAGGGGGCAGGCACATCAGCCCTGCCAGGGGAATATCTGCACTGCGCACTTCAGAAAGTAGCTCGGGCAGAGCTTCGATCGCGCAGCCGCCTTTTTGCTCCTCACTGCCGATATTGACCTGGACGAAGCACGGCACGCGCTTGTCAGCCTTGTTCATGGCTTTGGCGAGTGCCTTGACCAGGCTCATCCGATCGAGCGCATGGATGCTATCGAACAACGCGACAGCGTCTTCTGCTTTGTTCGATTGGAGCTGGCCAATCCCATGCAGTTCCACATCCGGATAGCGCTCGCGCAGTTCGGGCCATTTGGCCTGCGCTTCCTGCACGCGGTTTTCACCGAACACCCGGTGTCCCGCTTGGAGGAGCGGATTGATTGCTTCGATCGGTTGCGTCTTGCTGACTGCGATCAGCGTGATGTTGTCAGGCTTGCGGCGGGCTGCCTTGCAGGCCTTGGCGATTTCCGCCTCCACCGCGACCAATCTTTCTTGCGCTGTTTCCATGGAGAAGCGCTATAGCGGCTGCGTGACACAAGGCCAGTCTCTCCCACGCCTATGGCTGCTCTCCGATGCGCGCAATGATGCCGTGCTGGAAGACAGATTGCGCCGATTGCCGCGCGGTTCGGGCTTTGTGTATCGCCATTATCATCTGCCGGATCACGAGCGATGGAGGCGTTACAATACGCTAAAGCGCCTCGCGAGGGCGCAGGATCACTGGGTCATCCTCGCCGACAGCGCGCTCACAGCGTGTGAGTGGGGCGCGGATGGCATCTACGGTGCCCCGAGAGCGCTTTACCCCCGGCGAAAAGACATGATCCAGATCGCGGCGGCCCATGACATGGCGGAGATCGCCCAGGCGAACCGATTTGGAACAGATTTCGTCATGATTTCACCAGTTTTCGCCACGAATAGCCATCCCGGTGCCATTTCGCTCGGCCCAAGCCGCTTTCGCGCGCTCGCAGCAAAAGCCAAGATGCCGGTGATCGCGCTGGGCGGTATGAACGCCAAGTCCGCGAAGCACCTCAATTGGCCGCGATGGGCCGCGATCGACGGGCTCAGCTAATTCGCACCATTCATCGAAGGAATCTTGACCGCGAGTCCTGCAAGATTCATGGTGTGTTCCCATCAGGAGGACACCGCTGTGGCAAGCCGCGCGATCAATACCAAGAACAAGGCGCAAACCGATTGGCGGGCCGCGTTCCGTCGATCGATGCGCCGCGCCGCGCAGATAACCGGTGCAGGCGTGCTGTTTGCCGGGATGATTTTCCTCGCCCTGGCGCTTGTCAGCTACACTCAGACCGATCCCTCGGGTTCGACCGCGGCCTCAGCGGCGGGCATCCAGAACTGGATGGGCGCGAGCGGCGCATGGACCGCCGACAAGGTGCTGGGAGCTTTCGGCTTCAGCAGCATTCTCCTGCTCCCCTTGCTCTATATTGCAGCGCGGCGGTTGTGGCGTGATGTCGAGGATGAAGACGCGCCAGAAACGCGCTGGTGGACCCCCCTGTTCATGCTGCTGCTCGCCATGATGCTGATATCCAGCGTACTCGCGCTTGCTTTTGAAGGGATGCAGGGAAACCTCCCGGCGCAGACAGGCGGCATTTCCGGACTGCTCGGCGCTTCCGCAATTGAAGCCGTCGCCGCTCGCTTTGGCGAGACCTATCAGGGCTGGATTATCCTCGCCCTCGCCGTCCTGTGTCTCGCTGGCGGCATTGGACTGTTGACCCGAATATTCGCGATCGACTGGCGCATCCTGCTGACCTTGCCCGATTTTGTCGCACGTCTCTTGCCTGATGGCGATGATGGTAGGACTCTGAGCTTTGCCGATGATGACGATGCTCTTTCCCTCAAGTCGAAATCCCGCCGCGCCCGCAAGAAGGATGCCGAGGCCCGGCCCGAGCCTACCCCGCGCCGCGCGCCGGAGATCACTGACCCCACCGCGCCGCCGAAGCCTGCCAAAATGGCGAAGCCCAAACAGCGCGACATGTTCGCGACCTACGAGCTGCCGACACTCGATTTGCTCGCTGACCCGCCGGTGGACAAGGCGCCGAAGCTCGACAAAATGGCGCTGGAACGCAACGCACGCCTGCTCGAGAACGTGCTCGACGATTTTAATGTGAAGGGCGAAATCACGGCCGTCCGCACCGGCCCGGTCGTCACAATGTACGAGCTGGAACCGGCGCCCGGAATCAAGGCGAGCCGCGTTGTGGGCCTTGCCGAAGATATCGCGCGGAACATGTCCGCCATCTCTGCGCGTGTCTCGCCCATCCCGGGCAAGACCGTGATGGGCATCGAATTGCCCAATACCGACCGCCAGATGGTGTCTTACAAGGAACTGGCCGCATGCGAGGCATTCGCTTCGTCCAAAGGCATGCTGCCAATCATTCTGGGCAAGGATATCGCGGGCGAGCCGATCGTTGCCGACCTGGCCGCGATGCCGCACTTGCTCGTCGCAGGTACCACCGGCTCGGGCAAGTCAGTGGGGCTCAACGCTATCCTGCTGTCGTTGCTGTACCGCTTTACGCCAGCCGAATGCCGCCTGATCCTGATCGACCCTAAAGTGCTGGAACTGAAGTCTTATGACGATATCCCCCACTTGCTGAGCCCGGTCGTGACAGAGCCGCACAAGTCCGTGCGGGCGCTCAAATGGGCGGTCGAGGAAATGGAGCGGCGCTATCGCATGATGTCGTCGATCAATTCGCGCAATATTGCCGGATTCAATGACAAGATCCGCGCGGCCGCAGCGAAGGGCAAGCCATTGGGGCGGCGCGTATCGACCGGGTTTGATCCTGACACCGGCGAAGAACTCTACGAAGAAGAACAGCTCGATTACGAGCCACTGCCGATGATTGTGTTGATCGTCGACGAACTGGCAGACCTTATGGTCACTGTCGGCAAGGAAATCGAGGTTCTCATCCAGAGGCTTAGCCAGAAGTCGCGCGCCGCCGGAATCCACTTGATCATGGCGACACAGCGCCCTTCGGTTGATGTCATCACCGGCGTCATCAAAGCCAACCTGCCAACCCGTATCAGCTTCAAGGTTACCAGCCGGATCGACAGTCGCACGATCCTGGGCGAGCAGGGCGCAGAACAGCTGCTGGGGCGCGGCGACATGCTCTACAAGCCGAATACCGGCGCAATCGTGCGCGTCCACGGCCCGTTTGTGTCTGATGACGAGGTCGAGCGCGTTGCAGACTTCTGGCGCGCGCAGGGTAAGCCGGAATATGTCGATGCCGTTACTGAAGAGCCGGAAGATGGCGGAGGTTTCTCCTTTGAGGACGAGCTGACCGCCTCAGACAACCCGGAAGAGCGCAAATATCGTCAGGCTTGTCAGATTGTTATAGAGAACCAGAAGGCTTCCGGCTCATGGCTGCAGCGCCAGATGGGTGTCGGCTACAACACCGCAGCCAAGTGGATCGAGCGGATGGAAAGCGAAGGTCTGGTCGGCCCTGCGAACCATGTTGGTCGCCGCGAAATCTTCCGCGACCAGGACGGCAATCCGATCTAGCGCCCCGGTCCAACGCCACCGGCCAAATGTAACAGCGCCTCCGCATTCAGCATCGTAGTAAGTGCATATGCAGCTCTGGTGCGCCTAAAGCCCGGAAATCCGCGCTTATTGTGCCTTTTGCGTGGTTTAAGGTTAGGGTTAGGAATTTCTAAATCGTCTGCACGTATTCGTGCGGATGTGATGATTAAGGTAGTATTCCCCGGATGGATGCGAAGGGCGCTGCGCTGCGCTTTGGCCGCAGGCTTCGCAGCGCTTTTCGCCATGCCCGCCGCCGCTCAGCAGATCAGCACATGGTCGCTCAAGCCGGATGCTCGGGTTGAAGTGGGCGTTGTCAGCGCCCAGACTGCGACGCGCGACGAACAGATTGTCGTCAATGGCGACGCCTTCACGTTCCGCGGCCAGGTCGGCCTGAACCTCGAGGATGACAATACCCGCTTTCGAATAGAGGCAGATAGGATCGAGGTGGTTCGCCTCGGTGATGGTCGCCGTGACAGCAATCGCGACCGGATAACCGTCTCGGTTGAGCAAGAGCTCAATGATGATTGGGCAGTTGAGCTTCAGGGGCGTCATTACGATGATCTGGTCACAGCAGAGTCCAGCGACACGGACGAGCTGCATGGCGCTGTAACCGTCACCTACGAGCCGGTACGTGCCCACCGCTTCCGCGTGCAGGGCAGCTGGCGGGAGCGGGAATATGACAATGGCGCTGACCCGCAAACGCATGGGGATGGCCCGAGAATCGATGTCGATTATCGCCACCGGATCGGGCGCTACCACTACATCAATTTCGATCTGCGGACGGAATCGATCACATCGGATGATCCCGAGCGCGGTTACGACCGCCAATCCGCCAAGGTTGCCTATACGAAGCCGATTGCACCTGACGTAAGGGTCCGGCCTGCACTGGAGGTCATTGAAACGCGTTTTGACGGGCGCCTCACGCCCGAAGGAGGCCGCCGCAAGGATCGCCTGATCGTGCCTGAACTCGAACTGCATTGGTGGCCGGATCGTTGGCGCGTGGAGGCAGAGGCGAAATATATCTTCTCCGACAGCAACCTCGCGACACGCGAACGCGAAGGGTACCGCCTCACTTTGTCGGTGGGGTATGTTTTCTGATCTGATCAGGAAACTGAAACACATCCGGGAGCGCGCGACTCCACAAGTCAAGCGCCCCTTCTACATCGGTCTTGTCGTCGGGTTGATCCTGGCGATACTTGTCGTGCTCGGTTTCACGAACACTGGCAGCTTCTTCGCCCTGCCCTCATCCTTCGGGGGAACGGCGACTTCCTACGCGATCTGGGGCCTCAGGCCATCCAACCTTCTGATGGTGCTGCCCCTGGGCGCGTTCCTGGTGGTGCTGGTGCGCAGCTTTGTTGGTCTCAAGGCATTCGGCCTGTTCACGCCTATGCTGATCGCGCTGGCCTTCCTGCAGATCGGCCCGATCATGGGACCGATCGTGCTGGGGACGTCGATTCTTGTCGGCATGATTCTCGCGCCTGCCTTGCTCAAGCTGCGGATGACCCGCGTCGGCTTCCTTGGCGTTCTCATCTCGCTGATCGTTCTGGTGCTCGTCGCCTTGCAGATCATCCTCGATACAGAATTGCAGGTAGACGCCTTCCCCGTAGTTGTCTGCGCGCTATGCGTCGAACGCTGGTGGAAGCAATGGGAGAAGGACGGGCCGAAGGAAGCAGCACACATCGCCTTCAACACGCTGGTTATCGCAATTGTCATTCAGTTCGTCATGGTGTCGCATTTCGCGCTGATGCTGATCGAAGCCTCGCCGCTGCTCATGCCAGCCTTTACCGCGGTCGCAATCGCAGTGCTGGGGCGCTATCGCGGCCTGCGCATTACGGAGATCAAGCGCTTTGCGCCAATCTGGCTGGAGCGGCGCAGACTGGCGCGCGCAAACGAACAACTCGACCTCGATCTCGATCCGGATGATGGCCTGGCGGACGAGGAAGTCGAGGAGTTCCTTGCTGGCAAGAGCAGGATAGAAGCGGCCAAGGAACGCGCGCCTCCGCTCAAGGGCATGTGGGTCATCAATTCACCCGAGGATCTCAAATCGTCAGCACGAAGACGGGTTCCTCAACCGAGATATTACAGGCGGGCGCAGGATGCGGCCCGTCTCGACGCGTCAGCAAGGCCGATGAAGCACAATGCATGGATCATCCGCCGCGAGGAGGACGTCTAGAATGCGGATCGATATCCGAAAACTCGTCGCTGAGCAGCAGCTTGGACGTCAGGAGACCGTGGACATTGTCTCACGGGCCTATGAGGAAATGCGCCAGGCTGAGCACGTTCCAGATGCGCCCAAGGTTGAGCCCAAACCCGAACCCGAAGTCGACGCGAAGCGCAAGCGATTGCAGGTCCGCAGACCTTCACCTGCGGCCTCGCCGCCGTCGGCTAACGCGCTCGACGAGATTCTCGGCATCAATGCGCGCAATGCGCTGATCGCGAAGTACAATCCCCGCATTGCGATCGAGCGCGCGCGAGACAAGGTGGCGGCAAAGGTCGCGATGGAAGCTGCGGGGATCGCGTGCAGCGGCACGGTCGCCGTGATCGACGACCACCAGAAGCTAATGGCGTTCAAACCCTTGCGCGACATGCCCGATGCCTGGGCAATCAAGCCCGCTCGTGGTTCGCAGGGTGACGGTATCGTGCTCTCGGTGCGCCGGGACCGGGATGTCTGGTTTCGCGGCTCAGGCAAACCGATGGACGAAGACTTTGTCCTCAACCACATCCGCAAGATCGTGGATGGCGGCTTCTCAGGCGATTCCACAGCGGAGGATGCGGCCTTGATCGAGCCGCTGATCCGGGCTGACCCTGCGCTCGCTGACCTGGTTCCCGATGGGTTGCCCGACCTGCGCGTGATCTGCCTTAACGGACATCCACTGATGGCCATGGTGCGGCTGCCGACCAATGAATCGGACGGCAAGGCGAACCTGCACCAGCGCGCGATTGGTGCCGGAGTCTCGCTGGAGACCGGGTGCATCACGCGCGCGGTTGTGAAGGGCGAACCCATCACACATCACCCTGATACAGGCGTAAACCTGATCGGTTTCAAAATCCCGCATTGGAAGCTCGTGCTTGAACTGGCGGCCAGGTGCGGCCCGGCCGTGGGTCTCGGCTATTGCGGCGCGGATATCGTGCTCGACGTCAATGATGGCCCGCTGGTGATCGAAGTGAACGCGCATCCCGGCATCGAGATTCAGAATATCAACCAGCAGGGGCTGAGGGCCCGGATCGAAGCGACCGGTGAGGTCCTTAGATAAGGTCTACTCGGCATCCGCCAGTCGGAAAGGGGCGACCACTTCGGGCCGCACCCTTGCAAGCCGCTGGGTCTCTTTGTCGAGCATCGCCCAGGTCGTTCGGGCAGAGACAATCACCTTGCCGCCCGCAGCGCGAAAATCCACCCTGCGATCGGACTTCGCGCCTTTGGGCGAACCGTCGATCCAGGTTTCGCCCGTCACGCTCTCCCCTGCGGAGATATTGCCGCGATAGTCGATCTCGTGCCGGACCACGACCCAGAAGAAGTGTGCATGGTCCTCCGGCCTCGCCGCAGCGTCCCAATGCGCAGTGGCGAGGTCCTGGATCCATTGCACCCAGACCGCATTGTTGACGTGGCCAAGCTCGTCGATGTGCGCCGGTTCAGCGGCAAAGGTACGGGTAAAAAGCGAGGTCACTCGCCGCTCTTTTCGCCCATCATCCCCATCTGCCAGAGGAAGAAGGTGAATTCCTCCGCAGTCTCATAGAGCGAGTTCCACCGGCCTGACTTGCCGCCATGCCCTGCACCCATATTGGTCTTCAGCAGCAGCACATTATCGTCGGTCTTCACATCGCGCAGCTTCGCAACCCATTTGGCCGGCTCCCAATAGGTCACACGCGGATCGTTGAGACCTGCTGTCACCAGCAGCGGCGGATATTCCTGCGCGCTCACCTGGTCATAGGGCGAGTAGCTGAGGATATAGGCGAAGGCTTGCTTCGACTTGATCGGATTGCCCCATTCATTCCATTCGCCGGGCGTCAGCGGCAGGCTCTCATCGAGCATTGTGTTGAGCACATCGACAAACGGTACATGGGCTGCGACTGCACCAAACAGCTTGGGGTCCTGGTTGATCACCGCGCCCATCAACTCGCCGCCGGCGGAACCGCCCGAGGCGGTCACCTTGCCTTCAGCGGTGTAGCCGAGCTTGACCAGCCCGCGCCCGACATCGACAAAGTCGTTGAAGGTGTTGGTCCGCTCATTCATCTTGCCTTGCAGATACCAGCGCCGACCAAGGTCGTCGCCGCCGCGGATATGTGCGATGGCATAGGCGAAGCCGCGATCAACAAGCGAGAGCCGCGTGGTCGAAAAGCCTGGCGGGATTGCATAGCCATACGCGCCATAGGCATAGAGGTGGAGCGGGCCGCCCATCTGACGATCCTTGCGGTAGACAATGCTGACGGGGACCATGGTTCCGTCACGCGCTTCGATCTCCAGGCGCTCGGTCGTATAGAGCGAAGCATCATAGCCGCTCGGGATTTCCTGCTGCTTGAGGAGTTCGAGCGCGCCGCTCTTCACGTCGTAATCATAGACTGAATCCGGTGTGACCATGCTCTCATAGGCGAGCCGCAGCTTGCTGACGTCGTATTCAGGATTGTTGTAAAGCCCTGCGTCATAGCTGGCCTCGGGGAAAGCGATCGGCTTAGCCTCAAGCGGCGCGTCGTAGGTGCGGATCTGGACCTGGTCCAAGCCGTTGAGTCGTCCTTCTGTCACGAAGAAGTCCTTGAACAGCTCGAAGCCGGTCAAGTAGAATTCGTCGGACCCTTCGAGGACGGTTTCCCACTCGCCCGGATTGGCAAGCGATGCCTTGGCCAGCCGGAAATTGATGTGATTGTCATTTGTCCAGATGAACAGTTCATCCCCGCGCACATCGACCGAGTATTCACGGCCCTTCTGGCGCGGGCTGACAAGGATCTGCTCGCCGGTCGGGTCATCGGTGCGTACCAAGCGCACTTCGCTGGTCTCGCTGTCGCCAGCAGCAATGATGAGCCAGTCATCCTGCGCTGAAAGGCCTGAACCAACACCGAAGCTGATGTCCCTTTCCTTGTAGATCTCGATGTCTTCGTCAGCCGAAGAGCCAACCTTGTGCAGACGGACATTGTCGACCCGCCAGTTCGCATTGGCCTTGCCATAAGCGATCATGGTGTCATTCGCGACCCAGTGCAGACCTGAGAGGGTTTCCGGGATCACGTCGTCGAGCAGGTCGCCGGTCTCGAGGTCCTTGATCCGTGCGGTAAAACGTTCCGAACCGTTGTCGTCGATTGAATAGGCGAGATAGCGGCCACTATCGCTGACGGACATTGCGCCAAGGCGGAAATATTCGAGGCCATCGGCCAGCTCGTTCTCGTCGAGCATCAGCTGGGGCTCTCCGCCTGCGACCGGCCTGCGGTAATGCTTGCGGTATTGCGCACCTTCCTCGAACTCGCTCCAGTAGAGGTAATCACCGTCCTTCTGCGGAACCGAGCTGTCATCTTCCTTGATCCTCGCGCGCATCTCCGCGAACAAGGCTTCCGTCATCTGCTTGTGCGGCTCCATCGCCGCTTCGAACCAGGCATTTTCCGCCCTCAGGTAATCCAGCACATCCTCGTCATCGACCGTCGGATAGGACTGGTCCTTGAGCCAGTGGTAGGGATCGGAAATGGTGATACCGTGATGGGTGTAGGAGTGTTCGCGCTTTTCCGCGATGGGAGGAGCTGCAGGGGCCTTTTGGCTCACAGTCGTTTTGTCCTTCTGGTCATTTGCGGCCGCTGGTGCTGCAGGCATGGCTGCAAGGCAAAGGGCAAGGGAGAGGAAAGTCAGATTGACGGGTTTCATATCATGGATCCTGATCGGAAATGACTGCCGCCTCACTGGAAACGTGGAAGCAAGCAGCTTATGATGGCTCTCATAACGAAACACTATCGCCGAGCAAGAGATAGCGCGGCAAGCAAGGAATCGACCAGATGTTGATGCACACCCATGAAGCGCGCCTGGACGCGTTGCGCAAGGAATTGAAGCGGCAGGAGCTTGATGGTTTTGTCGTTCCAATCAGTGACGAACATGTCAGCGAATATGTCGGTGCCTACGCGCAAAGGTTGGCATGGCTGACGGGATTCGGGGGAAGCGCAGGCAGCGCGGTTGTGCTTGCTGATAAGGCCGCGATGTTTGTCGACGGACGCTACACCGTACAGGTGCGCGAGCAAGTCGATGGCAATCTCTTCAACTATTGCTCCATTCCCAAGGAAACGATCGGTGGCTGGCTTGCGGCAAATGCAGGCGAAGGCGCGCGCATTGGCTACGATCCGTGGCTCCACACCCGCAAATGGGTGGATGCGGTAGAAAAACAGCTGGGCAAGTCTGGCGTCACGCTGGTGCCCGCCGCCAGCAATCCAATCGACGCCGTGTGGCAGGACCGACCGGAACCCTCTGACGCGGTAGCCGTCGTCCATACCCAAGACCATGCCGGGCGCTCATCAGCTGAAAAGCGGGCTGAAATCGCGGACGCGCTGAAGGCCGCCGGGAATGATGCTGCGGTGGTCTCCGCTCTTGATTCGATCGCATGGCTGCTCAACATTCGGGGTTCGGATGTCGATCACACGCCGGTCGCCCTATCCTATGTGATCGCACGAGATGACGGGACCGCAGATCTGTTCATCGCGCCTGAAAAGGTCACGCCTGAGCTTGCCCAGCATCTCGGCAATGCAGTGACTATCCGTGAACGTGACGCCTTTTCTGAAGCGCTCAGCGAACTTTCCGGCAAGCGTGTTTCGGTCGATCCCGATTACGGCGTCGCTGCCATTGCTCAGTTGCTCGAAGAAGCAGGCGCTCAAGTCAGCTTCAACCGCTGCCCCACGATCCTGCCCAAGGCGATCAAGAACCCGGTCGAGCAGCAAGGGCATCGCGATGCGCAAGCGCGCGATGGCGCGGCAGTCACGCGCTTTCTCCGCTGGCTGAGCCGCGAAGGCCCATCGGGCATGGTCGACGAACTCACCGCTGCCGCCAAGCTGAGAGCGTTCCGCGAAGAGCATGGCGATTTGCGCGACCTTTCCTTCGATACCATCTCCGCCGCTGGGCCGCACGCTGCCTTGCCGCATTACCGGGTCGATGAAGACAGCAACATTCCGATCCCGCCATCGAGCATCTACCTGGTCGATTCAGGCGGACAATATCCTGACGGGACCACCGACATCACGCGCACCGTATGGATCGGACCGGGAGAGCCCACAAAAGAAATGACCGACCGCAACACGCGTGTACTCAAGGGGCATATCGCGATTGCACAAGCGGTCTTCCCGAGCGGGACAGCTGGCAGCCAGCTCGATAGCTTTGCGCGGCAGTTCCTGTGGTCTGCAGGCGTCGATTTTGCCCATGGCACTGGCCATGGCGTGGGCAGCTTCCTGTCCGTGCATGAAGGGCCTCAGCGCATTTCCAAGGCGGCTGGCGGACAGGCAGGCACTGATCAGGAGCTGATGGCGGGGATGATCCTTTCGAACGAGCCCGGCTATTACAAGCAAGGCCATTTCGGCATTCGGATCGAGAACCTGATCCTGACGGAAAAGCGTGAGATCGAAGGGGCGGAAGGCGACTATTTCGGCTTCGAAACGCTCACCTTCGTGCCGCTCGACCGCCGCTTGATCGATCGCGATTTGCTGACTCCGACCGAAATCGCATGGGTCGACAGCTATCATGCCGAAGTGCGTAAATTGCTCGCGCCGCGGCTTTCCGGGGAAGACCTGGCCTGGCTTGAACAGGAATGCGCTCCGCTCTGATCCCGCTTGTAAGTACATTTGTGTTCACGTAATGTTCCTGCCCAACACGAGTCGGAAAGGAGAGATACGATGATCGGATATGTAACCCTGGGAACTAATGATCTGCCGCGTGCGGCAGCGTTCTATGATGCCATCGCGAAGGAATTCGGTGTCGGGCGCATGATGGATTTCGGCACGTTCATTGCCTGGGGCGAGCTGGGCGGCGCGCCGGGCATTGCTGCGACCAAGCCGTTCGATGAAAAGCCTGCCACAGTCGGCAATGGCACCATGGTCGCCTTGCAAGTCGAAACGCCAGAGCAAGTGCACAAGGTCTATGACGTGGCCATCGCGCACGGCGGCTCCGACGAAGGCGCGCCCGGCCCGCGCGGCGATGACGGGTTTTATGCAGGCTATTTCCGCGATCCGGACGGCAACAAGCTCAACGTCTTCTGTATGACCGCAGCGGGTTGAGCCTCGCCTCTCTTGCGCAGGAATGAACCTCCCTCCGCATCTGATACAACTTGCGACAAATTTGCCTCGCGCAGGGATATTCCTGCGACAGTCGGGGCTTAGAACATGTCTCCAAGAGCAGCGGCACCGATCCAGAAATCCTCCTTGATCTCCCTCCCTCCGACGGGTCTGGTGCTGCTGCTCCCCGAACTATCCACCAGGAGCTTGAGACATGACGAAATTGACCCTCACCCTTTCTGCCGCAGCGCTGGCGCTGGCAGGCGCGTCGATTGCCACTGCACACAACCACGGCGGCAAGCACAATCCTGATCTCGATGGTGACGGCGTAGTGACGCTGGATGAAGCGAGCGCGCATGGCGCGCAGATGTTCGAGCGCATGGACGCCAATGGCGACGGTGTGCTTGATGCTGCCGATCGCGCAGAACATCAGGCACAGCGCTTCGCAAAAATGGATGCGAATGGCGACGGTGAAGTGACGCAAGCAGAAATGCAGGCAGCCCGTGACGCGCGCAAAGACAAGCTGGCAGAGCGCCGTGAAGGACGCGGCGACGCCATGTTCGCCCGGCTCGACACCGATGGCAGCGGAGGCATCTCTCAAGAAGAATTTGCTGCAGCTCGCGAAGCGCGCGGCGAACGGGGCAGCATGGGCATGCGCGGCAAGGCTGGCGGGCGGAGCGGGGCGATGGCGATGATGGCACGCGCGGACACCGATGGCGACCGGGCCGTAAGTCGTGCTGAATTCGATGCTGCGGTCGAAGCCCGTTTTGCTCGCGCCGACACCGATGGCTCCGGCACGATCACCGCTGAAGAGCGCGAAGCCGCGAAGGAAGCGCGCAAGGAACGCAAAGGTGAGCGCCGGATGGAGCGTCGCGGAAGCAACTGAACGCGGGGCTGATCACAACCCTCGGATCAGCCTTTTGCGATCAGCCGGTCGGGGTTCGGGCACCCTCTCTGCTTGAGCCCCGCTTGGCAATGCGGCAAGACATGCAACCATGAGTGACACAAGCTCCGATACCATCCTGCTTGTCGATGACGAGGCGAGCCTGCGCGAGCCGCTCGCTGAGTATCTTTCTGGCCAAGGCTTTACCGTGCACGAAGCAGAAAGCGCGGCGAAGGCGCGTAGCCTTCTGCTGCAACTCAAGCCCGACCTTGTCCTTGCGGACATCATGATGCCGGGTGAAGATGGGCTTTCCTTGACCCGGCACCTTGTCGAAACGCGCGACTTGCCGGTTATCCTGCTGACCGCGCGCGGTGAAGCGACTGACAGGATCGTCGGGCTCGAAGTGGGCGCGGATGATTATGTCGTCAAGCCGTTCGAGCCGCGCGAGCTGGTCGCCCGAATCCGCAGCGTCTTGAGGCGCGCACGGCGCGGCGGCAAGGCGCAGAACGCGATCGAAGACAATGCCCATTACCTGTTCGATGGTTGGCGCCTCGACCCCTTCAAGCAGCAGCTGACCGATCCGGACGAGGTCGCAGTGCCCATTTCAACCGCCGAATTTCGTATGCTGCGCGCTTTCCTTGACAATGCCAACAAGGTGCTTGACCGCGACCGCCTTCTCGACATGGTGCAGGGCCGCGAGGCGCATTTGTTCGACCGCGCGGTCGACAACCAGATCAGTCGCCTGCGCCGCAAGATCGAGGCCGACACGCGCAACCCGCAGCTGATCCTGACAGTGCGCGGCGGTGGGTACCGCTTTGCGGCTGACGTACGGCGCGTCGCACCCGATACCTTCGCATGAGCCGATTGCTGCCCAAAAGCCTGCTTGGCCAGGTCATGCTGGTACTCGCCATCGCCTTGCTGCTGGCGCAGGTCATTTCCGCGGCATTGCTGTTCCGCGCCGCCGAGCAGCGCCGCGAAGAAGCAGTGATCAACGCGATAGCGCTGCGCGTGGTAATCGCGCGCGAAACGCCGCGAGCTGAACGGATTCGACTGCGCGGTGAAGCACGCCGGGCAGGTCGCGCATTGTTCAATGACGGCGGCCGTTTGCGCTTACCTATCGAGCGACGGATAGATGCCCCCGCAATAGCTCGAGACGATCGCATTAATCGATACGAGGTGCGCTTGCGCGAACTTCTCGAAGCTCAGGGGATCAATGCAGGGAACCTGGCAGTGACCCGCAAGCGGGCCGGTGACGATCTTTTTGTCCGCGAACGCGTGGAGCGTTTTCCGCGGATCGCACAGCCTGGATGGGAACGGCGCAGGCTCGTCATCGCAGCGATTGAGCGCCCTGAATTCGGGCGCTGGCAGGTTGTCCGCGTGCCTGAACCGGAGCGCGATCGCGGGGTTCTGGGCGGCATCCTGGTGCAGACACTGGTCATCTTCGCGGTGCTTTTTGCGGCGATGTTCTTTGCCTTGCGCAGGCTTACAAGGCCGCTTGCGCAGCTCACGTCGCGCCTGACCGACTTCGCACAGCGACCGGGTGAAACCGTGTTGATCGAGGAAACCGGCCCGGCCGACATGCGCCGCCTCATTGCTGCTCATAACGCGATGGAAACGCGTATCGCCGCTCTGCTGGACGAAAAAGACGTCATGCTCGGCGCGATCGGTCATGATCTCAAGACTCCGCTTGCTGCCTTGCGCGTGCGGATCGAGAACGTGCCTGACGATGCGCAGCGTGCGCGGATGGCAGACAGCATTGAGGAGCTTACTTCCTCGCTCGACGACATCCTCAACCTCGCCCGGGTTGGCCGCGCAACCGAACCCGCTGAACGGACCGACTGCACCGCGCTCGCCGCATCGCTGGTCGAGGAGTATGAAGACATGGGCGAGCCTGTCTCCATGGTCGATGGCGCGCGCGTGGTCGCTGCGGTGCGCGTCACCTGGCTGAGGCGCGCCTTGCGCAACCTCATCGGCAATGCGGTGCGCTATGGCGGGTCTGCACAAGTCAGCGTGGCTGAAGAAGACGGGAAGGCTGTCTTCAGGATCGAGGATGATGGACCCGGCATTGACGAGGAGCGCATCGAAGGCCTGCTCAAACCCTTCGCGCGCGGCGAGACCAGCCGAAACCGAGCCACTGGAGGCGCAGGCCTCGGCCTGACGCTCGCTCGCGCTGTGGCAGAGTTGCACGGCGGAACGCTGACGCTCGCCAACCGCGAGACCGGCGGCCTAAGCGCTGAGCTACGCTTGCCGCTTTGATGCAGATTTGATCCGATCCGCCAGCGCGCTGATCGACTTTAACGCATCAGGCTGCCGAGCACGTTGCGGACAAACGCATTCGCACCCGTGCGCACGGGATCTGCGCTCGACTTCCTGCCGAGTGCCGCCGCCACGCCGATCGAGACCATTGAGCCGGCAGCCGCCTTGATCCCTGCCTTGCCCGCCTTCTCCCACCAGCTGGCGGTCGTTCGGCTACGCTTGCTGACTTCCTCTTCGCCCTTTTCAGCGACTTCTTGCGCAGTTGCGGCAGCATCAGCCGCTTTTTGCGCAAGCACTTCTTCCGCGCTCTCGCGGTCAACCGCCGTGTCGTACTTGCCTTCGACCGGGCTGATCGACTGAATGATCGCCCGCTCCTTTGCGGTGACCGGACCGAGCCGTGAGCGCGGCGGCTTGATCAGCGTGCGCTGGACGATGGTTGGCGCGCCGTCATCGTCGAGCGTCGAAACCAGCGCTTCGCCGACCTTCAATTCCGTAATCGCTTCCTCGACATCGAGATCCGGATTGATGCGGAATGTCTCAGCCGCAGCCTTGATCGCGCGCTGATCACGCGGCGTGAAGGCGCGCAGAGCATGCTGCACCCGGTTACCAAGCTGGCCTGCGACTTCTTCAGGAATGTCGATCGGGTTCTGTGTCACGAAATAGACGCCGACTCCTTTGGAGCGGATCAGGCGCACGACCTGCTGGATCTTTTCTTCCAGCGCCTTGGGCGCATCATCGAACAGCAGGTGGGCTTCATCGAAAAAGAACACCAGCTTCGGCTTTTCCGGATCGCCCACTTCAGGCAGGCTTTCAAACAGTTCTGCGAGCAACCACAAGAGGAACGTCGCATAGAGCTTCGGACTGCGCATCAGCTTGTCCGCTGCGAGCACGTTAATGTTGCCGCGGCCTTGCTCGTCCACTTTCAGGAAATCGTCGATTTCCAGCGCAGGCTCACCAAAGAACATATCCGCACCTTGCGATTCGAAGCTCAAAAGCTGGCGCTGGATCGCGCCGACCGATTGCTTTGAAACATTGCCGTACTTGCCGGAAAGCTCGCTCGCGTTTTCCGCCGCCCAGGCAAGCACCGCTTGCAGATCACCGAAATCAAGCAGCAGCAAGCCGTTCTCATCGGCATGGCGGAAGACAATTTGCAACACGCCTTCTTGCGTGTCGTTAAGGTCGAGCAGGCGCGATAGCAACAGCGGGCCCATTTCAGAGACCGTCGTGCGGATCGGATGGCCTTGCTCCCCATAAAGGTCCCAGAACACGACCGGGTTATCCGAATAGGCATAATCGTCCATGCCCAGTTCCTTCGCGCGGCTTTCCAGCTTGTCGGCGTGCTTGAAGGTGGGCGAGCCGGGCATCGCAACGCCGGAAAGGTCACCTTTCACGTCGGCGACGAATACCGGTACGCCCGCGGCAGAAAAGCTTTCCGCCATGCCTTGCAGCGTCACGGTCTTGCCGGTGCCGGTTGCCCCTGCAACCAGACCGTGCCGGTTGGCCCGGCCAAGATCGAGATATTGCTTCTCGCCATTGCTGGCGAGTCCGAGGAAAATCTGGCTCATGGGTGTATTTGTCTCCGCCCTTCAGTCGTTTCCGCCGTAGTGAAACAACGGGGGGCGTGCGGTCAAGTTCTCGACTTGTCGCGCGAAGTGGCTAAGGCAGAATGCGATGGGTCAGAAATCGCCATTCCTCCTGCTTGATGATGCGCGTGCGAGCGGCGCTGCTCCGGCGCAGCTGTTTGCGAACCCGCGCGAAGTGTTCACTGCTTATCGCGCAGAGCATGTTGAAACCGTGCTTGCCTGTGCTGAACGAGCACACAAGGAGCTTGGCGGAACGCTGGCAGGCTATATCGCCTATGAAGCGGGCCTGGCGCTCGAACCGAAGCTGGCAAGACTGGCAGATGAACGTTCGGGCGCAGATGGCCCCCTGGTCTGGCTCGGCCTGTTCGATGCGCCTGAGATCATAGCAGCGGATCAGGTTCCACAATGGCTGGAACAGAGTGGCGGCAGCGGGACGGCCAGCATCGGTCCACTCGTGCCACAGCTCTCCACTGGTGGATATGAAGCAGGCTTTGTCGCGCTTCAGGACGCGATCCGCGCAGGCGACATCTACCAGGTCAATTACACCTACCGCCTCGCCGGTTCCTATCGCGGCGATCCAATCGCACTCTATGCCGCGCTGCGCCCTGCAGCGCAGGCGGGCTACGGCGGAGTGCTGTTCGATGGCTCGCATTATCTGCTCAGCCTTTCGCCCGAGCTGTTCGTTTCGTTGCAAGTCGGTGCCGCACGGGTCAAGCCGATGAAAGGAACGCGGCCGCGCGGGCGCGACGCGGCAGAGGATTCAGCGCTGGCTGAGGACCTCGCATCGTCCGAGAAGGACAAGGCCGAAAATCTCATGATCGTCGATTTGATGCGCAACGATCTCAGCCGGGTGGCCGAGGCAGGCAGTGTGCACGTCGATGCACCGTTTGCCATCGAGAGCTATCCCACCGTCCATCAGATGGTCTCAACCGTCAGCGCGAAGCTTGCCCCGGGCAAGGGGGCGATGGACCTTGTCCGCGCACTGTTCCCCTGTGGCTCGATCACCGGCGCGCCGAAGATCAGAGCAATGGAACTGATCGCACAGCACGAAAGTGCAGCGCGCGGGCCCTATTGCGGTGCGCTGGGCCGGATTGATGCCAATGGAGATGCCGCGTTCAACGTTGCAATCCGGACCTTGCGCCTGACCCCGATCGAGAACGCACAAGGCTCCGCCGTATTGGGAGTCGGATCTGCTATCGTCGCGGATAGCGAGGCGCTGGCCGAGCGCCGCGAGAGCGAAGTCAAAGCCGGGTTTGCTCGGCGATCCTCGCCAGAGCATCGCGCAGCGCAGTTTGACCTGATCGAGACCATGCGGTTTGATCCGGAAACCGGCATCGAACTGCTCGAACTGCATCTCGAGCGCATGAAGGCAAGCGCCGAGGTGCTGGGCTTTGCGTTTGACCGCCATGCGGCGCGCAACCAGATTCAGGCGCTTTGCTTCGATCTCGAAACGCCGCGCAAAATCCGCCTACTGGGCTCGCGCCGAGGCGAGATCGCGCTTGAAGCGGCACCAATGCCACAGGCAACCAGTGAACCTGTCACCGTGATTGCCCTGCCGCTGCCAGTCGAACCTGGGGACTGGCGATTGCGTCACAAGACAACCGACCGTGCATTCTATGAGGAGGCGCTCGCAGTGGCGCAGCATGAAGGCGCATCTGAAGCGATCCTCGTGCGTGATGACGGGCTTGTCACAGAAGGAAGCTACACCAATATATTTGTGCGCGCTGATGATGGCGCGCTGCTGACTCCACCTGCCGGGCTGGGCCTGCTGCCAGGCGTCTTGCGGCGCTCGCTCATCGAAAGCGGCAAGGCGCGCGAGGCCGATTTGACGCTCGATGATCTCGCGGGCGGTTTCTGGCTAGGCAATGCGGTTCGCGGGCTGTTCAGGGCTGAATTGATCTGAAAGAATGCCGTTCGGGCTGAGCTTGTCGAAGCCCTGCATTTCTTATAGCGACGATTCCGAACAAGAAGTCCGGCCCTTCGACAGGCTCAGGGCGAACGGATTATTGTATGTCCCCCATTGAAATCCTTTACGAAGACGGCGAAGCGCTCGTCATCAACAAGCCCGCCGGGCTTCCGGTCGATCGCCCCAAGCGCGGCGGCCCAGCATTGTGGGATCATATCGAGGAACTGAAGCTCGGCTTTCAGCGGCCTCCGGTGGCGGTCCACCGGCTCGATACCGATACGAGCGGGTGCTTACTGCTGGCGCGCAATCCCAAGGCGCTCAAGCGCTTCAACAAGGCGTTCGAGGACCGGCTCGTTGGCAAAACATATCTCGCTGTGATCGATTTCGAACCCGAGGAGCAATCCGGCACGATTGCACTCAATCTTGCGAAGATCAGTTCGGCCGAGAAAGGCTGGCGGATGATCGCAGCGAAGAAGGGCAAGCCCGCTGTTTCGCATTGGGAATTGCTTGAGACCATCAGCGAAGGAGACCGCAAGCGATCCTTGATCCGGTTCCGCCCTGAAACGGGGCGCACGCACCAGCTTCGGGTTCACGCCTTGCAAGGTCTCGGCACGCCGCTGCTGGGCGATCCGGTCTACGGTCCTGTGCGCGGACAGAACAAGGGCGCGCCGCGCACGATGTTGCATGCCGAAGCCATTCACATGGCTCGCCCGGGCAAGGGTTCGGTGAGTGCTTACGCGCCATTCCCTGAGGACTTTGCCCGGACTGGCCTCTCAGCACCTGAGCCGCCTGAACCACCTGCGCGAAAGCCCGCTGAAACTGATGGATGAAGGCCTGCTCGACCGCGCCTACGCTGTGGCCGAGGAAAGTTTCCTGGCCGGTTCCGGCCCGGGCGGACAGAACGCCAACAAGGTTGCCACCGAAGTCCAGCTGCGCGTCAATATCTACCGGTTGCGTTTGCCTCCACCGGTCTTCGCAAGATTGCGCGCGCTTGCCGGCAGCAAGCTCACCGCGAACGGAGACCTGCTGATTACCGCGCGCTCGCACCGCACACAGGACGCGAATCGCCAGGAGGCGCGAGAGAAACTCGCGGAGCTGCTGGAAGCCGCGCACCGCGTTCCCAAGAAGCGCGCCAAGAGCCGCGTCAACCGCGTCGGCAAGACAAAGCGTCTCAAGAGCAAGAAGGCGCGCGGCGAAGTCAAAGCGAAGCGCGGCAAGGTCAGCCGCTCCGATTGGTAGGCTGACGCACGCGCGCGAAGTGACTCTCGCAGCTTGACTTTTCCGTGTGAATCGACCAATTGCGCGCGCTGAAAGGCGGCGCTGCCAAATTTTTTGGGCGCGTCGCCGTTGTATTTTCGGCCCGCATGTGGCCTCACTCGATTTTAGGAAACCGTCATGGCGAAGCCAGCAACCGTCAAGATCAAGCTCGTCTCGACCGCAGACACGGGCTTCTACTACGTGACGAAGAAGAACCCGCGCAACATCACGGAAAAGATGACTTTCCGTAAGTATGATCCGGTTGTTCGCAAGCATGTCGAATTCAAGGAAGCCAAGATCAAGTGATCTTCTTGCCCCCCGTGTGAACGGTGGGACATCCATGAATTCAGTTGCGGTTCAACGCTTCGTCGCTAGACCGCGAAGCATGATCAAACTTCCAGACATCAGGCATGCCGCGCTCGCTGCTGCAGCGGGAGTGTTGGCGTTTGCGCTGCCGGCAGCAGCGACGCTGAGCACGCCGGCATACGCGCAAGCCAATTCCAGCACCGAGAAGGCTCAGCTCGACCGCGCCGTGACGGCCCTGCGCGCCATCTCGACCATGAAGGCAGACTTCACCCAGACGGACCGCATGGGCAATTCGGTCGCCGGCCAATTGACCTTGAAGCGCCCGGGCAAGATCCGCTTCCAGTACCAGGACGATGCGCAGATGCTGGTCGTCTCGAACGGGCGTTCGCTTTACCTCGTCGACTACGAAGTGGACCAGGTCCAGCGCTGGCCGATCCGTCGCTCTCCGCTGGGCGCCTTGCTGGATCCCGATCGCGACGTCTCCAAGTATGGCAAACTGGTTCCGACCAACAATCCTGATGTCGTCAGCATCGAAGTGCGTGATCCGAGCCGGCCGGAATTCGGCACGATCACCATGATTTTCGTACGCAGCGCGACAGCACCGGGAGGCCTTCAACTCACCAACTGGGTGGCGCTGGATGCACAAAACTATCGTACGACCGTACGCTTGAGGAATCACCGATATGGAGTCGCGGTGAGCGATGATGCCTTCACCTTCCGCGATCCGCGCCAATCGTCTCGTCGTCCGCGCTGAACGCTTGGACGGTAGCTGGTTGTAGGAATACGACAAAAGCGCGCCGTTGTTCATTTACGCGAAAGCGAAAAAGGCGTAATTTATCTCAACAAGTCAGAGGGAAAGCGGGTTTCCCCCCTGTTGCTCGCAGAACCACGAACTGGCTTGCCCAAGCGTGACGAACGCTCATGAAGAACCCTCGTCCCAATGCCCCCGGGACGGGGGTTTTTTAGTAGATTTTTTTGTTTTGCCTCAAACGTCGTCACTCGCATCCGTGCGCTTGGCTTCCGCGCCATAAGGCGCGACGGCCAGTCGGCCTTTGACTGCCGTGACCAAGAATTGGTCCGACAACCCATTCTGGTCACCTAGAGCGATAGACAACAGTGCAGGACGACCCTATCCCGCCCTCATGGTTTCTATCGCTACCTGGAATATCAACTCGGTCCGTTTGCGACTGCCGATCGTCGAGCGCTTTCTTGCCGAAGAGCAACCTGATGTCCTCTGCCTGCAGGAAATCAAGTGTCAGGAGCAGCAGTTCCCGGCTCAAGCGCTGGCAAAGCTGGGCTATGAGCATCAGGCGATCCATGGCCAGAAGGGCTATCACGGTGTTGCCACGATCAGCCGGATTCCGCTGAAGGAATTCAGCCGCCATGACTGGCAGGACAATGGCGAAGCGCGCCATGTCGGGGTGGAATTGCTCGGGCCGGGCCAGGGTATGATCCTGGAAAACGTCTACGTGCCTGCGGGCGGCGACGAGCCGGACCGCGAGGTTAATCCGAAATTCGGGCAGAAGCTCGATTTTCTCGAACGAATGACGCGCTGGGCCGATGCTGTTGACCGCCCGACCCTGATCGTAGGCGATTTCAACATCGCGCCGCTGGAAAGCGATGTCTGGAACCACAAGCAATTGCTCAAGGTTGTCAGCCACACGCCGATTGAAGTCGAAACCCTCGATCGCTTCAGGGATGCGCATGGCTGGGTCGATCTCGGGCGCGAGTTCGTGCCGGACCCAGAGCGCTATTACAGCTGGTGGAGTTACCGCGCGAAGGACTGGAAGGCGAATGACCGCGGGCGGCGGCTCGACCACATGTGGGCCAGCCCGGAGCTTGCCAGACAAGCGGCCGGCCACCACTTGCGCGAAGATGCACGAGATTGGGAAAAGCCCAGTGACCATATTCCGCTGATCACGGAGTTCGACCTCTGAACGAGGATACAGCCTCGGTTTCCCCACAGCGCCGCGCGGCGCAGGCGGTCGATGCCTTGCGGCATGGCTGGCCGCTGCGGTTTGTTCGTGAAGGCGCTTTGCCGATCACATTGCTGCCGGCGGAGACGGCGATTGCGGCCAAGGCGACGAGCGAGGCCATGCTGATATCTGCGGCTCGAGCCGCAACGCTCAAACTCTCCAATCAACGCGAGGCGGCCGCCCCACACGCGCCGGTCCTGATTCGTGCTGGCGAGGCGTTCACGCTCGAGACGGCGCGGGCGGCGGCCGACCCCTCCCTGGACCTGCGCTACCCCATGAAAGGACCATTCCGAGCGGAACTGCTGGAATGGTGCGATGTCGCCGAAGCAGCCCTCGAGCTTGCGCGGATAGCCGGAATTCTGCCAGCATTTCTGGTAGAACCCGCGAGTGCAGGCGAAGCGCACACTTTAACCGCAAGCGATGTCGCCGCCCGCAGCGACACCGGCCTTCTGACTATCGCCAGCCGGGCGAAGCTGCCCGTAACCGCCAGCGAAGAAGCCGAGATTATCGCTTTCCGCAGCACAGAAGACATGCGCGAACATATCGCGCTGGTGATCGGGCGCGGCCATGGCTTTGGAATCCCGCTTGTCCGCCTCCATTCCGAATGTCTGACAGGCGACGTGCTGGGCAGCCTCAAATGTGACTGCGGCCCGCAGCTGGACGCCTCGCTCCATGCAATGGCAGAGCAAGCGCAAGACGGCGGCTGGGGCGTGCTGCTTTACCTGCGCCAGGAGGGACGCGGGATTGGCCTCGTCAACAAGCTGCGCGCTTACCAGCTGCAGGACCAGGGATACGACACGGTTGAAGCGAACCAGCGGCTGGGCTTGCCCGATGAAGCGCGTGACTTCGCGACCGCCGCACGGATGCTGGAGCTGCTTGGCGTCGACGAAGTCCGACTGATGACCAACAATCCGGCCAAGGTTGACGCGCTTGCCAATGCGGGGATCAAGGTGGCAGAACGGGTGCCGCACCAGCTCCCGGACAACCCGCATAATGTCCGCTATCTCGCCACCAAGCGCGACAAGTCTGGGCACCTGCTGCAATAGTCTGACAAACTCACGCCACGATCCTGCGACGCCGTTCGGCGAACGGTTGCGCGGCTGCGGCGCGCGGTGGGGAAAATCACGTTGTGGCTTGGCGACTGACCTACGGGGAGGCTAAACCGCAGCCGGCCGCTCACTTGCGGAACTTGGATATCGGAGATCACAAGCAATGAAGAAATTCGCTCAATTCGCAATCGTATCAGGCGCAGCGCTCGTTCTTGCTGCGTGCGGCAGCTCGGATGATGCTTCATCGGAAGCGGAAGCAGAATCTGTAGAGATGCCCGCTGAAGAGGCGCTTGCAGGAGTCGACGAAGAGCCGGTCGCCGATGACGGCGCGATGTCTGAGGCGGAAACGCCCGCACCGGTAACGGTGGAGGAGGCCACGACGGCGGCGGACGATGCAGAAGACGTCATCGCTGCGGCAGAAGCAGCCGCAGCAGCTGCCGGTGAGTAATCCGGTGAGGCGTCCGGCACTCGCCAGTCGCACGCAGGTATTGAGGGCGGGCCTTGGCGGGCTCGCCCTTTTGCTTTGTGCATGTGGCAACGAGCCGGTGCCGCCCGGTCCCACAACGCCTGATGAAGCGCAGGCCCTTGCAGAAGCCGAGGAAATGATCGCAGCAGGCAGGCCTGGCCAGAAACCTGCGCCAGCAGAGCCGAAAGAAAACTAGTTTCAAGCCGCCACCCATTGCGCCGTAGCATCTTCCACGGCAGAGACGCTCATGACAATGTGAGCAGGGAGAGCGAGCAGCATGGCAACGCCAGCGCAGGCAATTACCGATACCGGCGGGATGGACGCAGAGGTTTTCGCGCAGTTCCTCAGCCAGCTGGATCGCTATGTCCATGAACGGCTGATCCCGGCTGAGCCGCAAGTGCTCGAACAGGGCTGCGTTCCGGACGACATCCTCAGCGAAATGCGCAAAATGGGCATGTTTGGCCTGACCACGCCGGAGGAGTTCGGCGGGGCTGGCATGAATATCCCGCAATATGTCGAATCGATCCGCACGCTCGCGCAAGCGCATCCGGCCTATCGCTCGATCATCTCGATCAATCTCGGCATGGTGTGCAGCGCCATCAAGAACAGCGGGACCGAGGCGCAAAGGGCGCATTGGCTGCCGCGCATCGCGAGCGGCGAGATCGCTTGCTTCGGCCTCACCGAGCCGGGTTCGGGCAGCGATTCCGCTGCGATGGCGACGACCGCAAAACGCTATGGCAATGGCTATGTCCTGAATGGCTCCAAGCGCTACATCACCAATGCAGGGCAAGCGAAACTCGCGCTGATCATGGCGCGCACCCATGATGCGGCGCTGCCCAAGAACGCGCACGTCAGCGCATTTCTGGTGCCGATGGATACGCCGGGTATCTCGGTCGGCAAGCCTGACAAGAAGATGGGGCAGGATGGCTCCAACATCTGTGATATCTACATGGATGACGTGCAGGTTGATGGCGACGCTCTGCTCGGCGGGGAAGAAGGCAAGGGCTTTGCGACCGCGATGCAGAGCCTCGACAACGGACGGCTTTCAGTCGCTGCGGCGAGCTGCGGCTATGCCAGCCGCATCCTCAAGACCGCGACCAGATATGCGACCGAACGCAAGGCCTTCGGCGAGCCTATCGCCAATTTTCAGCTGATCCAGGCGATGCTCGCGGACAGTCAGGCCGAGCTTTATGCCGCTGAATGCATGCTGCGAGATGCAGCGGCCAAGGCGAACGAAGGCAAGGCGATTGTCGAGTGCGCCAGCGCGAAAATGTTCGCCAGCGAGATGTGCGGCCGGGTCGCCGATCGCTGTGTCCAGATCCATGGCGGCGCGGGCTATCTCGCTGAATACGAGGCGGAGCGCTTTTACCGCGATGCCCGCATCTATCGCATCTACGAAGGCACGACGCAGATCATGCAACTCGTGATCGCGAAACAAATGCTGCGGAACTTCGAGAATGTATAACCTCCTGTCGGGCCTTTCGCTGATCGAAGTTTCCAGCTTCGTCGCATCGCCCACGGTGGGCCTCTATTGCGGGCAGATGGGCGCTGAGGTCATCCGCGTCGATCACGTGGCAGGCGGACTCGATTACGACCGCTTCATGCTGACCAGAGAAGGCCGCTCGCTGAGCTGGGAGAACCTCAACCGCGCGAAAAAGTCCGTCGCGCTCGATCTGCGATCAGGGGAGGGGCGGGAGCTATGCGTGGAACTCGCCCGCAAGACAGGGCAGCTGATCACCAATCTACCCGAACACAGCTTCCTCAAGCATTCAGTGCTTGAGCAAGGGCGTCCCGACATGGTGTCCTTGCGCATCATGGGCTGGCATGACGGACGGCAGGCGATGGATTTCACCGTCAACGCAGCCTCGGGCTATCCTCTGATGACCGGCCCCGAAGACTGGGACCCGGACACTGCACCGCCAATCAACCAGGTGATGCCCGCCTGGGACTTCATCACCGGCGCCTATTCCGCTTTCGCGCTGCTTGCCGCGCTGCGCCACCGCGACATGACCGGCGAAGGGAGCGAAGTGCGCGTGCCCTTGGGCGATGTCGCGATCGGCACGCTCGCCAATTCGGGCGGAATGGCCGAGATGCTTTACCGGGGGAGAGACCGCGAGCGTCTGGGCAATGCGATCTGGGGCGCATTCGGGCGGGACTTCCTTTCGAAGGACGGCAAGCGCTTCATGGTTGCCGCGCTTACCCCCAAGCAATGGGACGGGCTGATCGCAGCGTTCGATGTGGCAGAGCGCATCGCCTCGCTTGAGACCGAACTCGGAGTTGATTTCTCCTCGGGAGACGAGCCGCGCTTTGCCCACCGACACCGGTTGTTCGAGATGTTCCAATCCGTCGCAGCGAGCCATGACTATGCCGAACTGACCAAGCGCATGGCCGCTCAGGGCTGCACCTTCGAGCGCTACCGCACTGCACATGAAGCCGCGAACGATCCGGAGCTGGTCACGAACAACCCGCTGTTCGGACCCTCTCCTGCCAACCCGTCGGGCTTTGAATATCCCGCAACGCGCAGCTTCGCAAACATGCCGGGCCGCGAAGCAGGCGATCCGCAACCTGCGCCCTATCTCGGCCAGCATAGTGAAGAAGTACTCGCTGAAAGGCTGGGCCTGTCCTCAGGGGAGATCGGGCGGCTGGTTGATGCTGGGGTCGTCGGCTTGAGTGACGGGGGTTCTAAGTAAGGGGGCGCATGATGGCGCAAGATACGGACACATGGTCGGCGTGGATCGGGCGCGAGACCGTGTCGAGAGACAGGCTGGACGAGGCGCTTGCCGCACGCTGGCTCGCGACCTTCGACCTTTTGGCTCCGGATGACGGGATCATGTCACAGGGGGTCCACTTCGTACTTGGCACTCCAGAGGCCCCGTCTGCGGCGCTTGGCGATGATGGCCACCCTTTGCGCGATGACACCCCGCAAAGCTTCTTTCCGCCGATCCCGCTGCCACGCCGGATGTGGGCGGCGAGCGAGATCGAATTCCTCGAGCCGCTGCGTATCGGCGCTCAAATCGAGCGCGTCAGCCGCATCGTCTCGATTGCGGAGAAAGAGGGTTCATCCGGCCCGCTCGGGTTTGTGACTGTCGAACATTTCACGCGTGCCGATGGCGTAGAAGCGATCCACGAGATGCAGACGCTGGTCTATCGCGATGCCGTCGCTCCGGACGCGCCGCTGTCGCCGCCCGAGCCGTCTGACGGAACTTTCGATCCGTCAGCGTGGGACGTGCACCGAACGATCACGCCCGATCCGCGACTGCTGTTCCGCTATTCCGCGCTGACCTTCAACACACACCGCATTCACTACGATCTGCCCTATGCGCGCAACGTTGAGCGCTATCGCGGGCTGGTCGTGCATGGCCCGCTGATGGCGAGCCTGCTGATGCAGATGGCTGAGCGCGAATATGGCGACAATTGCTTGAAGACGTTCAACTTCCGCGCCGTTTCGCCTGCGATCGCGGATGAGCCACTGCATCTGGCCATGCGCAGGAATGACGCAGGGCTGGAGCTTGGCACTTTTGACAGCGATGGGCGGCAGTGCGTGAAGGCCTCGGCCACGCTTTAGTATTACAGCCATCGCCACCCGCGCCCTCCGACGTTTAGCGCTCTCTCTCGCAGCCAGTCCGCTGCGCGGACGCCTCCGAGGGGGCGGCCTAACGGCCGGCGGGCGGTCGCCCTTTGGCTGCCGCCACTTTATTGTTAAACCCTAGTCCATCGGATAATCCTCAATCGGCTTCAGTACCCCATAGGTCTCCTCAAGCGGCTCATGCCCAAGCTCGGGGAAGTCCAGCGGCGGAGGTTCGATCCGCGTGTCCGGCAACCGATCCAGCAAATCGCGCACCAGCGTCAGCCGCCCGCGTTTCTGATCGTTGAAATCGACCAGCGTCCACGGCGCATGGTCCGTGTGCGTGGCGGCCAGCATCGCTTCGCGCGCATCGGTATAGGCCTGATACTTGCCCCGCGCAGCCAGATCGATCGGCGAGAGCTTCCAGCGCTTGAGTGGATCCTCAAGCCGCTCGCGCAAGCGTTCTTCCTGATTGTCCTGATCGGTCGTCAGCCAGTACTTGAACAGCAAGATCCCGTCATCGACGAGCTGCTGTTCAAACACCGGGGCCTGCTTGAGGAAAGCTTCCACCTGCGCGTCATCGGCAAAGCCCATCACTTTTTCGACGCCAGCGCGATTGTACCAGCTGCGGTCGAACAGCACGATCTGGCCTGCGCTGGGCAAATGCTTGATATAGCGCTGAAAGTACCACTGCGTCTGTTCGTCCTCGGACGGTTTGGAAAGCGCGACGATATGGCACTGGCGCGGATTGAGCCGCTGGCTGACCGCACGGATCGCGCCGCCCTTGCCCGCCGTGTCGCGTCCTTCGAACAGCACCACGATCCGCTGCCCGGTCGCGCGAACCCAGCGCGCCATCGCTACAAGCTCCTCTTCGAGCGGCTCCAGCAGTTCCTCATATTCCTTGCGCTTGAGCTTCTCGTCCCGCTTTCCCATCCGCATATCCTCTCTAGTCACAGCCCACGCATCCTGATATGGTTGCAATTGAAACTATGGCCACGATCACGACCGATACTCAGGATTACACTGTCCTGCCCGATTTGCCGGCGGATGTCTTTACCGCGCCGCTGAAAAAGCCTGCGCATGTCGGTGATGACTGGCTTGAGCCGGCACAAACGCAATATTCCCCGGAAGAGCACGCTATCTGGGACGATCTGTTCGCGCGCCAGATGGAGGTGCTGCCAGGTCGCGCAGCCAGTGCCTTTGTGGCTGGCCTCGACAAGCTAGATCTAGGGCGCGGCGGCGTACCGGACTTCAAAGCCATGTCGGAAGAGCTGACCGCGCTCACCGGGTGGAGCGTGGTGCCGGTTCCGATGCTGATCCCCGATCACGTGTTCTTCTGGCATCTGGCCAATCGCCGCTTCCCGGCGGGCAATTTCATCCGCACGCGCGAAACCTTCGACTACATTCAGGAGCCTGACGTGTTCCACGATGTGTTCGGGCATGTGCCGATGCTGACCGACCCGGTGTTCGCCGACTATATGCAGGAATATGGCTGCGCCGGGTGGAAGGCGATGCGCTACAACCGCTTGAAAGCGCTGGGCTCGCTTTACTGGTACACGGTCGAGTTCGGCCTGATCGAAGAAGCGCCCGACGATATCCGTGCCTATGGCGCAGGCATCCTGTCAGGGCCCACCGAGGTCGTATTCGCCACCGAAGCGAAAAGTCCCAATCGCATCATGCTCAATGTCGACCGCGTCATGCGCACCGATTACGTCATCAGCGATCTCCAGCCGACCTATTTCGTGATCGAAAGTTTCGAGGATTTGTACCGGCAGACGGTAGAGCGCGATTTTGACCGACTGTATCGCAATCTCTCGCCTGCGTTTACCTACGCCAACTCAGCAGTGATCGATGTCGACAACGTGCTGCACCGCGGAACGCAGGAATATCTGCTGCGCGGCGGTAGAGGCAGCGGCGCAAAGCCTGTCTGACGATTTACTCTGACTGGGTGCGCTGCTGCAGGAAAACAAATCCGGCGAGCAGAGCGCTCGCGCCTGCCAATGCGGCAACACAGGCAACCGCATTCAAGCCCCCCATGAACGCTCCGCCATTGGCGAACAAGCCCACTACAAGCGCACCCGTCACGCCGATCGCGATATGCTTGAGAATGCCCGCGCGATCTTCGATGCGCACAATGATTGTGGCAATCCAGCCGATCAGGCTTCCCATCAATATCAGCACCAGAAGTGCCATGGCTGCGTGGTCCTTGTTTGCTTCATGACCATAACACGCCGCGGCAACATTTGGTTCCGGCAGCCCAGTAGGTGCGTTTACCCTAAAAGAAGAGCAGCAAGCCTGCTCCCAGCAAAACGCGGTAGACGACGAACACCATCATCGAGGCTTTCCTGAGGAAGTTCATGAGGAACGCCATTGTCAGAAATGCGGAGACAAAAGTTAGCGCCCCCGCGATCAAAGCATCCGTTTGCATCCCTGCTGTCGCGTCGGCGAGATCGAAGGCGATCAGCACGCCCGCGCCTGCAACCGCCGGCATCGAAAGCAGGAAGGAGAACCGAGCCGCTTCAACCCGCTGGTAGCCCAGCACACGCGCCATCGTCATGGTCACTCCGGACCGGCTGGTTCCGGGTATCAGCGCGAGGGCCTGAGCGAGACCGACCAGCAAGGCATCGCGAAAAGTGAGCTCTTCATAGGTCTTCTCCTGACGTCCAATCTGGTCGGCGAGGCCGAGCAGAATGCCGAAGACAATCAGGTTGATGCCAACGAGCGTGGTTGAACGAAAGCTGTCGAGCACATCAAACGCGTAGAATGCGCCTCCCAGCAGAATCGCCGGTATCGTGCCGATGACGATCCACCAGAACAGGCTCTTCTGATGCGGGTCATCAGCCAGCCCGACATTGGAGAGGCCACCGCGCACCAGCCCCCAGGCATCGCGCCAGAAATAGATGATGATCGCGAGCAGCGAGCCCACATGCACTGCGACATCGATCAACGGTCCCTGATCCCGGAACTCGGTCAGGTAGGGGATCAGGATCAGATGACCGGATGATGAGATTGGCAGGAATTCGGAGATTCCCTGCACGATCGCAATCAGGAGAAGTTGTAGCAGGTCCATGAGGCTTGCCCTTTGAGGTATGGGTGCCTCAAGTCAATTCTTATCTCGTATTAGGACTGGGCCGCCCACGATCACTACCAGATCCGGATGCGTTCTTCAGGCGGGAGATAGAGCGCATGCCCTTCCGTCACGCCGAATGCATCATACCAGGCATCAAGATGCCGCACCGCATTGTTCAGGCGGAATTCTCCAGGTGGGTGAACCGCGGTCATCAACCGGTCGCGCAAGCTTTCCTCGCGCTCCATTCCGCGCCAGATCTGCGCAAACCCGAGCAGGAAGCGCTGATCGCCGGTCAAGCCGTCAATAACCGGTGCCTCCTCGCCATTCAGCGAAAGGCGATAGGCGCGATAGGCCATCTGCAGGCCAACAACATCGCCCAGCGTTTCGCCCATCGACTGCTTGCCGCGCAGACACACCGGGCCTTCGGGACTGTCGACCGGGCAATAGGCCTCGATGAGCTCCGCCATGCGCGCCGCGAACGCTTCAAATTCCTCACGGTCTTCTTTCTGCCACCAATTGCGCAAGGCGCCTTGCGCATCATATTGCGAACCGCGATCGTCATAACCGTGGCCGATTTCGTGGCCGATTACCGCGCCGATACCGCCATAATTGACCGCCGGATCAGCGCTTGCGTTGAAGAAGGGCGGCTGCAGGATTGCGGCTGGAAACACGATCCGGTTGGTCAACGGCGAGTAATAGGCGTTGACCGTCTGCGGTAGCATCCCCCACTCGCTTGGATCGACCGGCTGACCGAGCCTGGCATGGGCATCATGCATGTTCCAGCGGATCGTGTTGATGCGGTTGGCAAGCGGATCGTCAGAGGTAATTGCCAAACCGTCATAGGTCTCGAACTCCTCGGGGTAACCGATCATGGCAACAAATCCGTCGAGCTTGGCCTTGGCTTCTGCAAGCGTTGCCTCGGTCATCCATTCATTCTCGTCGAGCGCCCCTGCCATCGCGCGCTTGAGATTGGAGACCAGCGCGTTCATTCGCGCCTTGCTTTCCGGCGGGAAATAGCGCTCGACATAGAGCGCACCCAATTGCTCGCCGAGTTGGTCTTCAACCGCGCTGATCGCACGTTTCCAGCGCGCGCGCTGCTCCTCACGGCCCGCAATTGCGCGGCCTGAGAAGTCAAAACTGGCGGCATCGAGCTCACTTGAAAGGATGTCAGCATTGCTGGAGAGAAAGCGCGCGGCCATATAGGCCTTGAGTGTCGCGAGCGGCGTCTCTGTCAGCAAGTGCATCATCGCTGGCAGGCCGCCGCCAATCATGCCGAGCTGTTCCTGCGTCAGACCAAGCTCTGCAATCTCTTCAGCAGTGGGCGGAATTTGCGGAGCAAGAAAGCGCTCCTGCGTATCGAACCGGCCTGCTGCCAGCACTTTCTCGATCGGGAAGCCACCCGCAAGCTCGACCAGCTGTTCCGGCGAAAGCTCGTTATATGTGAGTTTCGGAATGCGCAGGATCTGGCGCGCCCATTCAAGCTCCGCCACCTTGTGTTCAAACGCATAGACCGCCTCCGCCGCAGCGCGCGGTGCTTCATAGCCAGCGGCTGTCAGCAGGGTGGTCAGGTAGTCGAGATAGGCCGCACGGACCCGCAAATTACTCTCGGATTCGACCAAATAATAGTCGCGATCAGGCAGACCCATGCCGCTAAAGCCGATCGAGACAGCATGCTGGGTTGGGTTAAGGGCATCGACAGTGACGCCCGCACTCACCAGCGCAGGGTACCCGGGTGTTTCGAACAGTTCGGCAAGGCGCGCGAGATCCGGGGCGGCAAATATCTCCGCGAGATAGGGCTGCGCGGGCGCTAGACCTGACGCATCGATCGCGCCGGTATCGAGATAGGCGTTATAGGAATCGACGATGCGCCGCGCAGCGGTGCCGGGCGCGGGATCGGACGCGACAAGGTCCGCGACCAATGTCTCGACATCGACAATGGATTTCTCCTGCAGCAGGTCGAATGCGCCGAAGCGCTGGCGGTCGGCCGGAATTGCGTTCTGTGCGATCCACAGACCGTTGACATAGGAATTGAAATTGTCGCCCGGTTCAATCGAGCTATCAAGCATGTCGAGGGCAACCCCCCAGGAGCCGAAGTCCATTGTCGGAAATGCGCGGGCTCCAGCGTCCGGCGTGTCGGCTACACTGCGCTCGGCTTGGGCATGCACGGGTTCGCCGTGGTCGTGGCCAGAGATAGACCCGGAGACAGGGCCAGGGCCAGCGAGCGCCGGGCTGGCAGCTACGAGCGCAAGCGCGCTGGCGCCAGCCGCGAGGAAAGTTCTTGTCACGATCATTGTCCCATCAATCAGTGTGCACACCGCAAACACGCCATTCAAAGCCGATCGCTTAGCGATAAGAGGCGGCAAAGCGCTGTTATTCGTCGGAAACTGATGCAGTTGGTCGATCAACCACAGCTGAACGGCACGGAACTTCCGCCTCAGGCGGCTTCGCTTGAGGCGAATTGCAGAGCGGCAAGGCGCGCATAAAGCCCGCCGGCCTCTGCCAGCTCGCCATGGGTGCCTTGCTCGACGATTTCGCCATCCTCGAGCACCACGATCCGGTTGGCCTTGCGCACCGTGGCGAGGCGGTGTGCGATCACCAGGGTGGTGCGCTCGGCCATCAGCCGGTCAAGCGCTTGCTGGACGAGCTGCTCGCTTTCTGCATCGAGCGCGCTGGTCGCTTCATCGAGCAGCAGGATCGGCGTGTCGCGCAGCAGCGCGCGCGCAATCGCGATGCGTTGTTGCTGCCCACCTGAAAGGCGTGTGCCGCTTTCGCCGAGATATGTGTCGAGCCCGTCAGGCAGGCCGCGCAGGAAGGTTTCTGCATTGGCAGCGCGCGCCGCTTCCCAGATTTCCTCGTCGCTGGCATCCCATTTGCCATAGCGCAGATTGTCCCGCGCATTGGCGCTGAACAGGATGCCGTCCTGCGGCACGAAGGCCATGCGCGCGCGGATCTCTGCCGGATCAGCCTTGGCAAGTGGCACCCCATCAAGCCTGATGGTGCCTGCCTGCGGATCGTAGAACCGCTCCGCCAGCTGGAAGATGGTCGACTTGCCCGCGCCCGAGGGGCCGACAATCGCAACGGTCTCGCCCGGTTCGATCTCCAGCGAGAAATTCTTCAGTGCCGGGACCTCGGGCCGGGTCGGATAGCGAAAAGTCACATTGCGGAATGACAGCGAGCCACGCGGCGGCACCGGCAGCTTTTCAGGCCGCGCAGGCGGCGCAATCGTCGGCTTGGCGTTGAGCAGCTCGTCCAGTCGGCTTGCCGCGCCTGCTCCGCGCAACAGGTCGCCATAGACTTCGGTCAGCGCCCCGAATGCGCCGGCGACAATCACGGACGCGAAAATGAAAGAGGCGATCGTACCGCCAGTCAACTCCCCGGATACGACCAGCATCGCGCCGCGCCACATCAGGATCGTGATGGCCCCGAAGATGAGCGTGATCAGTGCCGCCGTCATCAACGCACGGATCAGGATGCGGCGCTTGGCCACGCGGAAAGTCTCTTCCGCAGCATCGGCAAAACGCAAGCCTTCGCGGTCTTCCTGACCAAATGCCTGAACAATCTTCATCGCACCAAGGACTTCTGTCACCATCGCGCCGACATCGGCCACGCGGTCCTGACTGGTGCGAGAGATGGACCGCAAGCGCCGCCCGAAAATGGCAATCGGCATGATGACGAGGGGGATGGCAATCAGCAGGTAACCCGCAAGCTGAGGCGCGAGCCAGAACAGAAAGGCAGTGCCCAGGATTCCAGCGATAATATTGCGAAGCGCAACCGAGACCGTAGTCCCGACAACCTGCTCGATGATTGCGGTATCGCTGGTCATCCGGCTGGAGATTTCCTTGGGGCTGTTCTCCTCGTAGAAGGCCGGGGCAAGCCGGAGCAGGTTGCGCTGCACTTTCTGGCGGATATCGGCGACCACCCGCTCCCCGATCCAGCTGACAAAGTAGAACCTCAGCGCGGTGCCAACGCCAAGCACGCAAACCAGCAACAGAAGATACCGGAACCAGCGTCCGATTTCGCCTTCTGCCCCAAACCCGCGGTCGACTATCAGCTTGAGCGCATATGGCATGGCAAGCGATGTCACGCCCGCGGTAATCAGCAAAGCGGCCAGCGCGAGCATGATCTGCGTCGGATATTGCGCCGCCGTCGCAAAGATCATCTTGAGCGGTCCGAGCGATTTGGCCTTGGGGGCTTTCTCATCCGATTGTTCGGAGGAGTCCGGCTCCTCGTCCCCTTTCAGCAGATGCACTGCATCTGCCGCCGCCTTGGCGGCCTCTTCGCCTGTCAGCGACGGAGACTTCTCCGCATTATCCTGACCCACAACCCCGACCATTTTTCCCGATTTTCCATCCATTGCTTATCAGACGTAGCGACTACGCCTGCGAATTACACCTGCAAAATCGGCGAAAATCCCCGTTCCTGGCTGTGCAGTTTCGATACGGAAACCGCAATTGTGCATTGCAACATGGCGAATAAAGGCCCACTTAAGGTCGGAATCGCCCGCAAAGAGGCGCGAAATACACAAGAAAGCAGGGGACTTCGCATTGCTTTATCACGCCTATGAACTCCAGCGCAGCTGGCTCAATTCCGCCAGCGCCTGGGCCTCAATCAGCGCAGAAATGCTGAGCAACCCGGCCAACCCCTGGGGCTACACCGGCCTTGGCCCGATGGCCGCGAGCGCGCTCGACGTGTTTGCCCATGCGACTGCGAACTACGGCAAGCCCGCTTTCGGCATCACCGAAGTCGCTGTTGATGGTGAAATCCGCCCCGTGATCGAATCGACGGTGCTCAACCGTCCGTTTGGCGACCTGAAGCGCTTCAAGGTCGAAGGTGTGGACGTCATTGACGGTCAGCGCACGCACGCAAGGCCGAAATTGCTGATCGTTGCGCCCATGAGCGGCCACTATGCGACCCTTCTGCGCGGTACGGTGCAGCGAATGCTCGAATCCGCCGAGGTCTACATCACCGACTGGGCCGATGCGAAGACCGTGCCCCTGCATGAAGGCCATTTCGATCTCGATGATTACATCGATTATCTGATCGATTTCCTGCAGTACATGGAAGCGCAAGATCCGGGCAGCCGCCCGCACATGATGGCGGTGTGCCAGCCTTCGGTCCCGGCTTTCGCGGCGACCGCGCTGATGAACCTGCACAAGGATCCGGCAACGCCGCTGACGCTCACCATGATGGGCGGCCCGATCGACACGCGCTGCTCACCCACAACGGTCAACAACCTCGCGATGGAGCGCCCGATCGAATGGTTCCGCCACTCTGTCATCGCGACTGTACCGATGCAGCATCGCGGCGCGGGGCGGCGGGTCTATCCCGGCTTCCTGCAGCTTGCCGGTTTCATGAGCATGAACCTCGGCAGTCACATGATGAGCCATTACGAGATGTTCAAGCATCTCACGGCAGGCGATGATGACAGCGCGCAGGCGACCAAGGATTTCTACGACGAGTATCGCGCCGTGTGCGACATGACCGCGGAATTTTACCTCCAGACGGTCGAGGAAGTGTTCCAGAAGCACTCGATCCCGAACGGCGAATTCCGCCACAAGGGCGAACTGGTTGACATCACCAAGATCACTGACACGGCTCTGCTCGCGATCGAAGGCGAGCGCGACGACATCTCAGGCCTCGGCCAGACCAAGGCTGCGCTCGATCTGTGCCCAAGGCTGAAAGCCTCGCAGAAACGCTATTACATGGCCGAAGGCGCAGGCCATTACGGCATCTTCAACGGCAGCAAATGGCGCGATCGCGTCGCCCCGGTGGTCGAGGAATGGATGGCTGCGCATAGCTGAGCGGTCTCTGGGTGCGGATGTCCGCTAACGACCCAATTGCCGACGTTGCACATAAGGGTATGTTGGAAGGATGTGGCGGTCGCATTTCGTTGTGCTGGATGAAGAGCCAAGCGTGCAAGGCCTCGCGCGGGTCAAAGACGGCTATCAGCTCTGGCGCGAAAGCCGCACCAAGCTCTATTTCCTCACCGCGCACAGCGAACCTCTAGGGAGCAGGCCCGATTTCAGCGATTTCCTAGACCGGACGATCACCGGCAAAGCTGACATCAGCCCGATTGAGAGCCTGCTGGCAGGCGAATTGCCCGAACTCGACCTGCGGAAATATGAAGTCAGCGCCGAGCTGATGCACGGCGCGGCCTCACTCTCGCAGCAGCTTGGGATGCGGGTGCTTGTCGCTGAAGACACCGATGACGAATACGGCATGGCGGTGCTCGCGGAGAATGGCAAGGTGCACTATCTGCGGCTGCGCACCACGCTAAAGGATGCGCCCGACGACGAGTGTGGGGTTGAAGTTGTCTATCGCCCGGAAACCGGCTTTGAGATCGACCGCGATCCGGCAGGTGATATCTATGGCCTTGCACAAACCGCGATTGACGATGCGTTTGGAGTGGCTGGGATCAACCTTGTCAATTTCAGCGATTACAAACCAACGCGCGAACAAGCCAAGCAGCGTGCGACCGGCCAGGGCGTTTCGATATCAGTCTATCTCGACAGTTACGGCGTGTTCAAACGGATCAGCCACGGCCCCGCGCAGCGCACGACGCGCGAAAAGCTGCTGTTGCCGTTCCGGATATTGATGACACTGCTCATCCTCCCGTTCTTCTTTGTCGGGCTGATGGCCTACGCAATCTTCTTTTCAGGCAGGAGGGGCCACGACGGCGATATCAACGAAAACTATATCGTGCTGATCGGCGTCGCTGTGCTGGCACTGCCGATCTGGGGTTTGGTCCGGCTGGTCGTCGCCATGTTGGGGAATTGAGCGCAATATTTGCTCGGCCAATTTTTGATTTTTATCACCATCGTGGGTGTGGGTGGGTCGTCCGCTTTCCACCCCAATTCCGGACAATTCCTACGTTTGCGTTCAGCCCTAAACCGTGTGCGCTCTTTGACCTCGTCGATCCCCCCTGCATTCGCCTGAATCGCGGCGAAGCTGCGTTAAATTTGCGGGAAATTATATTCCGCTCAACCCCCGGAAATTTCACGCCCAGGACTGTGTAACATGCGTATCCAACAAGGCCTTCACAGGGCCGGTAAGCGGAACCTCACGGCTCCGCTTTCGGCACTCTGAAAAACAGCCGCTTGATCACCCGCCGCGCCCACAGCAGCAGCCAGATCACCAGCCCCAGCAGCACCAGCGCAATGGCGCCCGCCGCAACCGGATATTCGTAAGCGAGATAGAGCAGGCCGATGGTTGCCACGTCCTCCACGCTGGAAACCGCGACGTTGCTGATCGGCTCTGGACTGGTGTTGACCACCGCCCGCGCGCTGGCCTTGCCGCCATGCGCGAGGAAGCTCGCCCCGCCGCCCAAAAGGAACGCGACCACCTGCATAGCGGGGTCCGACGGGTCGACGATCGCAAGCGCGAGCAACGCGCCGCCGACCGGGCGCACCAGCGTGTGAACCGTGTCCCAGATACTGTCGAGCCACATGACCTTGTCCGCGAAGAACTCCGCCAGCGCGCCCAATGCCGCGATGCCGATCACCCAGGGATTGCCCAGCACAGCAAGGCTCTCAAGATGCTCTGGAAGCGGGAGAATGTCCGCGCGCATCGCGATGCCGGTCGCAAAGATGCACAGGTAGAGCCGCCAGCCTGACAACAGGCTGACGCTGCCTGCGATCCCGATGATTTCCATAATGCCCATAATGGGATCATACCCGCAACTTCCGCGAAGAAAAAGGCGGTGCAGGATTGCTCCCGTACCGCCTCTCAATCCGTAGTCACGGCAGTCAAAGCGCGATTGCGCGTCGGCCGTTTAGGCCGCCCCCGCGGAAGTGGTGCGCGCCAGCGCAGTCACCGCGAGCGCAAATGACTCGTCAAAACACTTCGAATAGTCCGGCTGCGCCCATACCGCCACCAACACACATGGTGACAACAACGTATTTCGCGCCGCGACGCTTGCCTTCGATCAGCGCATGGCCGGTACAGCGCGCGCCTGTCATGCCGTAAGGGTGACCGATCGAAATCGAGCCGCCGTTGACGTTGAGGATGTCGTTATCGATGCCGAGCTTGTCGCGGCAATAGAGCACCTGCACCGCAAAGGCTTCGTTGAGTTCCCACAGGCCGATGTCGTCCATTGTGAGACCGGTCTGCTTCAAGAGCTTCGGAATAGCGAAAACCGGGCCGATGCCCATTTCATCGGGCTCGGTGCCCGCGACCGCCATGCCAACATAGCGGCCGAGCGGCTGAAGGCCCTTTTGCTCGGCCAGCTTCGCTTCCATCAACACGCTGGCGGACGAGCCGTCGGACAGCTGCGAGGCATTGCCCGCAGTAATTACTGCGTCCGGACCCATCACCGGGTTTAGGCTTTGCAGACCTTCGAGCGTAGTGGACGGGCGATTGCCTTCATCCTTGGTGATGGTGACTTCGTGCTGGCTTACTTCCTTCGTTTCCTTGTCCATCACGTTCATGGTGGTGGTCACAGGCACGATCTCATCGTCGAACTTGCCAGCCTCCTGCGCAGCGGCAGTACGCTGCTGCGACTGGAGCGCATACTCATCCTGTGCATCGCGGCTGATGTTGTAGCGCTTGGCAACCGTTTCGGCCGTCTGCAGCATCGGCATGTAGACATCCTTGTGCATTGCGATCAGCGAGCGATCCGGCGCAACGCGCATTTCAGGGGTCTGGACGAGCGAAATCGAATCCTGGCCGCCGCCAACGACCACGTTCATGTTGTCGACAATGATCTGCTTGGCCGCCGTGGCAATCGCCATCAGGCCCGAAGAACACTGGCGATCAATGGTTTGTGCAGCAACCGTCACCGGCGCACCGGCGCGCAGCGCGACCTGGCGACCAATATTGCCCGCTTGTGTGCCTTGGGTGAGGACAGCGCCCCACACCACGTCATCGATCTCGGCCGGATCGATGCCCGCGCGCTCTACCGCCGGTGCGAATGAGAGCGCGCCAAGGGTTGCGCCGGGCGTTGCGTTAAAGCCGCCTTTGTAAGCCCGTCCAATTGGCGTGCGGGCGGTAGAGACGATGACTGCGTCACGTGACATATTGAAATTCCTAGCTTTTCGTCATCCCAGCGAAAGCCGGGATCGGTGTTGGGTTAGTGCTTTCTTGAGGGCGGTCCCAGCTTGAGGAGGGACCACGGCGCGTCTCAGATCAGACGAAGAACTGCGTGATCCACTCACAGATCAGCGCTGGCTTGTCTTCGCCTTCGATCTCGATGGAAATTTCGCAGGTCTGCTGCCACTGACCTGGACGCTTCTCGATCATCTCGAGCAACTTCCAATGCCCGCGAATGCGTTTTCCGACCCGAACAGGAGAAATGAAGCGCGTTTTGTTGCCGCCATAGTTGACCGCCATCTTGATCCCGTCAACGCGCGGCATGTCGCTGTTGGCGCTGAGATAGGGGATCATGGATAGAGTCATGAAACCATGCACGATAGTGCCACCAAACGGCGTCATCTTGGCTTTCTCTTCATCGATATGGATGAACTGATGGTCGCCGGTCGCATCAGCGAACATGTTGACCTTGTCCTGAGTCATTTCGACCCATACGCTGGTGCCGATGACTTCGCCTGTTTTGGCAGCAATTTCTTGGGGGGTCATTGGTGTCTCTCCTCTGCAAGTTTGCGCGCAACATCTATGCTGCAATTGCGAAGCTTCATGGCCTATTGCAGGGTCCAAAGCAATCCATTCACCCTCGCCGCTACGGCATGCTGGCGTTTACGTAAGCGGAAAGGTTGGTTGCGATGCTCGGGCGGGCGCAATTACTGTCCGTTGCGCGACGATTCGCGTCGAAAAGATGGAACGCACAATGGCGTCATGCATAGAGCGTGCATAGCTATGCTTAGGCTGCGTGTAACATTGCTTCGCTTTGACCCATTGCAAAATCGCTTTTGTGTCGCCATGAGGTCTCTCAGCGATGCAAAAAGCGCGCTTGAATGCGCCCGCGACGCTCGCAAACACCTGCCGGCCTAGCCCCCAAACGGCTGTCGCACATGTCGGCACCTGACAGGATGGATTGAGTATATGGGATACCCAGCGCCCACGGGCTTGTATGACCCTCGCAACGAACACGACGCCTGCGGCGTGGGCTTTGTCGCGCATATCAAGGGCGACAAGAGCCATGCGATCGTGGGTCAAGCTCTTCAGATTCTTGAGAATATCGACCATCGCGGCGCCGTGGGCGCAGACCCGCTGCTGGGCGATGGCGCAGGAATTCTGCTCCAGATTCCCGATCCCTTGATCCGCGCCTGGGCGGAAGAGAAAGGCCACGATCTGCCAGCACCTGGCGACTATGCGGTCGCGATGTGCTTCATGCCGCAAGACGAAGCGGCGCGCGCATTTGTGACCGAACAGCTGGAAAAATTCACCGCCAAAGAAGGCCAGCGATTCGTTGGCTGGCGCGATGTCCCGGTCACTCTCGACGGTCTGGGCAAGGCGGTGATCGAATCGATGCCAGTGATGCAGCAGGCCATCATCGCGCGCGGAGACAATTGCGCTGATCAGGACGCGTTCGAACGCAAACTGGTGGTAATCCGCAAGCAAACGCTCAACCCGCTCGCCAAGCTTGCTGAAAAGCATAACCTGCCGGGCCTGACACAGACCTATATTCCGAGCTTTTCCAGCCGCACGATCGTCTATAAGGGCCTGCTGCTCGCCAATCAGGTCGGCTCCTTCTATGACGATTTGCGTGACAAGCGCTGCGTCTCTGCCCTTGGCCTCGTTCACCAGCGCTTCTCGACCAATACTTTCCCGAGCTGGCGTCTTGCCCACCCCTACCGGCTGATCGCGCATAATGGCGAGATCAACACCGTGCGCGGCAACGTCAACTGGATGAACGCTCGCCGCCGCACGATGGAATCGGAGTTGCTCGGGCCGGACCTCGACAAGATGTGGCCGCTGATCCCGCACGGGCAGTCGGACACGGCGTGTCTCGACAATGCGCTCGAATTGCTGCTCGCTGGCGGATACAGCCTCGCGCACGCAATGATGATGCTGATCCCGGAAGCCTGGTCGAAGAACGAGCTGATGGATCCGGCACGTCGCGCGTTCTACGAATATCACGCAGCCTTGATGGAACCATGGGATGGCCCCGCCGCAGTGGCCTTCACCGATGGCCGCCAGATCGGTGCGACGCTCGACCGCAACGGCCTGCGCCCCGCGCGCTTCTGCGTCACAAAGGACGATATCGTGTGCCTCGCTTCGGAAAGCGGCGTCCTGCCGTTTGCGGAAGAGGACATCGTGCGCAAATGGCGCTTGCAGCCGGGCAAGATGCTGCTGATCGATTTCGAGCAGGGCCGCATCATCGAAGACGAGGAACTGAAGAAGGACCTGGCTGAAGCCCATCCTTATGCCGAATGGCTGGAAAAGGCGCAGTATAAGCTCGACGATATCGAACATATCGATCCCGAACTTGCAGAAACGCCTGGCCACGAAACGACTTTGCTTCAACGTCAGCAGGCGTTCGGCTATTCGCAGGAAGACATCGCGCGCTTCCTCGAACCGATGGCGGTGAATGCTGACGATCCGATCGGCTCGATGGGTACGGACACACCGATCGCGGTGCTCTCCAACCGGTCGCGGCTGTTGTACGATTATTTCAAGCAGAACTTTGCGCAGGTGACGAATCCGCCGATCGACCCGATCCGCGAAGAGCTGGTAATGAGCCTGCTTTCGATGATCGGGCCACGTCCCAACCTGCTGGGCCGCGAGGCGGGTACGCACAAGCGCCTGGAAGTGATCCAGCCGATCCTAACCAATGACGATCTGGCGAAGATCCGCTCGGTTGAAACGGCTTTGGACGGCGCATTCCGGACAGAGACGATCGACATCACCTGGAAGGCTGCCAAGGGGGCAAAAGGCATCAAGATGGCCTTGAAGGAAATGTGCTGGGCCGCGACCGAAGCGGTGCTGGGTGATGCCAACATCCTGATCCTGTCTGACCGGAACCAGGGGCCCGACCGCATCGCGATTCCTGCGCTGCTGGCAACGGCTGCCGTGCACCATCACCTGGTGCGCCAGGGCCTGCGGATGCAGACCGGCCTCGTCGTTGAAACGGGCGAAGCGCGCGAAGTACACCACTATTGCGTGCTTGCAGGCTACGGGGCGGAAGGCATCAACCCCTATGTCGCGTTCGAAACGCTGGAGGATGTTCGCGTCAAGAAGCACTCCGATTTGACCAGCGAGCAGGTGCAGAAGAACTATATCAAGGCGGTTGGCAAGGGCATCCGCAAGGTCATGTCCAAGATGGGCATTTCGACCTACCAGTCCTATTGCGGCGCGCAGATCTTCGATGCGGTCGGCCTCAAGACCGACTTCATCGAGAAGTATTTCACCGGGACAGCGACGACCATCGAAGGCATCGGCCTTGAGCAAGTGGCGGAAGAAGCCGTGCGCCGTCACTCACAGGCCTACGGGGACAACCCGCTCTACAAGAACATGCTCGATGTCGGCGGGATCTATCAGTACCGCCTGCGCGGCGAAGAGCATGCATGGACGCCAGAAAACGTCGCGCAGCTGCAGCATGCTGTGCGCGGCGACAAGCCCAAGGATTACGAAGCCTTCGCGCGGTCGATCAACGAGCAGTCCGAGCGGCTGCTGACGATCCGCGGGTTGATGGAATTCAAGCAGGCTGACGAACCCATTCCTTTGGAAGAAGTCGAACCCGCGAGCGAAATCGTCAAGCGCTTCAGCACCGGCGCGATGAGCTTCGGCTCGATCAGCCACGAAGCGCACTCGACCCTCGCGATTGCGATGAACCGTATTGGCGGGCGCTCCAACACCGGCGAAGGCGGCGAGGAACCTTTCCGTTTCAAGCCGATGGACAATGGCGATTCCATGCGCAGCCGGATCAAGCAGGTGGCCTCTGGCCGGTTCGGTGTGACGACGGAATATCTCGTCAATTCGGACGATATCCAGATCAAGATGGCGCAGGGTGCAAAGCCTGGCGAAGGCGGTCAGCTGCCCGGCCACAAGGTTGACAAGCGGATCGGCGCTGTGCGTCACTCGACGCCTGGCGTAGGCCTGATTTCACCGCCGCCGCACCATGACATCTATTCGATCGAGGATCTGGCGCAGCTGATCCACGACTTGAAAAACGTGCAGCCATCGGCGCGCATTTCTGTAAAGCTGGTCTCTGAAGTGGGTGTCGGCACGGTCGCTGCGGGCGTTTCGAAGGCGCGCGCGGATCACGTGACTATCTCGGGCTATGAAGGCGGGACGGGGGCATCGCCGCTGACCTCGCTGACTCACGCCGGAAGCCCGTGGGAAATCGGTCTCGCTGAAACGCAGCAGACCTTGCTGCTCAACGATCTGCGCAGCCGGATCGCGGTGCAGGTCGATGGCGGGCTTCGCACAGGCCGCGATGTCGCGGTTGGCGCGCTGCTTGGCGCGGACGAGTTCGGCTTTGCGACCGCTCCGCTGATTGCGGCAGGCTGCATTATGATGCGCAAGTGTCACTTGAATACGTGCCCGGTTGGCGTTGCGACGCAGGATCCGGTGCTGCGCGCGCGCTTCATGGGCGCACCGGAGCATGTCATCAATTACTTCTTCTTCGTCGCCGAAGAGCTGCGCCAGATCATGGCGGAGATGGGATTCCGCACCGTCGAGGAAATGATCGGCCGGGTCGACCGGCTCGACATGCGCCGCGTCCACCGCCACTGGAAGGCAGACGGGGTGGACCTGTCGCGCCTGCTGACGCAGATCGACCTGCCTGAAGGGGCCTCGCTCCATCACACCGAGACGCAGGATCACGGCCTTGGTGGTGCGCTCGACAATGAGCTTATCGCTGCCTGCAAGGACGCGATTGCAGAGGGCAAGCCGGTTCAGTTGACCCGCGAGATTCGTAATGTGAACCGCACGGTCGGCGCCATGCTGTCAGGCCGGATTGCCGAAGCGCACGGCCATGCCGGCCTCGCGCCTGACACGATCCGGATCAACTTCAGCGGCGTCGCAGGCCAGAGCTTCGGTGCATGGCTCGCACATGGCGTGACGCTCGAGCTGACCGGCGATGCGAACGACTATGTTGGTAAGGGCCTGTCAGGCGGCCGCATCATCGTGCGCCAGCCCGAAGGTGTGACGCGTGACCCGACCGACAACATCATTGTCGGCAACACTGTGCTTTACGGCGCGATCGCAGGCGAGGCTTATTTCTCCGGCGTTGCAGGCGAGCGTTTTGCCGTCCGCAATTCGGGCGCGATCGCGGTCGTTGAAGGGACTGGCGATCACGGCTGCGAATACATGACTGGCGGCGTGGTCGTCGTGCTGGGACAGACAGGCCGAAACTTTGCTGCCGGGATGAGCGGCGGCATCGCCTATGTCTATGATCCCGAAGGCAGATTCAGCCAGCTCGTCAATCACGAGCAGGTCGATCTGGTTCCGATTTCAGCGGAGCCCGATGCTGACGAGGGCACTGGACGACCGAGCCAGCGCCCTTCCAGCGTGGTCGATTTCGGCATGGGCGACATGCTGCGTCACGATGCAGAACGGCTGAAGATCCTGATTGAACGGCACAAGCTGCACACGGGCTCTGCCCGCGCTGCAGAACTGCTCGACAATTGGGACGAAAGCCTCGGAAAATTCATCAAGGTCATGCCGCGCGATTACAAGCGCGCCTTGCAGCAGCTTGAGGCAGAGCGCCTCGAAGCCGAAGCTGTCGCAGCGGAATAAGGGTTAGCAGATATGGGCAAGGAAACAGGCTTCCTCGAACTGGACCGCCGGGATCGCGACTATCTCGATCCCAAGGAGCGACTGGGCAATTACCGCGAATTCGTCATCCAGCCGGATGATGCAACCCTGAAAAGCCAGGCGAGCCGCTGCATGAATTGCGGCATCCCATACTGTCACAACGGCTGCCCGGTGAACAACATCATCCCGGACTGGAACCACCTGGTCTATGAAGGCGACTGGAAAAACGCGCTCGACGTACTCCATTCAACCAATAATTTCCCTGAGTTCACCGGCCGCATTTGCCCCGCTCCGTGCGAGGCAAGCTGCACGCTCAACATCATCGACCAGCCGGTCACCATCAAGTCGATCGAATGCGCGATCGTCGATCGCGGCTGGAAAGAAGGCTGGATTGAACCACAGGTTCCGGCAAAGCCGACCGGCAAGTCGGTCGCGGTGGTCGGGTCTGGTCCGGCTGGTCTCGCCTGCGCGCAGCAACTCGCCCGCGCCGGCCATGCGGTGACGGTGTTCGAGAAGAGCGACCGGATCGGCGGCTTGCTGCGCTACGGCATTCCCGACTTCAAAATGGAAAAGCACCTTATCAACCGCCGCGCACAGCAGATGGAAGCCGAAGGCGTGACCTTCAAAACGTCGAAGGAAGTGGGCGTTGATGTTTCCTTCAAGTCGCTCAACGAGAACTTCGATGCGATCGTGCTCGCTGGCGGCGCGGAAGATGCCCGCCAGCTGACCATACCAGGCGCGGAAATGCCGGGCGTGCGGCTCGCGATGGAATTCCTGACGCAGCAGAACAAGCGCAATGCCGGTGATGATGAACTGCGCGCTGCGCCGCGCGGCTCGCTGACTGCAACGGGCAAGAAGGTTGTGGTGATCGGCGGCGGCGATACCGGTTCGGACTGTGTTGGCACATCAAACCGTCAGGGCGCGGAGAGCGTTGTGCAACTGGAAATCATGCCCAAGCCGCCAGAGAAGGAGGACAAGGCGCTGACCTGGCCCGACTGGCCGCTCAAGCTGCGCACCTCTTCCAGCCATCAGGAAGGCGTGGAGCGCGACTGGGCTGTGCTGACCAAGCGTGTGGTCGGTGATGGCGAAAAGGTGACTGGCCTCGAATGCGTTCGCGTCGAATGGAAAGACGGCCAGATGCAGGAGATCGAAGGCTCCGAATTCACTATCGAGGCCGACCTCATCCTGCTCGCGATGGGCTTTGTCGGCCCCAAGAAAGCCGGGATGCTGGCTCAGGCTGAAGTGGAGCTGACCGATCGCGGCAATGTTGCCGCAGACACGGACAGCTATGCGACCAGTGTCGACAAGGTGTTTGCTTGCGGTGACATGCGGCGCGGCCAGAGCCTGGTTGTGTGGGCGATCCGCGAAGGACGCCAGTGCGCACGCAGCGTCGATGAAGCCTTGATGGGGGTGAGCGAACTGCCGCGTTAGAAAGCCGGTCTGTCGATGAAGTGTGATGTAAACACGCCTTGGCAGCGCCCCTCTCTATTCCCGCGAGTAAGCGCCGCTTAACCAGCAGGCTTCAGTTAAGCGTCGGACACCAATCACATGCTCAACCGGATCACTTCGCGCATTCAGGCACTCAGGCTGAGTCCGACTTGTCGACAAGTTCGGCGCGAGCGACTGACCTATCTGAACGAGCAAAAATGCCTTCGGCTTGAGCGTGCGATAAAGCGTGTTGATCGGCTCGGTGTTCGTGGAGACTTCTGCGAATTCGGCGTTGCTCTTGGTGGTTCAGGCATTGTGCTTGCAAAATTCGCGCAGGCGCAAGGACGTGCATTCCACGGGTTCGATGTCTTCGAGATGATCCCTCCGCCCACTTCGGAGAAGGACGGGGAGGACGCCAGACAGCGATATAAGGTAATTCGCGAAGGCAAGTCGGCCGGCATTGGAGGCGACACCTACTATGGTTACGTCGATGATCTGATTTCCAATGTGCGCGTCTCATTTGATCGGCACGGCGTACCCGTAGATGGCGAAGCCATATGCTTGCACAAAGGTTTGTTCCAGGACACCTGGCCCATCGAAACGGTGGACAGCGTGGCGCTCGCCCACATTGATTGCGATTGGTACGATCCGGTGCGGTATTGCCTGGATCAGACAGCGGACAAGATGGCGCCCGGTGCAATGTTCCTGATTGACGATTACAATGACTACGGAGGAGCACGGGTAGCGGTAGACGAGTTTGTATCAGAGCGATCTGACTTCGTTCTGGAGCCCGGCCGTAATCCTTACGTTGTAAAGATCTAGAATCAGGCCCCTAGAACAGGCTCACGCTGCGCAGCATGGCAGCGAAGCGACCGCGCGGACGTTCAGGTGTGGCCTCGCCCGCAGAAACTGCATCATTCGCGACCCGCTGACTATCGAGCTTGACACGCAGCGCATCGGAAATCTCACGGTCGTCAAGTGCCACGGCTTTGGCGAATGCACGCGCGAAACCGAAGGTATGGACCCGGCTTGGCAGCCGATGGAACGCCTCGCTCTCCAGAGCCATAAGATAGTGACAGGAAACCTTCGTGCGTTCAGCAACATCGGCCACGCTCAACCCTGCGTTGCGCCTCGCCATCGCAAGACGCTCGCCAATATGGTCGAAAGCTAAACCGGTCGTATGCTCCATACCCGTGTCCCCGTGGATATTTTGAACCCAAGCGCAGTGAAACGTGATCAGGACCCCTCCCAACGAATCATTACGTAAAAAGGATTTACCAAAACTTATCCACAAGGTCGAATCATGTGTCGTTTCCATACAAGTTTGATCGCGAGCAACGGGCAGACTGTCGAAAAGCAGGGGGGAACTCGCCAAATCAGCCTGCGCAGCCAATATGGGTCGTGACGCTAAGATCGTGCTGCAAGCGTTTCTACGCAAGCGCCTCGCGGCACCTCACACACCAACCCCATTCGCCAGGATCGAGCCGTGCCAGCGCGGCTGCCACGCACGATTCCCATAAGGCATACCGACGGTCCTGTGCTTGCGCCATCGCTCGGTGTTGCACGGCATATGTGCGGGAAGGACGAACGACATTGACCTGTTTCAGCGCAACTGCAGCGCGCGAATCCGCGTTCGCCGTTTCATCCGCCGCGAGCGCTTCGCATCGGGCCAAGAGAACCTTGCGAGCTTCGTCTGGTGTCATTGCGACCAATCGATCACGCCCCGCCCATGGCGTTCAAGAAAGGCGTTGGTCTGGCTGAAGGGGCGTGTGCCAAAAAAGCCGCTATGGGCGGACAGCGGGCTCGGATGCGCGCTTGTGAGTACCAGATGATGCTCGCCTGCGCCCAGCCCCTTCACTCGGCTCGCTTTCTTGCGCGCATGGCTGCCCCACAGGATGAACACTGTTGGATCCCCGCGATCAACCACGGCCTGGACGACCGCATCTGTGATCGCGTCCCAACCGCGCCCGGCATGGCTGCCGGCCTGACCCGCTTCAACCGTCAGCGTGTTGTTCAGGAGCAGGACGCCCTGGCGCGCCCAGCCCGAGAGATCACCATCAGCACGGCGCGGGATACCGCAATCACTTTCCAGTTCCTTGTAGATATTGGCCAGAGAGGGCGGCACTTTCACACCGCCCGCCACGGAGAAGCACAGGCCGTGGGCCTGGCCCGGTCCGTGATAGGGATCTTGCCCGAGGATCACGACCCGAACCTGATCGAGCGGCGTCATCTGCAAGGCTGCGAGTCGCTGTCCCCGTGGCGGGTAGATCATTTTTCCCGCTTCCTCCTCCGTACGCAGCCATCCACCCAGTCTGCGCGCATCCGGGCTCGCCAGCACCGGTTCCAGCGCGGGCCTCCAGCTTTCGGGAATGGTTTCAGACGCCATGGCGGCAGAATAGAGCCGAGCTGCGGCAACAGCCACCACCCCTTTCCCTCTTTCCCCAATGCGCCTAATGGACGGGCACGATGACAGTATATTTTCACGAAGAAGACTTGCCGGCAGGCGTTCTTGAAGGCGACGCCCCGCTCGCGATCGACACCGAAACCATGGGGCTGATCACGCATCGCGACCGGCTATGCGTTGTCCAGATAAGCGATGGCAGCGGGGATGAGCACCTGGTGCGGTTCGGGCCGGACAGCGATTATGCTGCCCCCAACCTTAAGGCACTGCTCGCCGACAGCGGCCGGTTGAAGCTCTACCATTATGCGCGCTTTGATCTTGCCGCGATCGAATATTATCTCGGGGTGATGGCAGCGCCAGTCTTCTGCACGAAGATCGCGAGCAAGCTGGTGCGCACCTATACCGACCGGCATGGCCTCAAGAACCTCGTCGAGGAACTGCTCGGCGAAAACATGTCGAAGGTCCAGCAGTCAAGCGACTGGGGCGGACCGGAGTTGAACGATGCGCAGCGCGAATACGCTGCCAGCGACGTTCGCTACCTCCACCGCATGCGCGAGGAACTGACGAAGCGGCTTGAGCGGGAAGGGCGCATGGACATGGCGCAGGCCTGTTTCGACTTCCTCCCCACTCGCGCGCGGCTCGACATAGCCGGATGGAGCGAGCACGATATCTTCAGCCATTCATGATGGCGTGAAGCAGAGCCGGTTATAGAGCAGGGCATGAGCAATCATCATCGAATCGAAACCAGCGAAGCAAAGGAACTGCGCAGCCAGCGTCAGCACTTCGCTGCGCCTGGGGGTTCGCATGACAAACTGGTCCGCTTCCTTGGCAAGGCTTTGCCGGTCGGGGTCGGGATCCTCGCCGCCTTCATGGTCATCACACCGCTTAGCCCGCGCGGTGAAGTCAGTTTCCTGCTTGATCGCAACAAGGTCGCGATGATCGACGAGCGCCTGTCGGTCGATAACGCGATGTATCGCGGGCAGGACAACAAGGGCCGCCCTTTCGCTTTGACCGCCGGAGAAGCCGTGCAGCGATCGAGCGCCGAAGGGATTGTGCGCATGAAGGATCTCGTTGCGCGTCTCACTTTGCAAGATGGCCCTGCCAGTCTGACCGCGGATGCGGGCGTCTATGATATCGATGCTGAGCGGGTCGATGTGATCGGCCCTGTACGACTGGTCGCGGCAGATGGATATTCGATGACCGCGCGCGGCGTATCGGTCGATCTGGAAGCGCGGCTGATGCAAGGCACTGAAGGCGTCGAAGGCGTCGTGCCAGCCGGCAGTTTCTCGGCCCGGCAAATCCGCACTGATATCGATGCCCGCACAGTAACACTGACAGGCGATGCCCGTCTGACTATGGTGCCCGGCAAACTGCAGATGCCTTAGGAGTGATGTCCCCAATGACACAGACCGCAGCTCTATTGCCAACACGCAGGCGTTCCGCTCAGCTGATGCTAGCCGGTTTTGCTGCGACTGCATTGCTGTTTGCAGGAATTGAGCTCCAGGCGCAGGCCATTGCGGGTCATGACTCCTCTGCGCCTGTGTCCTATTCGGCGGACCGGATCGAGTTGCAGGACCGCCAGAACCGCGTGGTGCTCTCAGGCGATGTGCGGATCGAGCAGGCTGGGCTGACGGTTCTGTCTGCGCGGACCCTCGTCAATTATTCCGATGCGGGCGAGCTGAGCATTGAGCGCATCACTGCGGTAGGCGGTGTGACGGTGACGCGCGGAAACGAAACGGCGCGCGGCGACACCGCGATTTACGATTTCAACCGGCGCATTATCACCATGGCCGGTAATGTTCGAATCAATCGCGGCGGCGATACGCTCAATGGCGGGCGGTTGGTGATCGATCTTGCCAGCGGTGTCTCGAGCGTGGATGGCCGCGCCGCAGGTTCTTCGCCCGTTGCCGGCAGCGAGAGCTCGGGCGGGCGTGTCAGCGGGCGCTTCTCGGTGCCGCAGAATACCGATGGGAACTGATTTCTGAGAGGATCAGTACGCGTTCTTGTGCGTCAGAACCCTGAGTGTCTGGAGCACAATCCCGACGTCACGCGGCAATGACCAGTGATTGAGATACTCAAGGTCTGCCTGCAGCCGGTCAGTCAGGTCCTTTTCCTCTTCGGTGCTGCCGCGATGGCCGCGCACTTGCGCCAGGCCAGTGAGGCCAGGCTTGAGGGCATGGCGCTTCCAGTAGCGGCCATCGACTTCCCAGAACAGCTTGTTGTTTGCCCGGCTGCCCAGCGCGTGCGGACGCGGGCCGACGATCGACATCTCGCCGCGCAGGACATTCACCAACTGCGGCAATTCATCGAGGCTGGTTGAACGAAGCCAGCGTCCAATCCGCGTCACCCGATCATCTTCACGAGCCGTCGACGCCTTGCCATCATGGTCGAGCGCTGCTTCACGCATCGTGCGGAATTTGAGCATGTTGAAGAACGTGTTGCCGCGGCCCAGCCGCCGCTGGACAAACAGGACCTTACCCCCATCTTCCAGCTTTATCAGCAAAGCGATCACCGCCAACAACGGTGCAAGCACCAGCAAGGCTCCACCGGCGACCGCCAGATCAAAGCAACGCTTCATGATCCGCGCGCGCATCCCTAACGGGCCTGTCGAAACCACCAGGGTGGTTCGGTCCTGCTCGTCATAGAGCATCACGCCCAGCGCACCGAGCCGGTGTGCGGGTTCGCTCACCAATTCGCCATGGATCCCTGTGGATTTGAGCAAGAAAGCCCAGTCCTCGCGCTTCTCATAGGGGCACGACACGACGACCTTGTCCTGGTTGCGCATGACCTTGCCAAGACGGTCTCGCATGAATGGATCATGCCGCTCTGACGAAAGCCCCGCCTCTCGGGTAGAAATTGTCTGCGCGCCTGGTAGCCAGAAAGACGGGCCGCCATCGTCAATGATCAGTTCGTTGCGAACCTTGCCGCCCCAAAAACGCTTCAGGAACAAGGCCAGCGCCTTGCGCGCTGCAATGATCATCACGCCGCTCAAAGCAAGTCCGAGCGTGAAGGTGACCCGCGAAAAATTGGCATTCGTCTTCAGATAGAAGGCCACGAAGTTGAGCAGGACCGCGCCAATCACAAGCGCTACCAACGCCTGACGTACGCCAAAGCGCCACTGTTCCAGTGCGCGCGTGGAATAGGCGGCATTGTAGAATGCAATCGTGTAGTACATCGGCAAGAGAAGCTGCGCCTGCATCATTGCCCGCGCTTCCCACCACCGGCCTGTATACGCGAAGCCGGCGAGAGCAAACCCAAGCATGATCAGTCCCAGGTCAATCACGAGCATCGCGATATACGCGCGCAAGCGCCGCCGCTCGAGCGACGGTGCTGTCCTGATTTCCGCGTGACTTTTCGCGACCTCAGGGAGAAGATGCGAGAATGGCTTGTTCATGATTTTGAGCCGCCAATCCCTTCTGCGTCAACTATCCCCTCATAACAAGCGCCTGCGAGTGATTATTTACGAGCGCTTAGCGGCATACCGGGTAATTTCCACGAGTTCCTGAGCCAAGAGTGTCTCAGCAAACTGGCTATTGGCAAGCAATTCCCGGTGAATGTTCGTTAACCGCTGAACCAATCGGTCAAGCTTGGCTCTCGGCCAATGCTTCAATTGCTGGCGAATATCGCGCTCATCACGCCAGAATATTCCCAATCTTGCCTGCTGCCCGCGATCAAGCCGGTCGAGTGAACCTCCCGGCCCAAGCGCCGCAACAATCCTGATGAGCTGAACCGCCCGCCGCTCAACTGCCAAAAGGAGCCCGACGGGATTGATCCGCAGCTCGCGCATCCGGGTAAGCTCGCTATCGAGGCGCGTGATATCTCCGCTGAGCACAGCGTTTACCAATGGCATGAAACCGTCTTCTTCCGTTGTCGCGGCAATCGCATCAAGATCAGTTGCTGCGACCTGTTTCGGGGATTGCGGCGAAGCATCCAGATACAGGGCCAGCTTATCGACTTCCGACTGAGCGAGACGCACGTCGAGACCCGCACCGCGAGCAATCCGCTCCGCCAAATGACCGGGCAGATTGAGCCCCGCGATATCACCCATGCCGCGCACGCTCGCAGACACGCTCGCGATATCAGGCGGATAGAACATCGCGACGCAGGCATCCTTGCGCTTCTCGAGCAGCTTGGCGGTGCGCGACTTGTCAGTCGCAGATGTCGCCACGATCAGCACGGGACAGGCCTCCCCGGCATCCGCTTCGCCGGTTTCGATCAGTGTCTGGACTGCGTCATGCGCCTCGTCGCCGTTCGCGCGCACCAGCAGGTGGCGCTTGTCTCCGAACAGGGAGCTTGAGCGCGCTTCATCGCCAAGCAAGGCAGGGTCTGCGCGCAAGGCGGAGCCGGAAAGCTCCACCCTCTCTCCGGCATCGGGGAGCAAGTCCACGATCTTGGCGGCAGCAGCGGACGCCCCGGCTTCATCAGGACCGCAAAAGAAGAAAATGCCACATGCCTTGGCCGCATTGGGGGCCTGACTGGCGAAGTTCTTCTGCGTCAGCTTCATTGCGCAGCCATCATTCGGCTTGGGCTGCTTCCCGCAGAGCCAGCGACACTTGCGTCACAATCCGGTCAGCGACCTCTTCAGCGAGGTTTTCCAGGGCAGTCTGCTCTGCTGCGATGGTCGCATATTCGCTGGAAACCACATCGATCCCTGCGTCAGCACCAGAAGTCGCATCCAGCATGATTTCACCGGTCGTGGTATCGATCAATTGGTATCGCGCACGCAGAATGCGCCGCTCACGGCTGATCGTGTCGTCATTGAGTATGCCGAGTGCTTCAAGGGACTCGTCGAGCCGCACGTCCAGCCGATACCGTGTGCTGGCATCACCTGCGGCCCCAAGCCGCTCTTGCAGCGCATTGCGCATGAGCCAACCTGACCGGCCCGGCACAGGCGGCACTTCTACCGCAGCAAGACCCTGTGCGACCGCTGCATTGCTTCCGCCAGCATACATTGGCTGAAGGCCGCAAGCGGCCAGAGCGAGAGACAACGGGACAAGAACGAGTGGTTTCAGCATCAGGTGACAATATTGACGAGCCGGTCAGGCACGACAATGATTTTTCGAACCTCTGCTCCGCCGATCGAGCGCTGGACCTTCTCGCTCGCCAATGCGAGCGCTTCGAGATCCTCCTTAGAGGCTCCCTTCGGCGCTGTCAGAGTATCGCGCAGCTTGCCCATGTGCTGGACCGCGATGGTGACCTCGTCCTCAACCAGCATCGCCGGATCGTGGGTTGGCCACGGGGCATCGGCGATCAGCGTAGTGTTGCCCATCTTAACCCAGGCCTCCTCGGCGAGGTGCGGCATCATCGGGCTGACCATGTGCAGGATTGCATTGATCGCAAAGTTGCGGCCCTCGCTGGGCTGCGCTTTCTCCGCTGCTCCGGTCAGTTCGTAGAGGCGCGCGACCGCCTTGTTGAAGCTGAGCGCCTCGATATCGCCGGCGACGGCAACGATGGTCTGGTGCGCCTTGCGAGCGAGTGGCTTGTCTTCGCCGGTTGCGCTTGGATCATAGGCGTCGAACAGCCGCCACAGCCTCTGGACAAAGCGCCAGCAGCCTTCGATCCCTGCTTCGGACCACGGCAAATCGCGTTCGGGCGGGCTGTCGGACAGCATGAACCAGCGCACCGAATCCGCACCGTAATTGGCGATGATGTTGTCGGGATCAACCACGTTCTTCTTCGACTTCGACATCTTGATGACGCGTCCGATTTCAACCGGCTCGCCGTCGGACTTGAGCGTCGCAGCTTCGCCGGTGCGATGGACTTCTGCCGGAGTGAAATAAACCGCACGGCCGTCTTGAAGGCGGCTATAGGTTTCATGCGTCACCATTCCTTGCGTGAACAGCGAGGCAAACGGTTCGGCAAAATCCAGTTTGCCAACATGCTGCAACGCGCGAGTCCAGAACCGTGCATAGAGCAGGTGCAGGATCGCATGCTCGATCCCGCCGATATACTGGTCAACCGGCAGCCACTTGGCGACTTCCTCTGCGTCGAACGGCTTGTTAGCTGGCTGGCTGGCGAAGCGGAGGAAATACCAGCTGGAATTGATGAACGTGTCGAGCGTGTCCGTCTCCCGCGTCGCATCTGCGCCACATTGAGGGCAAGCGACGCGCTTCCAGGTGGGATGACGCTCCAACGGATTGCCGGGAGTCGAAAAGTCGACATCCTCCGGCAAGGTCACCGGCAACTGGTCCTTTGGCACCGGAACGACACCGCAAGCATCGCAGTGGATGAACGGGATTGGCGTTCCCCAATAGCGCTGGCGGCTCGCGCCCCAGTCACGCAGGCGCCAGACGGTCGTCCCCTTGCCCCAGCCGCCTTTTTCCGCGCGACGGATCACTTCTGCCTTGGCATCCTCGACACTCATTCCGTCAAGAAAGTCAGAGTTCACGATAACGCCGTCTCCCGGCTCAGCTTCGCCGTCGAACGGCTTGCCCGCATCTGCGGCTGAGGAGGCGACCACACGTGGGATAGGCAGGCAATATTTCGTCGCGAATTCGAAGTCGCGCTGGTCATGGCCGGGTACAGCCATGATGGCGCCGGTGCCGTAGTCCATCAGCACGAAATTCGCGATGTAGACCGGCAGATCAGCACCGGTAAACGGGTGCTTGGCGGTAAGCCCAGTGTCAAAGCCGAGCTTTTCGGCAGTCTCCAGCTCAGCCGCCGTGGTGCCGCCCTTCTTGCACAGCGCGATGAAGCTCTGCGCGTCTGCATTGCCTGAGGCGACAGCCTGCGCGACCGAGTGATCAGCCGCGACCGCGACAAAGCTCGCGCCAAAAATCGTGTCGGGCCGTGTGGTGTAGACCGGCAGGAAGTCACCATTCGACAACTGGAAAGAGAATTCCAGCCCCTGAGACTTGCCGATCCAGTTCTCCTGCATCAGCTTGACCTTGTCCGGCCAGTCTTCAAGCGTGTCGAGACCTTTCAGCAAGTCTTCAGCAAAGTGCGTGATCTTGAGGAACCACTGGTTCAGCTTGCGCTTTTCAACCGGCGCGCCCGAACGCCAGCCGCAGCCGTCGATGACCTGCTCATTTGCAAGCACCGTCATGTCGACCGGGTCCCAATTTACTTCGCTTTCCTTGCGATAGACGAGCCCCGCTTCGAACAGGTCGATGAACAGCGCTTGTTCGTGGCCGTAATATTCAGGATCACAGGTCGCGAATTCGCGCGTCCAGTCGAGCGCGAAGCCAAGCCGCTTCAACTGCGACTTCATCGTTTCAATGTTCTGGTGCGTCCAGCCGCCCGGATGGACACCCTTTTCCATCGCGGCGTTTTCTGCGGGCATGCCGAAAGCGTCCCATCCCATTGGATGGAGGACTTCATGCCCCGTCATCTTCTTGTAGCGCGCAAGCACATCGCCCATCGTGTAGTTGCGCACATGGCCCATATGGATGCGCCCCGAAGGATAGGGGAACATCTCGAGGATGTAACTCTTGGGCTTTGACGAATTGCTATCAGCGGCAAAAGTCCCGGCATCATCCCAGGCACGCTGCCAGCGCCCGTCAGCGCTGGACGGATCGAAACGCGTATCAGTCATGAGAACCCCGTTAGGGAGAATTGGCTTAGCTGGCTACGGCTTTGCGGCGCAAATCGCGCGCCTTTGTAAGGATGATGTCTTCAAGCTTTTGCACGGTTGCGGCCTGGACCGGCGCATCAACCCAGCCACCCCCCTGAGCGACCTGGCGGCTTGCCGCGACACGCAGTGCGTCTGCACGCAGATCCTGATCGAGGATCGTTACAGTGACCTTGACCCGCTCATTGGGATTGCCTGGATTGGCGTACCAATCGGTCACGATCACCCCACCAGCACTGTCAGCCTGGAGCAGCGGAGCAAATGCAACGGTATCAAGTGCCGCGCGCCAAAGATAGGAGTTGACCCCGATCGTGTTGACCTGAGAAGCGGCCAAGTCAGCCCGCGGTCGATCCTTTCCGCCACATGCCGCCAACCCGAGGCAGGCGACCCCCACAATAACGGTACGAAAAAAACGACTCGTGGAATTGATCTTGGCGCTCATGGCGAAACTCTGGTCCTTGCTTGTATAGCCGTATTGCACATCGGGCCTCTTACACTGGTCGCTCTATACCGGGCTTGGCAGCGGCGACAAGACATGCCTGTTCAATCTTGCGGCAAGCGGTGCTGTTTTGTGCCCCGCTTATGCCTGCAATGCGCCTGTATTGGCGGTGAACAGGGTTAATCTGGCGCGATTGCGTTCCGTCTGCTCCCGGCTGGCTGTTGAGACTCTGCAACAGGGAGACGATCCGTAACGTCAATCGCGCCGGATTCGGTTGCGTTCACCGCTCGGGTGGTTGTACTACTGGGAATCGGTGGAAGGTCCGCGCGTGCGCTTTCTTCGGCTGATGGTCAAAGTCAGCTCTGGTTCACGCGGGATTTGTTTTTGATGCAAAATGCAAAAGCTTCGATTCGCTGCAAGGCGTGGTGAAGCAGCTGAGTGGGATTAGGGCGAGAAATGAGCAAGAGCGGCACTATCAGCAGGATCGCAGGGCACAAGCTGCCTGTGCTTGCTGGCGTTGCTGCTTTGGCACTTGGCCTGCCCTCTGCCGGGATGGCGGTCGCAACGCTCAGCGATGAGCCTGCGATTTCAGACAATTCCGCCTTTGCAATATTTACACCGGCATCAGTCGATCCCGCTCTGGCGATGCGAGTGGCCGGCCAGGCTGGTGAGGACGGTGTGCGTTTCACTCCGGCAGAAACCTCAGCACGCGAGCGCACGGTAACGGTCGCGGTCAGGGTGGATGACAATACCGCCCGAGCCATCAGTCTGCGCAAGGCGATCGATAATGTGCCCGGCGCGGGCAAGGGTATCGCTGCAATTACGCCGACCAAGTACAACCTTGGCATTTCGCGCGGCTATCAGAGCTTTGCGCAGCCTGTTGCACTCCCGGCGAGCGTGCGCAGCATAGATATGCCTGACCTGTCCGAGTATGGTCCCGCATCGGCCACTGCCAAGGACAAGCCAAGCCGGTTCCAGCCGCGCATCGCGCTTGAGGGCAATCAGAAGGTTGGCCGTGCGGCAGGCACTTTTGAAGCGCTGGGTAACCAGACCGTCGATGTTGGCGGCGCATATTCGATCACCCGCAATCTGGACGTTACCGCTGGCGTTCGACTGAGTCAGGAGCGCGATCGTCTCGCGCCTCTGACAGATTCGGCGCAAGATAGCCAGGCGGTCTATGTCGGTACGCAGTTCCGCTTCTGACACGCCTCAGGCCTAGTAAATTCGTATGCAATAGCCCCGCCTTGGCGGGGTTTTTCTTTTCCTGACGCTACGTCAACGCTAGGTCTTGTTTTGCAAGCAAGCATCGATCGGGAGAAGGTCACCATGGCACGCGTAGCAATTGTAACGGGCGGAACACGCGGCATCGGCCGCGCAATCTGCGAGCAACTTCAAGCTGACGGCTTCACCGTTGTCGCCAATTATGCCGGCAATGATGCAGCAGCAGAGCAACTCAAGGCCGATACGGGCATTCAGAGTTACAAGTGGGATGTGGGCGATCACGAGGCGTGCCTTGCCGGCTGCGCCAAGATCGAAGCTGAGGTCGGACCGGTCGATGTTGTCGTGAACAATGCCGGGATTACACGCGATGGGACGCTCCATAAGATGAGCTTCGATGATTGGAACGAAGTCATGCGGATCAACCTTGGTGGTTGCTTCAACATGGCTAAGGCCTGCTTCCCGGGGATGCGCGAGCGCAAGTGGGGGCGGATCGTCAATATAGGATCGATCAACGGTCAGGCGGGGCAGTACGGCCAGGTCAATTATGCCGCAGCAAAGTCCGGCATTCACGGCTTCACCAAGGCGCTTGCACAGGAAGGCGCGAAATTCGGCGTCACGGTCAATGCCATCGCACCCGGCTATATTGACACCGACATGGTCGCAGCGGTGCCGGAACCGGTGCTGGAGAAGATCGTCGCGAAGATCCCGGTTGGCAGGCTGGGCCATGCCGAAGAGATCGCGCGGGGAGTTAGCTTCCTGTGTGCAGAAGAAGGCGGCTTCATCACCGGCTCGACCATGAGCATCAATGGCGGACAGCACATGTATTGATCTGTGCTCGGTGCATTCTGGATCGACAAAATAAATAGGGGCGAGCCGCCAGGCCCGCCCCTTTTGTTGTTCTAGGCCAGCTGGCTTGGCTTAACTTTCGTCGACCGCCTTGCTTACGAGGATATTTACAGAAACGCGGCGGTTCTGCGCGCGGCCTTCTGCCGTGCTGTTATCGGCCATCGGGTCAGATTCGGCCATGCCGGTCGGCGTCAGCATACGCCATGGTGCCCACGAACACTTCTGCTGGAGGTGGTTCACAACGCGTCCGGCGCGGCGTTCGCTAAGGACCTGGTTGTAATCCTCGTCGCCAACCGAGTCGGTGTATCCAACCACCAGCAGCAGCGCATTGTCCATTGATCCCGCGTCCTGGGCAGCCCGGCACAGATCGGCTTCGGCCTGCGGCGACAGCTTCCACTTGCCAGTATCGAAGTACACGTTGGTCGTGCCCTTGATATTGTACTGGTCGATATTGGCCACCCGGCCGCGCAAGGCTTCCGTCGCGGCGGCATTTTCCGAGATCGCCTGCTCGTTCTGGGTAAAGCGCTGGTTGGTCCCGCTGCGGATCATCTCTGCGGTCTTGAGATCCTTGTTCTTGAGCGCAACGCGGGTTGCGACAAGGCCGTTGTTCCAGCGAACCGTTTCGACTTCGACCGGGAGGCCATTCAGGAGCGCATCCGAGCTGAGCGTGTCGCGGCTGAGACCCAGGAAACCACCCTTCGCGCGGATTTCCGTGCCGGAGCTGAGCGCTACGACGGTGTTGGTGCCGCCTGGCGTGGTCACCTGCATCTTTTCTGCATTGCGCGCAGAAATGAAGCCTTCGATATCCGGACCTGCAGGAAGGCCTTCAAGGTCAGCCGGCGGTGAACCGACAACCGTGGTGAGAATATCGCCATTGCTTGCTTCCTGGGCAGCCAGGTTGGCCGACATCGGCATGGCAATAAGAGCGGCCAGGACAAGGGCGCCTGACGTCATGGAAATGGTACGCATTGAATACTCCTTCAAAAACTCATCGAACCGAAACCAACATGATCGCGGCGCAGCGTCCGACCGCGCTTGTCATGGCGTGTCCGGCTTTCAAGAACTCTCTCGACTGGATTAAATGGTGGTGCAGCGGGGGCTGCAGGTGGACGCCATGTGAGGGCTGATTGTTCGTGTTAACCTTGCTGGCAGATGAACAGAACTGCAGACAGGCGGTCTAGGGCGGGTGGCGTGAGCGCACCTTGCGGCGAACCGTTGAGACTGGCGTTCCAGCAACCTGCGCCAATCAACCAGCAGCGCCCTCTCTGCGTCCGCCATATTATTCGCCATATTGAGGCCTGATCCCCGGATTCGACACCAGATGCAGATGGAATCGGCAATTGAAAGGCGGACACTCGCATCTGCCTGTGGTAGCGGGCGCACATGCCTGCCCCGTACCATCCGCCTGTAAAGCGCTCAGTCGAGATCGCCGGTCACAAGACCTCGATCAGTCTTGAGCCACTATTTTGGGATATGCTGCGCGAAGCGGCTAATTCGGAGAATATACCGGTAAATGCGCTCGTGGCCCGCATCGATGAAGAACGTATCCGAGCCGAAACGCCGCCGGGTCTTGCGGGGGCGATCAGGGTCTGGCTGGTCAGCCGGTCAACGCAGGAAACCTAATCGTCGCCAACCCGTTCGATGTCGGCGCCGAGCATCTGCAGCTTTTCTTCGAGTCGCTCATAACCGCGATCGAGGTGGTAGAGCCGCCTGACGGTGGTTTCGCCTTCCGCTGCAAGCCCTGCGATCACGAGGCTCATTGACGCGCGCAAATCTGTCGCCATGACTTCGGCGCCCGTCAGCCTTGCCGGACCCTTCACAATAGCCGTGCGCCCTTCGGTCGAAATGTCTGCACCCATCCGGCCCAGTTCGGGCACGTGCATGAAGCGATTTTCAAAGATCGTTTCCTTCAGCACGCTGGTACCCTCGGCCTTAGTGAGCAAACTCATCAGCTGAGCCTGCATATCGGTCGCGAGGCCGGGGAAAGGCGCCGTGGTCAGATTGGCTGGCTTCAAGGTGCCGTTTGCGCGGACCGTAATACCCTTCTTGTCCTCTTCGATCTCCACGCCGATCGCCTGGAGGGCATGGATGGTCGAAGCCATGTCGTGCGCATTCGCACCTTCCAGCCGGGCTTCCCCGCCGGTGATCGCCACTGCGCAGGCATAGGAACCCGCTTCGATCCGGTCGGCCATGACCCGGTAGGTCGCACCATGCAGCCGCTTGACCCCGTGGATTGTAAGATCGGAAGTGCCGATCCCTTCAATTTCTGCACCCATCGCGCTGAGCAGGTTACAAAGGTCAACGATCTCCGGCTCGCGCGCGGCGTTGAACAAACGGCTGGTGCCGTTGGCGAGCACTGCAGCCATGAGCGCGTTTTCTGTTGCGCCAACCGAAACGACCGGAAAGTCGAATTCGCCGCCCGGTAATCCACCTTTAGGCGCCACTGCCTTGACATAGCCCTGCGCCAGCTCGATTTCCGCACCGAAAGCCTCCAGCGCCTTCAAGTGCAGGTCGATAGGCCGGTTTCCGATGGCGCAGCCACCCGGCATCGAAACCGTCGCTTCGCCCATTCGCGCCAGCATCGGCCCGAGGACCAGTATCGAAGCGCGCATCTTACGCACGAGATCATAGGGCGCGACCGTGGACGTGATGCGGGGCGCTTCATAAGTGACCACGCGGCCATAATCTTCCGGGCGAGAGCCAGCGATGCTCACGGTAACGCCAAACTGCGTCATCAGGTGCTGGAAGCCGTCAATGTCCGCGAGGCGCGGCAGGTTGCGGAGCGTCAGTGGCTCCTCTGTCAGCAAGGCGCAGGGAATAAGTGTCAGCGCCGCGTTCTTTGCGCCAGAGATCGGCAGTGTCCCGGAAAGGCGCTTGCCGCCTTTGATTACCAATTTATCCATGAATTGCCTTTAGACCATTCGCTTGTACTCGCAACCGTCATGGCTCCGCCACAATAGCTTGGCTGTTGACGGGACATAATATCCCCTCTTATCGGACACTTCATGAGCACACGCAAACCGATCAAGAAAGCTGTCTTTCCCGTTGCAGGACTGGGCACGCGTTTCCTTCCCGCGACCAAGGCGATTCCAAAGGAATTGCTGCCGATCGTCGACCGCCCGCTGATCCAGTACGCGGTGGACGAAGCGCGCGAGGCGGGGATCGAGCAGATGATCTTCGTCACCGGTCGCGGCAAGACGGCGATTGTCGAGCATTTCGACATGGCGTTCGAGCTTGAAACGACGATGAGCGAACGCGGCAAGGATATGGGCGTGCTTGAGCCGACCCGCGCAACCCCGGGCGACATAATTACTGTGCGCCAGCAAGTCCCGATGGGGCTTGGTCACGCAATCTGGTGCGCGCGCGCGATCGTTGGCGATGAACCTTTCGCGATCTTCCTTCCTGACGAGTTGATGATCGGCAACAAGGGCGGCACTGGCTGTATGAAGCAGATGGTCGACGCCTATGAAAAAGTCGGCGGCAACCTCATCAGCGTGCTGGAAGTCCCGCATGAGGAAGTGTCGAGCTATGGCGTGATCGATCCGGGCGCAGCCGAAGGCAACCTCACCGAAGTCAAGGGCCTGGTGGAAAAGCCGCCGGTGGATCAGGCGCCTTCCAACAAGATCATTTCCGGGCGTTACATCCTCCAGCCGGAAGTCATGCGCACGCTCGAAAATCAGGAAAAGGGCGCTGGCGGAGAGATCCAGCTGACCGACGCCATGGCGCGGATGATCGGCACGCAGCCCTTCCACGCCGTGACCTTCGACGGTTCGCGCTATGACTGCGGCAGCAAGCTCGGCTTTGTCGAAGCGACGCTGGCGCTCGCATTGGAGCGCGAGGACATGGGCGCAGAAGTCCGCGCGATGGCGAAGCGGCTGTTGGGCTAATCGCCCGCTTTCGCGCGGGCACATATACGGGCATCTCGTAAGCCTGATCCCAGTCCTGGAAAAGGCGCTTGGGATGAAAGGCCTCATTGAAGAACCAGGTCTGAACTCCAAGCGCCCATAAGAAAACCTCCCGAGCAGCTAATGTGCCCGGAAGGTCTTGTCATTGGTGAGCGAATGCTCCTGTTACGAGGCTGGTGCCAGCTCGTCGCCGGAACCCGCATCATCGGTGCCATCTGAGCCTTCAGACAGTTCGGGCGACTTTCCCCCAGCATCAGCGCCCTCCGTGGCCTTTGCCGCACCCTGAACCAGCGCGCCTAGTGAGGAACCGTCAAGGCCGAGCTCCTTCATCAAGCCATCAAGGACAGGAGCTTGCGCGCGGTACGCAAGCGCGGCTGACACAGCGTCACTTGCAAGGTTGCCGCTTCCACCGCCCGCAGTGGGCGAACCACCCTTGCCGTTGCTGCCGCCATTGGTGAGGCCATCGACCTGTACGATCTTGATCGAGTCGATTGCTTCCATCGGCTTGGCGCTTTCGCGGATGACTTCGGGCAGCACTTGGAGCAGCGCCAGCTTGGTCTTAAGGCTGATCTGATCCATCGAGAGGATATTGGCCGCCTCGTTGATCGCCCTCTGACCGGCTGCTTCCACTTCGAAGCGAATGCGAGCGGCTTCTGCGCGCAGCTTCTCAGCTTCGGCTTCACCTTCCGCCTCGCGCCGCAAGGCTTCAGCCCGGTTGGCAGCAGCGTCGCGCTCGGCTTCAGCTTCAACCTTGACCCCGATCGCGTCACGCTCAGCCTGCTTCGCTGCTTCGATCAGTTCAATCCGCTTCAGGCGGTCTGCGATCTCGGTTTCGCGAGCCGTGATGACCTGCTCTTCAGCAGCAACCGCCTTGGCACGGGCAGCGTCAGCTTCGGCTTTCGCCTGGCTTTCCTCGCGGCTCTTGTTCTGGACTGCAATCTGCTGCTCCTGCCTGGCGATTTCAAGCGCGCGGGTCTGATCGATCCGGGCCTCTTCGACGAGCCGGTCCGCCTCGATCTGCTGCGCATCGACCTGCTTTTTCGCTTCAATGCGAGCTGCCTCGGCCTGCTGTTCGCGCTCAGCCTGCTCTCTCGCGATCTCAGAAGTCTGCGCAGCGCGTCGGACTTCGACTTCACGCTCCTGCTCGAGCCTTGCGAACTCATTATCGCGCCCGATCTCGTAGCTGCGCTTGTCTGCTTCGAGGTTCTTCGACTCAATCTGGACCCGCGTGTCCTGCTCGATATCGTTGCGCAGCTTTTTGCGCGCTTCGATCTGCTCGGTCAGCTTAGTCAGACCTTCAGCGTCAAATGCGTTGTTGGCGTTGAAGTGTTCAATCGAAGTCTGGTCGAGACCGGTCAGCGAAACCGATTCCAGCTCCAGCCCGTTCATCGCAAGGTCGTTCGACGATACCTGTTGCACCTTCTGGACGAAATCGGCGCGCTGCTCATGCAGTTCGTTCATGCTCATGCCCGCAGCAACCGAACGCAGCGCATCGACAAACTTGCCTTCGACTAGGTCTTTCAGCGCTTCAGGATGCATGGTGCGTTGGCCCAGTGTTTGCGCAGCCATCGCGATGGCCGTCGAATCGGGACGGACGCGGACATAGAATTCCGCCTTCACATCGATCCGCAAACGGTCGAGTGTGATCAGTGCGTCCTGGTTCTTGCGTTCGACCGCCAGACGCACGGTATTCATGTTCACCGGCATCGTCTCGTGGAACACCGGCAGCACAAGTGCGCCGCCATTCATGATGACCTTTTCGCCGCCGACGCCCGTCCGCACGAATGCGACTTCCTTTGACGCACGGCGATAGAGCCGGGTGATGGTGAAGAGGATGATGAGGAAGGCCAGAAAGCCGCCTCCGCCGAGTACTGCAATGTCGAGATAATTTTCCATTGCTTCTCCTTGGTTGATGAACTGGCTGGCGGCGCCCTATTGCGCTGTTATGACTGTGCCGTGCGCAGTGGCAGCGAAGAATTGGCCGCCCTCCTTGCGCAGCAGGATCACGTGCTGGCCTGCGGGGAAAGACTGCGCCGGGTCCTCTGGCTCGACCATCACCAAATGTGACTGGCCATGCTGGTCGATCGCTTTCGCACGCGCCGGTGAGCCAGCTCTGGCTGTGCCATCGGTGATGACCGCTTCGCGCCCGAGCAGCGTGTCGACATTGACCGCCGTGGTCCTGTCTTTGGGCAGGATCGCACCGAGCGGACGGACCAGACCGCTCGTCACTGGCAAGGCAAGCCCAGCAGTAATCAACGCAGCAAGCCAGCGTTCGAACGGAGCGCCCAGCAAGCTGTCCGCAAGCGCCTGAATGCCAAAACCCGCGCCAGCAAAAATGAAAAGATAGACTGCCAGCCAGGCCATAAGCGGGACCCGCCCAAGCCCGAGAAGACTGGCAGCGCCGCCAGCAAAACCTGCACCCTTGCCGCCCATCTCGGCCTCGAGATCGGCATCGAAATCTGCATCAGCACCGTCCAGGATATCTCCCAGGCCGACCCCTTGCAGGATGGCAAGAAGCAGCATCAGGACCAATGCCGCAGCAAACGGCATGTTGTGTGGTTCAAACAGCGTCATATGCGCGCTCCAGCGAGGCTGGACGCCTTGTTTCCATTAGGTTTTTCCATTCTGTTCATGTAGCAGAAAGGTGAGTATCTGGGTAGCAAAATCGGACAGCCCCTTGCCGGTTTTCGCAACATGATTGCGCAGATCGGTTCGCATAAAATCGAATTGGCAATGATCTGAACTCAGGTCAGCCAGTCGGCTGCGCTTTCGCCGCATATTCATCGCGCAGTTCGCGCTTGTAGAGCTTGCCATTGGCCTCGCGCGGCAACTCAGGCCGGAAGTCGAACAGCCTGGGCATCTTGATCCTGGCCAGTTGCGGCGCGAGATAATCCCGCAATTCGGCCTCCAGCGCCTCGCCCGCTTCCGCCATGTCGAGCGGCTGGACTACCGCTACAACCTTCTCGCCAAAATCAGGGTCGGGAGCGCCAATCACCGCCGCGTCCATCACTTTCTCATGACTGACGAGCAGATTTTCCACCTCTTGCGGATAGATATTGACCCCCCCGGAAATGATCATGTGGCTCTTGCGATCGGTCAGGTAGAGGAACCCATCTTCATCGACATGTCCGATATCGCCGATCGTCATCCAGCCCTTGGGATGCATCGCTTCAGCGGTCTTGTCAGGGTCGTTGTGATAGGTGGGCATGTGGTCATTCTCGAAATAAATGAGACCGTCTTTACCAGCGGAGACTTCCTCGCCGTCAGGTCCGCAGATGTGCAGCTTGCCGTAGATTGCGCGCCCGACACTACCGGGGTGAGTGAGCCAGTCGGCGGCATGAATCAGGGTCATCCCGATGCCTTCTGATCCGGCGTAATACTCATTCACGATCGGACCCCACCATTCGATCATTTCGCGCTTGATCGGCACAGGGCAGGGGGCGGCGGCATGCAGCGCGCGCCTGTGGCTGGAAAGGTCGTACTTGCTGCGGATGGCCGGATCGAGCTTGAGCATGCGGACGAAATGTGTCGGTACCCATTGGCTGTCTGTCACCTTGTATTTCTCGATTGCGGCCAGGGCTGTCTCGGGCTCGAACTTCTCCATTATGACGATGGTGCCCCCGAGACGCTGCGCAGCCGAGCACCAGGCAAGCGGTGCCGCGTGATAGAGCGGGGCAGGCGAGAGGTAGACCATGCTGCCATCTGCCGGCATCCCGGCCCCCATCGTGGCGAGCCCGATGAACGGGATGATTGCCTGCGGGTCGGGGTCCAGCGGGGGTGGAGGGCGTACGCCCTTGGGTCGCCCGGTCGTGCCCGAGCTGTACAGCATGGTGAGGCCTGCACGCGGATCAGCAATCGGCTGTGACGAGTGCGCCGCGAGGGCGGCTTCGAAGTCTTCCTCGCCTTCCCCGCCAATGACGAGAATGTCGAGATCCCCGCAGTCCTTTCGGACCTCTTCCATCACATCGTCAAAACCGCGCGATGTGACCAGCAGCTTGGCGCCGCTATCCTTGATGATGTAGGAAATCTCCGGAGCGGTCAGCCGCGATGAAATGGGCACAAGCAAGGTGCCGGCGCGCTGCGAACCCCACACCAGGGTGAAGAAGTGATGAGTGTTCTCCAGCAGGACTGCGAAAGCATCATCTGGCGCAAAGCCCCTGGCGCGCAGCAATTGTGCAAATCGGTTCGCCGCTTGGTCCATCTCGCCATAGGTCACGGTGTATCCGCTTCCCGCCATGATGATCGCAGGATGGTCCGGACGCGACTGGGCGTGCTGTATGGGATGCATGGGTATTCTCTCTCCCGCACCGGCTTGTGGTTCGAGGGATGCCGGTTGTGGGAGAAAACCTACCGAGCGCGAACGCAGTGACAAGAAAAATCGGGCGAAAGATTCGGGTATCCGAGCAAGAAAAAAGGCGGCGGGAGAACCCGCCGCCTGTATCTTCGAACATCCTCTCCTATGTTCGAACCCGCTTCCAGGCGGGAAACCGTATCAGCAAGCTTTACTCGCCGCCCTGGCCATCCTGCTCAAGATCCGCGCTTTCGCTGCTATCTGAAAGTGCGAACCGTGCTTCGCTTTCGGCCATGAAAGGCAGCGGATCTACCGCTACCCCGTCAATGCGCACTTCATAATGAAGGTGCGGACCGGTCGACCGTCCGGTGGACCCAACATAGCCAATAAGGTCGCCTTTCTTCACAAATTCACCCGCTTCAACCGCGAGCTTGGAAAGATGGGCGTAGCGGGTCTCGAGATCGGCGCTGTGGTCAATGCTGATGTAAAGGCCGTAGCTTGAGAACCACTTGGCCTTGGTCACGATGCCATCAGCGGTCGCATACACCGGGGTGCCAGTGGGTGCAGCCAGGTCGATGCCTTTGTGCGCCTTGCGGCGACCCAGCACAGGATGATTACGCATGCCGTAGCCGCTGCTGAGGCGGTAGCTATTGCTCAGTGGGTTGCGTGAAGGGATGGAGATCGCGGGCTGCACCGTGCCCTCTGTCTCAGGCGCATCGAGCGCTTCCCAGCTTGCAAAAAGCTGCCGGAAGCGGGTGTCGCCGGAATTCAGCGAGCTTTCCTGCGCGCGATTGGCAGCATCGCTGACATCAACGGCGGCAGCTGAACTGTTCGCCATGACCGGGGAAGCCGCAATCGTCGCGATTCCTGCGAGGGCAACGAATGCGCCCTTGATCGCCTTGAATGTTGCGTTTGATCCCATTTTCGACCCGTCTCTGCCGCGCGAGAGCGCACTGAATTTGCTTTTCCAACCCGGGCCGAAGCCTTCGTCAGAATGCGAATCGCAGACAGGAAAAGCGCCCGGATCGCGTGGTTGATTTTGGGTTAGCTGGGCAAAACCTTACGAAGCAATAGCGGCGTAGTAGTCCCGCGATAGACCGGCAGCGATCCGCGCTGAGTCGTTGAACGGTGGCTTAATACGCCCGCGAAAGTGCCTTGAAACGAGCGTTTGCCAGAGCGACTCCGGCGATTCTCCGGCTTTTCTGGCCGAATCGATAAAGTGCTTGGTCCCGAAGGCGACATGGCGGATTTCGTCGTCAAGGATTCGTTTGAGGATCATGGCACCCTGCGTATCGCCTTGTGCCTCAACCCGTCGTAAAGTGGACGGAGTTACATCGAGGCCGCGCGCTTCCAGCACCATCGGCACGATCGCGAGGCGCGCGCGCACATCGTGCCGGGTCTCGCAGGCGGCTTCCCACAGGCCAGCATGGGCGGGGAGGGCGCCATAGTGGCTGTCAAGGCTTTCCAGCTTGCGCGAAAGAAGCGCGAAGTGCATCGCCTCATCGGCAGCAACACTCAGAAAATCGTCGACAAATTCCTCCCCCATCTGCTCGCCGAAGCGCCCAGCCATATCGAGCGCCAAGTCAATCGCCACGAATTCGATATGCGCCAGCGAATGCCACAGGGCGATCCGCCCCCGTTCCGAACCGCCCTTGCCGCGCTTTGGCATCTGGTTCGGGGCGAGCAGTTCAGGTCGGTCCGGCCACGCCGGTTGATCCGGCATCGACGTACTGAAATCCCACGCCAGCTGCCCCTTGCGCCACGCACGCACCAAATGGCGCGTTGCAAAGACCTTCGCCCGCGGATCTGGCGTCAGAAGCGCGGAACGAATTGCAAGCGAAATTCCGGTCACGAGACAGGCTGAGGCGGGCACCAGGCGATCAGAGAGGGTCAAAGCGCCTGCGCGGCTGCCAGAACTTCTTCTGCATGGCCCTTCACCTTGACCTTGTTCCAGGCCTGCGCGATCACGCCGTCAGCACCGACCAGATAGGTCGAGCGGACCATGCCCATGTAAGTCTTTCCGTACATCTGCTTTTCCGTCCAGATGCCGAGCGCGTCGCTGAGACCATCCTTTTCCGCGTCGGTCGCAAGCGGGGTCGCCAAACCGTGCTTGGCGATAAAGTTCTGATGCATCCGGGGCGAATCCTTGCTCACACCCAGCAGCGCAACCCCAGCCCTGTCGAACGCTGCTTTGAGCGCCGAAAAGTCCTTCGCCTCTGTCGTACAGCCAGGCGTATTGTCCTTCGGATAAAAGAAGATCACCAGCTTCTGACCCTTGAAGTCCGATGGCTTCACGCTGCCACCGTCCGGTGTCTCCATCGCGATGTCCGGGATGGGCTGGCCAGCTTCTGCAAATTCACTCATTCGTCTCGCTCCAATTCTTCGTCAAACACGTCGCGCCAGCATCGCGCGACTTCATGGCGTGCAGCGCTGAACTTGTCCAAGAGTTCCTTGAAGTCTGCACATTGGCAGGATTTCGCCAGCGCTCTCGCAGCCGATTTGGGCGGCTTGGCGAGGTCTGGCGCCATCAGTCGCGTCGCCACTAGCAACCGCGTCATCAGGTGATGAGCGGGCACAATCGTCTCGGGCAGCAAGCCTGCTTCAACCAATTCCCTGATTGCCAGCGAGAGATCCGGCGCAAGTCCCTTGCGATCCCTCAGTTGCAGGAAGTGAACGAGGAATTCCAGATCGACCAGGCCGCCGCGCAAGAGCTTGGCATCCAGCACACCTTTGGCAGGTTTGTGCGTGGCGATCTCCGCACGCATTTTCAACAGGTCGGCGCGCAGAACGTCTGGATCGCGCTTTTGCGCAAGCACCTCGTCAATCACAGCTGTGAGCATTTCGCGCGCAGCCTGTGATCCGGTTAGCGCGCGCGCGCGGGTCAGTGCCATATGCTCCCAGGTCCAGGCATCCTTGCGCTGATAGTGCGCGAAGCTTTCCAGTGTCACTGCAAGCGGGCCTTGCGCCCCTTGCGGCCGCAGCCGCGTATCCACTTCATATAAGGCCCCCTGCGCGGTGGGGACCGAGAGCGCCGCGCTCACACGCTGGGCCAGGCGGTTATAGTAAAGCGTCGCGCCAAGTGGCCGCCTGCCATCCGATTCCGTCCCGCTCGCTCCGGTGAACAGGTAGATGATGTCGAGATCGGATGCGTGCGTCAGCGCACCCCCGCCAAGCCGGCCCAGTCCGAGCACTAGCAATTCGCTGTCCGGGATTGTGCCATTGACGCGCGCAAACTCCCGTGTTGCAGCACGCTGAGCCACCAGCAAGGCTGCCTCCGCAGTGCGCGAAAGAGCAGCGGCAATATCGAGCGGATCGTGGACTGCCTCGATCAATTGCAAGCCAAGGGCGAACCGCACTTCTCCGGTTACGATCCGAATGCGGTCGAGGGCGCGTTCGTAATTCTCAGAGGCATCGCCGGCCTCCATGCGCGCGGCCAGCGCTTCCACATCACCCGGCAGATCAAGCGCGGTTTGATCGATCAGCGTATCGAGCAGTTCAGGCCGACGCCCGAGTTCCTCCGCCAGAGTAGGGGCAAGGCTCAGCACCGCCACCAATTGATCGAGCAAGGCCGGGCGCGCTTCCAACAAGCGGAAAAGATTGATCGCGGAACTGGCCGAGGCAAGCAGAGCTTCCCAGCGCAGCAACGCCCGGTTGGGCGCATCCGCCTCTGCCAGGGCCTCCAGCAAAGCCGGGAGGACTGCATCAAACGCATCGAGCGCTGCGGTGGAACGCAGGGCCCGATAGCGGCCATCGCGCCACCCGACAATCCGTTCTGCGAGCGCCTGAGGATCGTCGAAACCTAGCTGCGCCAATTGCCGCGAGAGCGCGTCGGGGGCTGTCGGCAGGGCGATGTGTGTACGATCTTCCTCTTCGATCAAGGTGTCGTATCGTTCTGCCACCCGGTTGGTTATCGCCATAAGCTCGTCGACCAGTGCTGCGCCGCCGCTAAGGCCTTCCAACTGAGCGACACTGTCCAGCGCATCGCCCGCTGGCAGGCTGTGAGTCTGGCGGTCCTCGACCATCTGCAAGCGGTGCTCGACCACCCGCAGCCGGTCATAGGCTTCACCCAACACTGTCGCATCTTCAGCAGTGATGCAGCCCGCGCTGGCCAAGGCATCAAGTGCTTGCCGTGTCCCGCGCACCCTCAGCGAGGGAACGCGCCCGCCGTGGATCAGCTGATGGGTCTGAGCGAAGAATTCGACCTCTCGGATGCCCCCGCGCCCGGTTTTCACATTGAACCCGGGGCCTGGCTCGCGCGGCCCGGAATGATGCGCGCGAATGCGCTGAGTCAGGCGGCGAATGTCGTCGATCGCGCCATAATCGAGGCTCGAACGCCATACGAAGGGGCGAATCGCTGCGAGGAAATCCGTGCCTGCACCGATGTCGCCTGCCGCTGCTCGTGCCCTGATGAATGCCGCTCTCTCCCATGCCAGCGCCGAACTTTCGTAATGGGTCAGAGCGGCATCGCATGAAATGGCAAGCGGGCTGACTTCGCTGGCAGGCCGCAGGCGCAGATCGACCCGGAAGACATAACCGTCGGCGTTCTGATCGCTCAGCATCGCCACGATTCCGCGCGCATAGCGCTGCGCGGCTTCGCCCGGTTCGTCGCTCGAACGCCGCGGCAGGGTGGCAGGATGATACAGCAGGATCGGATCGATATCAGACGAGTAGTTGAGCTCGCCTGCGCCATGCTTGCCAAGCGCCAGCGCGATCATTCCGGCAGGCGCTGCTCCCTCCACCCGGCGCTGGATGACCGACGTTATCGCGCGGTCAAGCGCGCGGTCCGCCAGGCTGGAGAGTTCCGCCATGACGCGGGTCAGATCGAACGCGCCCGCAAGATCGCCGATGGCAAGCGCAGTTGCCAGGCCCAGCCGCTCGCGCCGCAGGCCAGTCGCAAGTGCAGAAGTCTCATTGGCTTGTGCCCGCGCCCAGTCAAGCGCAGCCTCGCCTTCGCCTCGAGCAAGCAATCCGGCAAGCTCAGCCTGACGGTCGAGCGCGCGGGCCAGAAACGGCGCATGCGCGCGTGCGCGGCGAAGTGCGCCATCCCAGTCAACCGTGCGATGATCCAATGCCATGATCTCTCCCTGCCCACCCTTCACCTTCGAGGCAAGGACGCCGTGCTTGATCGAGCGCAAAGCGTCATGCAAAGGGGCGTCATGTCGTCGTCCCTTCAAATGCCGCCGGAATGGGCACCGCAGCGCTGGCTGTGGATCGGATTCCCGCATCTGGCGGAAGAATGGCCGGGCTCCCTCGAGCCCGCGCAGGAACAGATCGCGAGCTTCGCGAAAGCTGTGGCAGAGAGCGGGCAGGAGGTTCGCCTGCTGGTCCGTGACGAAACCAATGAAGCGCGGGCGAAAGCGCTGGTCTCGGACCGCGTCACGCTGGAGCGCCGAACCTATGGCGATATCTGGCTGCGCGATACGGGCCCCTTGGTGCGCGAGAATGGCACCGCGCTGCGCTGCCGCTTCAATGGCTGGGGCGGGAAGTATCTGATGCCGGGCGACCAGACAATTGGCGCGGAGCTTGCGCGCGATGCCGGCCTGCCAGTCGAGCAGTCGGACTGGGTGCTGGAAGGCGGCGCGATTGACGGTGACGGCACTGGCACCATCCTCACAACAGAACAGTGCCTGCTCAATCCCAATCGCAATCCGGAATTGACCCGGGAGGACATTGAACAGCACCTCAAGCGGGATCTCGGCGCAACGCAGATCGTGTGGTTAGGCGATGGCCTGATCAATGATCACACCGATGGCCATGTCGACAACCTTGCGCGGTTTGTTGCTCCCGGTGAAGTGGTCTTGCCGCGAGCGACCGGGCCCGATGATCCCAATGCGGCAATCTATGCCGATGCAAAGGCGCGTCTGCTGGGCGCGGGCCTCACGGTTCACGAAATCCCTTCACCCGGTCGGATCGTCCGCGATGGCGCGATCGAGCCCGCAAGCTACGTCAATTTTGCGATTACCACGCATCTGGTGGTGGTACCCACCTTCGGCTCGCCGCACGACGATGCAGGCGTTGCGGCGATTGCCGAGCTGTTTCCAGATCGCGCGACCATCGGCTTGCCCGGCGATGCGGTTCTGGCAGGCGGCGGAGGCTTTCACTGCGCCAGCCAGCAAATGCCGGTATTGGAACAGGCGTGTTCTTAACGACCCGTTAGGATTCGCGAGGCATTATGACCGTCAATGTCCAAACCCATTTCTCTTACGCGCGCGGCTCAGCTGACACATAAGGTTGCTGAGGTACGGCTCGAAGTGATCCGCATCACGCTGGTCTCGACTTGCGCCGTCGCACTCATCGTCGCTGACCGCGCGCTTCCTTTTTGATTTGGACAATCAGCTCCGCAGATCAGGCGGAGTGGCTTCGGCCTTCAGCATCGCAACAGCTTCGTCGAGCGGCATGACACGCTGATCCTTTTCGCCCAGCGTACGGATAGCGACCGTGCCTTCCTCAGCTTCGCGCATGCCAACAACCAGCAGGTGCGGCACCTTCGCAAGGCTATGTTCGCGCACCTTGTAGTTGATCTTCTCATTGCGGAAGTCGGTTTCAACACGGATGCCCGCAGCAGCGAGTTTCGCTGCGACTTCTTGCCCGTAAGGATCAGCGTCCGACACAATGGTCGCAATCACCGCCTGCACGGGCGCAAGCCACACCGGCATGCGCCCCGCGAAGTGCTCGATCAGAATGCCGATAAAACGCTCATACGAACCGAAAATCGCGCGGTGCAGCATGACCGGACGGTGGCGTCCGCCATCTTCACCGATATAGGTCGCATCGAGCCGTTCAGGCAGCACGCGGTCGCCCTGGATCGTGCCGACCTGCCAGGTTCGTCCGATCGCATCGGTCAAATGCCATTCGAGCTTGGGCGCATAAAACGCCCCTTCACCGGGCAGTTCTTCCCAGCCATATTCGTCATTCGCCATGCCGGCCTCTGCCACAGCATCGCGCAATTCCTGCTCCGCCTTGTCCCAGTCCTCATCCGAGCCAAAGCGCTTCTCCGGCCTGAGAGCCAGCTTGACATGATAACTGAAACCGAAGTCGCGATAGACGCTGTCCGCCAGCTTGCAGAAGGCGCGCACTTCATCGACGACCTGTTCTTCCGTGCAGAAGATATGCGCATCATCCTGCGTGAACTGGCGCACCCGCATCAGCCCGTGCAGCGCGCCATGCGGCTCGTTGCGGTGGCAACAGCCCATCTCGCCCAACCGGATTGGAAGCTCCTTGTAGCTGGTGATGCCCTGCTTGAAGACGAGCACATGCGCCGGGCAGTTCATCGGCTTGATCGCCATCCACTCGGCATCAGCCGCGACCTTGGGCGAGGCCGCACCGTCGTCCTCGTTCACTTCAGGCACCATGTCCGGCACTGCAAACATGTTCTCTGCATATTTGCCCCAGTGGCCAGATTGGGTCCATTGACGCACATCCATCAGCTGCGGCGTCTTGATTTCCTGATAGCCTGCGCCGTCCATCTTGCGGCGCATATAGGCCTCCAGCTCGCGCCAGATCCGGTAGCCATTGGGATGCCAGAATACGCTGCCATGCGCTTCTTCCTGCAAGTGGAACAGGTCCATCTCGCGGCCAAGCTTGCGGTGGTCGCGCTTGCCAGCCTCCTCCAGCCGGTGAAGGTGCGCATTCAATTGCTTCTTGTTGAGCCAGCCGGTGCCGTAAATGCGGGTCAGCTGCGCATTCTTCTGGTCGCCGCGCCAGTAAGCGCCAGCGGTGCGCATCAGCTTGAACGCATCGGGATCAAGCTTGCCGGTGCTCGGCAAGTGTGGTCCGCGGCACATGTCGAGCCAGTCATCGCCTGACCAGTAGACCGTCAGCTCTTCGTTTTCAGGAAGCTCTTTGGCCCATTCCGCCTTGAAACTTTCGCCCTCCGTTTCCCACTTTTCGATCAGCTGTTCGCGCGACCAGACTTCACGCCGCAGCGGCTTATCAGCCCGGATGATGTCGCGCATCTTTTCCTCAATCGCGGGCAAGTCATCCATGCCGAAGGGTTCGCGAGAGGCCGGTGCCATCACATCATAGTAGAACCCGTCATCGGTCGCAGGCCCAAAGGTGATCTGCGTTCCGGGCCAGAGCGCCTGCACGGCTTCTGCCAGCACATGCGCATAGTCATGGCGCGCGAGCTCGAGCGCTTCCGCTTCATCGCGCGAAGTGATCAGCGCTAGCTCTGCATCGCAATCGAAAGGCCGATTGAGATCCCGCACTTCACCATTCACGCGCGCAGCCAGTGCCGCCTTGGCAAGACCGGGCCCAATCGCCGCAGCCACATCTGCCGGCGTTGAGCCCGGCTCCATTTCGCGCAACGATCCATCGGGCAGGCTGATCTTGAGAAGTTCGGTCATTTCAATCTCTGGTAATCTCGTTTGAACCGCCCATGGCACAATGCCACGCGCGCTTGAAGTACGGTGTGAGGCTTATTTTCCGATTTCGGGAGGACACCGCGCCACCCGAAACCGGGTGGCGGTGACTGCGACTATGCCGCGACCAACCGCCCCCGGATATCCGAGGTGGTAGTTGTGGTCGTGGTCGTCAGCAGCTTGGCCATGGCGGACCATATAGACCCAGTGTCTTGCGATGTCATTACCTTACCAGCCTGCGCTTGCATTTTGCGGCATGCAGCGGGCATGAGGCGGTCATGACTGCTGTTCAGTTTCACAAGCTCAGGAACGAGCGCAAGATCGCCTTTCGCCACACTGCGGGAACTGGCCCGATGCTGGTGTTCCTGCCCGGCTATATGTCCGACATGGATGGCGGCAAGGCGACCGCGGTGTTCGATTGGGCCACAGCGCAAGGCCGCGCAGCCTTGCTGCTCGATTACTCCGGCTGCGGCCAGAGCTCGGGCGACTTTGCAGACGGATCGCTCAGCATCTGGCGCGATGAAGTGCTCGAATTGATCGAGGCCCAGAGTGAAGGTCAGCCAGTGCTGCTGATCGGCTCCTCCATGGGTGGCTGGCTGATGCTGATGGTAGGCGAAGCGCTGGGGCCAAGACTCGCCGGGATTGTCGGGATCGCCTGCGCGCCCGACTTTACCCAATGGGGCCGCAGCGATGCTGACAAGGCGAAGCTGCGCGCTGGAGAAACGGTCTACGACGAAAACCCATACGGACCGGACCCCACGCCTATTCACGCAAAGTTCTGGGCGGACGGTCAGGCCAATCTGATGCTTGATCGCACAATCGCAATCGATGCGCCGGTGCGGCTGCTGCACGGGCAGCGCGACGATGATGTGCCGTGGGAGATCAGCCTGGCCCTCGCAGAAGCGCTGCGTTCAGACAATGTGCAGACGCTCTTCATCAAGGATGGCGATCACCGCCTCTCGCGCGATGCAGACATAGCGCTCCTGACAAGGACCTGCGCACAGCTGCTCGCCGAGATCGACCACCCTGCCAAAGAGAACTGAATGTCCATCATTGCTTCAACTGTGCTTCCGATTATTCTGCTCCAGATCGGCCCTAACCCGATGTTCGGGCAGATTGAGGATCACTCGGCCATGGTACAGGACCGCCCGCCACGAGAACCACGTCAGCAAGAGCTGGATTTTGCGCAGCCCGATCCCGCCGCGCTGATCGGGGCCAAGGATGATGGCTGGCTGACCAATTGCCTCGAGCTGGTCGAAACGGACCCTGCGCGCGCGCATGTCCAGGCACAATTGCGGCGCAGCGAGACCAGCGGCGCGGATCAGGTCGTCGCGAATTACTGCCTTGGCCTTGCCGCGATCAATCTTGAGCTGTTCGAAGATGCACTGAGCGCCTTCACCTCGGCGCGGGACGACACCGATCAAAGCGAACTCAGCCTGCGCGCACGGTTCGGGATCATGGCTGGTAACGCTGCGCTTGCCGATCAACGCCAGCAGCATGCCGCGATCCTGCTGAGCGAGGCTGAGCGCGACGCCGAAGCGGCGGGCAATGGTCGTCTCGCGGCCTTCGCCGCGCTCGATCAGGCCCGCATTCTCGTCGCGCGGGGAGAGACGGCGCAGGCTGAAACCAAGCTCGCCGCAGCTACGAGGCTCGATCCGCAATCTGCCGAGGCCTGGCTGCTTTCCGCGACCCTGATGCGGCGGCTGGAGCGGCTGGTCGAAGCGCAGCAAATGATCGAGCAGGCGAGCATACTGTCGCCGAGCGATCCCGACATCGCGCTCGAAGCGGGTGTTATCGCCGTGCTGAGCGGGGGCGACGATGCCGCGCGCAGCAGCTGGAACTCCGTCATCGACTTGGCCCCCGACAGTCCGCAAGCCGACGCGGCGCGCGCCTATCTCGCGCAGTTGGCAGGGACAGCTCCTTCTCCCTGATGGTCGCTCTTTCGGTCCTTGACCTCGTCCCGGTACGCGAAGGCGGCAGCGTCGCAGAAGCACTGCAGGCCACCACCGCGCTTGCACAGGCGGCAGAGACGCATGGTTACAAGCGTTTCTGGGTGGCAGAGCACCACGCCATGGAAGGCATTGCGGGTGGTGCGACTTCAGTCGTGTTGAGCCATATCGGCAGCGCGACCAGCAGCATCCGGATCGGCTCTGGCGGGATCATGCTGCCTAACCACACCCCGTTCCAGATTGCTGAGCAGTTCGGCACGCTTGATGCACTTTTTCCGGGCAGGATCGACCTCGGGCTGGGACGCGCTCCTGGTGCAGGACCTGAATTGCAGCGCGCGTTGCGCAAGGACCTCCACCGCGCGGCGGAGATGTTCCCGCAGGATGTGGTTGAGCTAATGGCTCTGATGGAAGGCGAGGACGATCTTGCGATTCAGGCGACACCGGGACGCGGCGCGAAACCAGAATTCTGGATGCTGGGTTCAAGCCTGTTTGGCGCGCAGCTCGCCGCGCGGCTGGGGCTGCCCTATGCCTTTGCGGCGCATTTTGCGCCTGACCATCTCGACACCGCGCTGGAGCTCTACCGCCGCGATTTTCAAGCCTCGGAGCATTGCGAGAAGCCGCGTGTAATGGTCGCGATGAACGTGTTTGCCGCTGAGACGGAAGCGGAGGCACGGCTGCTCGCTTCGAGCCAGCAGCAGAGCTTTGTCCGCCTGCGTACCGGGTCGCCAGGCAAGCTGCCGCCGCCTGTTCCTGACTATCTCGACAGTTTGCCCGCCTCGGCGCGCGCCATGCTGGAGCATCTGGGGCAGGCAGCGGCAATCGGAACCCCATCGCAGGTTGCCGAACACATCAACGCTTTCGCCAAACGCACCGGCGCGGATGAAATAATCGTTGCAGGCGCAACCTATGAACCCCAAGACCGGATCCGCTCGCTCAAACTGACTAGGGGGGCCATGTCGGCCTGAACGAACGGATCCGGCGGGGATTTAACCGAAGCTGTGAAGCCCGGCTTCACCGAGGACCAAACGCGCTGCATCACTGCCGGAAGGGAAAGAGCCAATCCGCAAAGCGCACTCTGGTTGTAGAGCGTTTGCTGATTGAACGGGTAGCTCGGGCAAAAAAAATCTCGCTTGCCCGGATCGGCCGGTAAGCCTATTCACGAATTAATCGTGCAATAACAGAAAATAATATTGCGCAATTTTGTCTGCAGGCAGGAGCAGGATATGGCCGCCAAGACGCCTTCACAATCGCCCAAGCCTCTGAAATCCAAGGCATCCAGAGACCCGTCAAGCGCGCAGTCGGATCACGGGTCTGTGACGCCCCAGCGCGTCGATCAGTTCGCAAAGGCGATGCGCGACTCATTGCTGCCAGGTGACACTCCCTTCTCCGGGAAGCCGCTTGAGGAAGCAGCGCGATTTGTGCTTGAAGCCGCGGCCTCGCGTGATCCGCAGCGCAGCGCAATTACCATCTCCAGTGCCAGTGACGAGCGCCGCTTCACCCGCCTCGCGATCGTCAACGACGACATGCCGTTCCTGGTCGATTCCGTCGCTGCCGCGATTGCCGCGCAGCGCCTTGCGATTGACCGGCTGGTGCATCCGGTCGTCAAGGTGGAGCGCGACTCCAAGGGCACGCTGACCGATCTCTCGGCAGGATCGTCTCAGGCGAAGGGGCAGCGCGAATCGCTGATCTACATCGAAACGGATCGCGTCGATGCGCGCGACCGGCGCGAGCTGGAAAAGGAACTGCGCCTCACCCTGATGGATGTCGGTGCTGCAGTGGTCGACTGGCCCAAGCTGCAGGACGCAATGCGAGAGGATGCCGCGCATCTGGCGGACGAAGAAAATGCAGCGCTGCTCGAATGGTTCAATTCCGGCATGTTGACGCAGCTCGGCCATGTCACCCGGCAGCGCGATGGCGGCCATGCCAAGGTTCTGGGTGTATGCCGCAAGGGCGCGAAGAACCTGCTTTCGGATGAAAGCTATCAGCGCGCGTTCGCCTGGTTCGACGATGCGCCCGCAAAGTCCCCGCGCGAGCTTCTGGTGGTCAAGGCCAATCAGGCCTCGCGCGTCCACCGGCGCGTCCCGCTTGACCTGTTCATCGTGCCGCAGCGCGAGGACGGCAAGGTCACGGCGCTGTCGGTCCATGCAGGCGTCTGGACCAGTGCCGCGCTGGCCACGCCTCCAGCCAAGGTCCCGGTGCTCAGGTCAACGCTTCACCAGCTAACGGAGCGACTTGGCTTTGCCGCGTCAAGCCATGACGGCAAGGCACTGGTCCATGCCTTGACCGCTTTGCCGCACGATTTGCTGGTCGGTTTTGCCAGCGACGATGTCGCGCGGCTTGCGACCACCATGATGGGATTGGTCGACCGGCCGCGCCCGCGCCTCGCACTGGTGACAGCGCCGCTTGCCCGCCACGTGTTTGCCTTCGTCTGGCTGCCGCGCGACATGCTGGCGACGCGGGTGCGCCACATGATCCAGGACATGCTGACCGAAGGCGACGGCATCGAGCTGCTCGACTGGAGCCTCGAAGTCGAAGGCGGCAATCTCGCCATGCTGCGCTTCGTGCTGGATATTCGCGCCGCAGCCGATGGACTGGATTTCGATCAGGCCGCCCTCGAAGCCCGGCTGCAGGATATGCTGCGCGGCTGGGGCGAAGCGGTCGAGCGGCACCTGGCGGAAACCGAGGAGGCAGGCCGGGCGGCCGCCATCGCAACCCGCCACGCGAACGAATTCCCGATCGAATATCGCGAACGTTACAGCGCGGCCGAAGCGGCGCGCGATCTGATCGCCTTGCGTTCCCTCAACAGCGCCCCGGACAAGTTGCGATCCGCGCGGTTCTACGGGCTCGACAAGGACCCCGACAACCGACTGCGGCTGAAAATCTATCAGCACGAAGGCGCTTTGCCGCTGTCCGACGTTGTGCCCGCACTGGAGAATTTCGGCTTCCGCGTGATCAAGGAAATCCCTACAGTCCTGGCTGGGACCGAGTTGGGGTCAATCCACGAATTCACGCTCGACACACCGGAAGGCAGCGACGCTGAGTCCGTACTCGAACGTGCTGATGCGATTGAAGACTCGATTGCCGCCGTGCTCAACGGCCATGCCGAAAACGATGCCTTCAATCGTCTTGTCGTCAATGTCGGCCTGAGCGCTGAGGAGGCGGACTGGCTGCGCGCTTTCTATCGCTACCTGCGCCAGACGGGAATGAGCTTCACGATCTACACCGTGGTCGATGCGCTGAGCGGAGCACAAAGCGTAACCCGCGCCCTGATCGACCAACTGCGCGCCTGCCACCAGCCGGATTTCAAGGGTAACCGCGACGATGCGGCGCAGGAAGCGAGGGACGCTATCAAGCGCGGTCTGGCCAAGGTGAACGCGATCAATGACGACCGCTTGCTGCGGCTCTATCAGGCGCTGATTGAAGCGATCCTGCGGACCAATGTCTTTGCGCCAGCCGCGCGCGAAGCCTTGGCCTTCAAGATCGACTCCAGCCTTGTCCCGAACCTGCCCAAGCCGATCCCCTGGCGTGAGATCTGGGTCTATTCGCGCCGGGTCGAAGGCATCCACTTACGCGCGGGCCCGATTGCGCGCGGTGGTTTGCGCTGGTCCGACCGCCGCGACGATTTCCGCACGGAAATTCTCGGCCTGATGAAAGCGCAGCGGGTTAAGAACGCGGTGATCGTTCCGACTGGCGCCAAAGGCGGGTTCTATCCCAAGCAGCTGCCATCACCGGCGCGTGACCGCGAAGCTTGGGCGGCGGAAGGTCAGGCGAGCTACGAGGTCTTCATCCGCACGCTGCTCTCCGTGACCGACAACCTCGTCAATGGCAAGGTTGTGCATCCGGCCAATGTCGTGATCCGCGACGGCGAAGATCCGTACTTCGTGGTGGCCGCGGACAAGGGCACTGCCAAATTCTCCGACATCGCCAACGCAATCGCCGAAAGGGCCGGCTTCTGGCTCGGCGACGCGTTCGCCAGCGGCGGCTCCAATGGCTACGATCACAAGGCAATGGGCATCACTGCGCGCGGTGCCTGGGTCAGCGTCCAGCGCCACTTCCTTGAGCAGGGCGTGGACGTGCAGAAGGACACCATTCGCGTTGCAGGATGCGGCGACATGTCGGGCGATGTGTTCGGCAATGGCATGCTGCTGTCGAAAGCGATCCAGCTGGTGGCAGCGTTCGACCACCGTCACATCTTCATCGATCCCGATCCTGATCCGGCCAAGAGCTGGAAAGAACGCAAGCGCATGTTCGAACTCTCAAGATCGAGCTGGGACGATTATGACAAGGGCCTGATTTCCAAGGGCGGCGGCGTCTATTCACGCGATGCGAAGTCGATCAAACTGTCCAAGCCTGCGCAGAAAGCGCTCGGTGTGGAGCAGGCGGAGTGGGAGCCGGAAGCGCTGATCAGAGCGATCCTCACAAGCCCGGTTGACCTGCTCTGGTTCGGCGGCATCGGCACCTACATCAAGGCGTCGAGCGAGAACAATGCCAGCGTCGGCGATCCCGGCAATGACCTGCTGAGGGTCGATGCGCGTGACTTGAATGCCAAAGTGATCGGAGAAGGCGCGAATCTTGCCATCACGCAGGCGGGCCGGATCGAATTCGGCCTCAATGGCGGGCGCGGCAACACCGACTTCATCGACAATTCGGCAGGCGTCGATTGCTCGGATAACGAGGTCAACATCAAGATTGCGCTGGCGGATGCGCGCCGCGCAGACAAGCTCTCGGAAAAGCGGCGTATAGCCTTGCTCGAAGAAATGACGGACGATGTCGCGGACATCGTGCTGGAAGACAACCGCTTGCAGGCACTCGCCCTTTCGGTGGCTGAATCGAGCGGTCCACGGGCGATGGATTCGCAGATCCACCTGATTGAAACGCTTGAGCAGCGAGGCGCGCTCGATCGCAAGACCGAAGGGCTGGCGGATAACCAGACACTCAGCCGCAGAGCCGCTGACGGACAGGGGCTGACCCGTCCAGAGCTCGCCGTGCTGCTGTCATCGACCAAGCTCGTGCTGCAGGACGCGATCGAAAACAGTCGCCTCCCGCAGGCGGAAACCCTCAAATCCACGCTGGTGGGAAGCTTCCCGTCGCAAATGCGCGAGGACTTTGCCAAGCAGATCGCGGGCCACCAGCTGCGCGCGGAAATCGTTGCGACGAAGCTTGCCAACCGGATCGTCAACCGGCTCGGCATCATCCACCCGTTCGAGCTCGCCGAGGAAGAAGGGGTCGACCTGTCGCAAGTCGCCGCGAGCTTCGTCGCGGTTGAGACCTTGTTCGACCTGCCGCAGCTGTGGACGGCGATCGAAGAGCAGTCGATGCCGGAACAGGCGCGCCTGCGCTTGCTTGACAGGGTGGCGGCGGCGACCGCGAACCTGATGTCCGACGTCTTGCGCACGACCGGCGGCAAGATCGAGATCGAACAGCTCGCGAAGGATCTGGGCGACAGGATCAACACTCTGTCCGATGCGACCGACCGCCTGATTGCCAGCGAAGCGCGTAAGCAATCGGCGGCCTTGTGCGCGGAACTGCGTGACGCGGGTGCTCCGGAAAAGCTCGCAAATGCGGTTGCGACCCTGTTCGACATGGATGGGGCAACGGGCCTCGCACAGCTCGCGTTCGAAGCTGAAATCGATGCCGAGGAGCTCACTCGTGCATTCACCACGATCGGAGAGCGGCTTGGCCTCGGGTGGGCACAGAGCACTGCAGCGATGATGAATCCGTCCGATATCTGGGAGCGTCCGCTGGTCAGCGGTCTCGCCCGCGACTTCCAGCAGATGCGGCTTGAATTCCTGCGTCGCCAGCTGCGCAAGAAGTCTGCCAAGAACGATCCGCAGACGGCAGTTGAGAACTGGACAGACAAGCACGAAGATGCCATCGCGCAATTCCGCTCGACCATTTCGCGGGCGCAGGCGCAGACCCCCGTCTCACCTGTCGCACTGGCGCAAATCGCCAGCCAGGCGCGCAATTTGCTGGAGCGCTAGGGTTCGCACGGCTTTGATACCCGCCATTCCGAGGGCTTGACCTTGTCTGTATTTGCGCCGACGGACGCGCCTATGGATCACGCAGATATTGTCATCGTGGGGGCGGGGCATGGCGGCGCACAGGCCGCGATTGCGCTGCGCCAGCAGGGTCATGAAGGTTCAATCATATTGCTCGGGCGGGAGCAGGAACCGCCCTATGAGCGTCCGCCCTTGTCCAAGGAATACCTCGCGGGCGACAAGCCGTTTGAACGCATTCTGATCCGGCCGGAGAAGTTCTGGGCGGACAAGGCTATCGACTTGAGGCTCGGCGCGCCGGTCGCGGAAATCGACGGGCTCGGCCACGCGGTCGTCCTCTCTGACGGCTCGCGCATTGGCTATCGCAAGCTGATCTGGGCCGGAGGTGGCGATGCGCGCCGCCTGTCCTGTTCAGGTGCCAATCTCAAAGGCGTGCACTGCGTGCGCACTAGGCGCGATGTCGATGCGATCATGCAGGCGCTGGAAGGCGGCGCGCAGAAAGTCGTTGTCATCGGCGGCGGCTATATCGGGCTTGAAGCGGCGGCTGTGCTGCGCAAGCTGGGCCGCGAAGTGACGCTGCTCGAAGCCTTGCCGAGGGTCCTGGCTCGGGTCGCAGGAGAAGAGCTGAGCCGCTTCTACGAAGACGAACACCGCCGCCAGGGCGTCGATGTCCGCTTGAACACGCAAGTCGAAGCGCTCGAAGGCGAGGATGATCACGTCTCCTCGGTCAGGCTTGCAGACGGGAGCTCCATCCCGTGCGACATGGTAATTGTCGGTATCGGCATCGTACCTTCGGTCGGCCCGCTGATTGCGGCAGGTGCCACCGGTTCCAACGGCGTCGATGTCGACGAATTCTGCCGCACCACGCTCGATGATGTTTTCGCTATCGGCGACTGCGCAGCGCATGCCAACGACTTCGCAGATCGAGCGATCATCCGGCTGGAATCGGTCCAGAACGCGAATGACATGGCCAATTGCGTTGCCCGCGCGATCATGGGCGATAAGGAGCCCTATCACGCGCTGCCATGGTTCTGGTCCAACCAGTATGATCTGAAGCTGCAGACTGCAGGGCTGAGCCTGGGCCATGACCAGACCGTGCTGCGCGGCGATCCGTCGGACCGCAAGTTCACGCTGGTCTATCTCAAGGAAGGCCGCCCGATCGCATTCGACTGCGTCAACACCGTCAAGGACTATGTCCAGGGGCGCAAGCTGCTGGAAAGCGGTCCGCAGCAGATCGATCCGGACTTGCTGGCCAACCCGGACGTCCCCCTGAAAGAATTGATCTACGTCCGCGACTGATCGGCGAATTGTGCAAGCGCCCATTGCGCCGCTTCCACGACCACCGGATCGGAATCGTCAAGCAGGTTTTCAACCGGTGCAAGCAGGCTGAGATCGCGGCTATTGCCCGCGGCATAGAGGCAATTGCGGACGAACCGGTCTCGCCCGATCCGCTTGATCGGGGAACCGGAAAACAGCCGGCGAAATCCCGCATCATCCAGCGCCAGCAAATGCGAGAGCCTTGGCGCGACAAGCTCGGCGCGCGGGAGGAAATCGCGATGCCGCGCCGCGCTCTGAGCAAACTTGTTCCACGGGCACACCGCAAGGCAATCATCGCAGCCGTAAATGCGGTTGCCGAGACCTTTGCGCAGTTCCTCGTCAACCGGTCCCTTGTGCTCGATCGTAAGGTAGGAAATGCAACGCCGCGCATCGAGCTGATAGGGCGCGGGGAATGCATCGGTCGGGCACGCCGCCTGGCACGCATTGCATGAACCGCAGCGATCCTCATGCGGCGTGTCAGGCCCGAGTTCGAGCGTCGTGTAGATCGCGCCAAGAAACAGCCAGCTGCCATGCTCGCGGCTGACGAGGTTGGTGTGCTTGCCTTGCCATCCTAGCCCCGCTGCAGCGCCCAGCGGTTTTTCCATCACCGGTGCGGTATCGACGAACACCTTGAGCTCGCTCTCCGGTTCCTGCGCGATCAGCCAGCGCGCCAGAGCCTTGAGCCGTTTCTTGAGCGTATCGTGATAGTCCCGACCTTGCGCATAGACCGATATCCGCGCGCGGTCCGGATGAGCCTCGAGCGCAAGCGGATCGCTCGCAGGCGCGTAGCTCATGCCCAGCGCGATCACGCTTTTCGCCTCGAGCCATAGCCCTTGGGGCGAAGCGCGCTGGCCTTTGCGCTCCTCCATCCATGTCATGGAGCCATGATTGCCTGCGTCCAGCCATTGCTCCAGTCGCCTGGTCCGGACCGGGTCCTCTGCCGCTGACGTAACGCCAAATGTGACGAAGCCCAGTCGCCCGGCCTCAGCCCGGAGCCGAACTTTCAAATCAGAGATTTGCGCTGCGTTAACCACGCTTGGGGTTGCTCCCGTTTAGTCCGCAGGGTTAATCGGGCGGAATGGATGTAGCGGTAAGCCAACTTAAACCGGCAGGCAATTCGCCTGATTCGGACAGCCGTGCGCTCGCGATCGAAGCGCGCGGCCTCGTCAAACGCTTCGACGGGACGCTTGCCGTTGACGGTGTCGACCTCGCTGTGCGTCGGGGCGCGATCTATGGCGTGCTTGGCCCGAACGGGGCAGGCAAGACCACAACCTTGCGCATGCTGCTGGGCATTATTGACCCTGATGAAGGTGTGCGGCGCATCTTCGGACATGACCATCCGCACGATATTGCCCGCCTGATTGGCTATCTGCCCGAGGAACGCGGGCTCTATCCGACCATGAAAGCGATAGACGCGATCGCCTTCCTCGGCGCGCTGCGCGGCCTTTCGCTGGAAGAAGGGCGCAGGCGTGGCCGCGAACTGCTGGAGCGGCATGATCTCGGCCATGCCGCGGAACGCACGATCCGGCAGCTTTCCAAGGGCATGGCGCAAACCGTCCAGCTGCTTGGCACGCTGGTGCATCAACCGCGCCTCGTGGTGCTGGACGAGCCCTTCAGCGGGCTCGACGCGATCAACCAGGGCAAGCTGGAAACGATGATCCGTGCTCTGGCCGATGATGGCGTGACGGTCATCTTTTCAACTCACGTCATCCATCATGCAGAGCGCCTGTGCGAAGGGGTTGCGATCATTGCCGGCGGCAAGGTGCCCTATGCGGGCAGCGTCGAGGCCGCACGTGACCGGATCCCTGCGCAGGTTCGTCTGGAGACCCGCGCCCGCGAAGGGGCATGGATGCAGGCTTTGCCAGCCGACACTCGCCGCGAAGGCGACTTTTTCTATTTCCCGCTGCCCGCAAGCGGGATCGAGCCCTTGCTGCGGCAACTTATCGTAGGCGATGCCGGAATCCTTTCGCTTTCGATCGAGCGGGCAGGGTTACATGATGCCTTCGTCCATATCGCAGGTGAAGCGGCCGCACGCGCAATGGAAGCCGATACCATAGGGAAGGCAGGCTGATGATGGACGCAGCTCTCATGGACCCTCAGGCCAAGTCGCGCCTGTCGCACTGGCAGGCAGCATGGGTCATCGCCCGGCGCGATTTCGTCGCGATCCTGTTTAGCCGCAGTTTCCTGTTTTTCCTGCTCGGCCCGCTGTTCCCTGCGATCGTGTTCGCGCTTTCCGGCGGGATTGGCGCAGCCGCTGTCGAGCGCGGCAATGACACGCGGATTGCGCTGCAAATGCCGAGCGAGGATATCCAGCAATTGCTGGCCGCCCACCACCGGATCGAGCGCGAGCTGGGGTACAATGCGATCCCGCATTTCACGATCTATGATCCGGGGAAAGGTGCCCAACCGATCGATATTCCCGCCTTGCTCGCTGATCCGAGCGGCAGGACCGGAGCCACGTTGACGGGAACACTGGAGAATCCGGTGCTGACCGGAACGCAGGCGCGCGTCAACGCCTGGCGCGGCATCCTCGCCGTGCAGCTGTCCATGGCGCGCAATGAAACCGATGTGAGCTATCCGGCGCTGCAGACGCAGATCAATGATGTAAGCGGGGCCAAGACCAAGAGCCAGCGCCGCAACACCGCGCAGATATCGATCACCTTGCTGTTCCTGCTGACCATGCTGCTTGCCGGTATGGTGCTGTCCAATCTGGTCGAGGAAAAAGCCAACAAGATCATCGAAATCCTCGCGGCTGCGCTGCCGATGCAGGCGGTGTTCCTCGGCAAATTGCTTGCCATGCTGGCCGTATCGCTGGTGGGGATTGCCGTATGGGCCTCCGCATTGGGAGCGGTGCTGCTGCTCGCAGGCGACTTTGGCGGGATCAAGCAGCTGATCATGGGGCTGTCCGAGCCCGGCGTGGGCTGGCCGCTTTTCATCCTGCTGTTCATAATCAATTTCTCGATGGGCTATCTGCTGCTCGGCTCTGTCTTTCTCGCGATCGGTGCGCTCGCATCGACCGTGCGCGAAGTGCAGACCCTGTCCATGCCCGTCACCATGTTGCAGCTGTTCATCTTCTTCTTCACCCAGATTGCCATCGTCGGGGGCTGGTCAGTGGTCGACATGATCGCCGTGCTGTTTCCGTTCAGCTCGCCCTTCGCGATGACCGCAATGGCAGCGCGCAGCGACCTGATCTGGCCGCATCTCGCCGCGTTCATCTACCAGGCAATCTGGGTGCTGCTGTTCATCAAATGGGGCTCGACCCTGTTCCGCAAGCGCGTGATGAAATCCGGCAGCGGCGGACATGCCAAGGTGAAGCGCAGCTGGCTCGACCGGCTGCGCGGGCGCAAGGCATACGCGTAACGACAGGCAGCATGTCGGCGCGACGCGGGCGCTGTCACAATCCTGCAAATAGGTTCGTTTTGGCAACCTATATTGACATTGCTGTCGATAGGCGTGACAGTGCCACCCAGTGAGATTGTGCGGCCATGGAGTCGCCACCACGGGAGAGAGATCAAATGGCCACGCTTGCCCCGCAGCGCCCGGAATGTCGCACCTCGCCGACCGCTTATGAAGCGCTCAAGGACTATTTTTCCGAGCATCCCGAGCAGCGCCCGGCTCACCCGCACAAGTGGGATGTGAGCCGCAGCGACATCTACTACAACAACACCTGGCAGCCGATCTTCAAGGAAATGCGCGAAGCTGGCCCGCTGCATTACATTCCAGAAAGCCCGTTCGGCCCTTATTGGGCGGTGGTCGGCCACAAGGCGATCCAGCATATCGAGGCACTGCCCGAGGTCTTCTCTTCGAGCTGGGAACATGGCGGGATCACCATCCTCAACCGGCTCAGCGAAGAAGAAATCGCTAAAAGCGGATTTGACCGGCGCGAGCTGCCGATGTTCATCGCGATGGACCGGCCCCAGCACACCGGCCAGAGGCGCACGGTTGCGCCCAAGTTCACGCCTAGCGGCATGGCGGAAATGGAAGGCGAAATTCGCCAGCGCACGGGCGAGCTTCTGGACAGCCTCCCGCGCGGCGAGGTGTTCGACTGGGTCGACAAGGTTTCGATCGAACTGACCACCGGCATGCTCGCGATCCTGTTTGGCTTTCCGTGGGAAGACCGCCGCCTGCTGACCTTCTGGTCGGACTGGTCGGGCGATACCGAACTCGCCACCGTGCGCGCCCTGGACGAGATGCGCTGGGGCTTCCTCCATGAGATGGCGGCCTATTTCCAGTCGCTGTGGATCGAGCGGACCCATGACAAGGAGCCAGGCGACGACCTTATCTCGATGATGATCCACTCCGAAGCGATGAACCAGATGAGCCCGGAAGAATTCATCGGCAATCTGGTGCTGCTGATCGTCGGCGGGAATGACACCACTCGCAATTCGATGAGCGGGATCATCTATCAGCTCGACAAGAACCCCGATCAGCGCAAGCTGTTCGAGCAGAAACCGGAGCTGATCCCCAATGCAGTGCAGGAAATCCTGCGGATGCAAACCCCGCTTGCGCATATGCGCCGGACCTGCACCCAAGACACCGAAGTGTTCGGCCAGCAGATCAGGAAGGGCGACAAGGTGGTGCTGTGGTACATCTCCGCCAATCGCGATGAAGAACTGTTCGAAAATCCCGACAAGCTCGACATCACCCGCGAAAACGCCCGCCGCCACATCGCCTTCGGCTATGGCATTCACCGCTGCGTCGGTGCGCGCCTCGCAGAGCTGCAATTGCGCGTTCTGCTGGAAGAGCTTCACAAGCGCCGGATGCGCGTGCATGTCGCGGGCGACATTGAACGTGTGCGAGCGAACTTCGTCCACGGCTTCCGCAAGCTGGAAGTCGAAATCACGGAATTCTAATACTGCGCGCCAATCCGCGCAGGTGAAACCTTTCGCGGTTCTGCAGCGTATATAGAGGTATGGAACAAAAGAACTTTCCAGCGATTGGCCGGCGGCAGATGCTCGCAGGCCTCGGTCTCACTGTCTCGATCCCGGTGCTCGCTTCGTGCGGCGTTGCACCCGCGCAGGCGAAGACCTTTCCTGTCTCCCTGAGCGATGCGGAATGGCGCAAGCGGCTGACGAAAGCAGAATACCGCATCCTGCGCGAAGCAGGCACCGAGCCGCCCTTCACTTCGCCGCTCAATGACGAGAAGCGCGCGGGCACTTTCGTGTGCGCCGGCTGCGGCAACGCGCTCTATTCGTCCAAGACAAAGTATGACAGCGGCACCGGGTGGCCAAGCTTCTGGGCACCGATTGCCAAGGGCGCTGTCGCAACCAGCACCGATTACAAGATCGGCTATCCCCGCACCGAAGTGCATTGCGCGGATTGCGGTGGGCACTTGGGTCATATCTTTGGCGACGGTCCCAAGCCGACCGGTAAGCGGCATTGCATCAACGGGCTGGCGCTGGATTTCCGTTCTGCCTGATGTCGCGCGCTAGCTGGCGCGCACGCGCCACAGGCGGAAGCTCGTGTCCGCTTCCAGCTCGACCGGCTCAAGCCAGTCAGGCGCATCGCCATCGCGCAGCTGCGCCATGAAGCCATCGGGGCTTGCACTGATGTAGAGCGCAGGCTCGCTGAGATCAGGGCACAGCGCAACATAGCTCGTGCCGCGCCTGGTCAAAACCTCGCGTGCATTCTGCCCGCTGCCCGTGGCAATCTGGATGACCTGCCGCATTCCTTCCGCCCCGCGGTGATGGCCGGTGGCAATTACGCTATGCGGCGTCTCGAGGAGCAGCCGCGGCGCAATGTCGAGCGGAGCATAGATTTCGCCCTTGGGCAGAGCCGCGAGCGCATCGGCATGATCAGCGATCCGGCAGGACGAGACCTTGACCGGGCCGGAGCCGATAGGTGTGCCGACAATCGCGGCCTGGGCCGGCATCGCGACGGCCAGCACCGTGAGCGGCAGGGCCGGGAGCAAGGCGCAAGCGACCGCCGCCAGAGCCACGACTTTCCTGCCCGGCCTGTCGATAAGGCGAATGCGGCGCAGCCACTGGTCGATCTGCCAGCCAAGCGGAGCGGCGGCGAGCGCGCCAGCCAGTGCCCCTGCTCGGGCAACCAGCAACGCCATGATCAGCGCCGCTACAAGAATGATCGTGTAGTCCGCCCACCACCGGCGCAGCCAGTCGCGCGACTGTGCGGTAAGCTGAAGCGATGCAAAGATCCCCAGCAGCGGCAGAATCACAATCTGCATTCCGGTGCGCAGGTCCTGCCGCCAGATCGGCAGGCCTTCGCCAATCTGCGAATGCCAGAAGCTGCGCAGCACCGCATCGATGCCGAGCGGACCGCTCGCGGCGCAATGTGCAGTGCTCCATCCGATCACGCCAAGGCTGCCGCCAGCGGCAATCAGGAAGCCGAGCAGGACACCCGCGCGCGGCAAGGGTTCTGCACGTGCCATGACGGTCGTGATCGCAGCCATCCATCCCATTGCTGCGAGGTGCGCCGTGCCGATCGCATCGCACGGCGTTTCAAGCCCCGGCAAGCCTCGCGTCAGGAGATAGAGTGCTGTCGAGCTTGCGAACAGCGAGCGCGTCAAATGGACCAGCCATTCTCCCTCGGTTCGATTGCGCAACCAGCGCGTAGCGACCAGGGTTACGAGCATAGCCGCCAGCGGAGCGCCTTCGATCGAGATCGCCAGCCAGGCTGATATCGCCAGGCCGGCGAGCCATCCCCCCACCTTCGCGTCGCGCGCCATCAGGGCGTTGACGGCGAGCAGGGCGCAGACGATCTGCCAGCCGTGATGGTCGATCCGCAGCGGGCCGAACTGGAACAGCAGCGGCATGGAAAGGGCCATCGCGACACAGGCAAAGCCCGCCTCTGCCTCTCCGATCAGTCGCCACGCAATGCGCGCGGTCAGCAGCATTGCAAGGAGCAAGGTGAACAGCGGGACGATGATCAGAGCGGCAAGCTCTGCCGCGCTTGACCCCAGCAGCGGCGTCAGCACGAAGATCACCGCCGCAATCGGCAGATCGACGAGACGGGACCAATGTGTGTCGACACCGCCAGCGCCCGCATCGACGCGGTATTGCGTCAGGTCGAACCAGCCTTGTCCGGCCAGAAGGTCGCGCACCTGAACAAGGCGCATTATGTCGTCAGGATCAGGGTAAAGCCGTACGGCGATCTCGTGCAGATTGTTGAGCAGCGCAAGCGCAGCGATCAGGACCCACAACAGGCCAACCCGCATCAAAAGGTCTGGCGTGAGCGCGGAACGGCGACGTTCAACCAGCATGGCTCAGCCCAGCCCCGGCTGTTGCTTCCTGGCTCGAAACACGATTTGTGCGCGCAGCAGCCAGGTTGCGGTGAAACTGACCGCTATAGCCGCCAGCTTGGCAAGGCGCGGGTCGAATCCTGCCGCATCGCCCAATCCGACAATGACGGTGGTCAGGCCCAGTCCCACCAGGGCAGAGAGCACGAACAAGGCCTTCTGCCAGGTACGTGCGCCGCGCTCTTCGGCCACGCTATCGTGGAATACAGCGCGGCTGGAAACCAGCCAATGCACGGCAATGCCGAAGGAATATCCAATCGCTGAGGCGGGTGCTGCCGCGACGCCCAGCGCGAGCAAGCCAAGGAATGCGCCCACGTCTGCTGCCAGCGCGCCAACGCTCGCCATGACATAGCGAACGAAGCGCACATCGCGCAGTCTGGTCAGCCAAGCGGTCATTGGCAGAATTCCCCTTCGCGGCAGCAGGAATTATCGCGCTGCACTGAAGGACAAAGATGACAGAACACGGTTAAGGAAATGCCAAGATGCCGAGAGCACAGGCGTTAAGAAATGAGCCCGGGCGAGGATCGGCAGAAACCCTTGTTCAGGCTTGCTTCTTGATCCGTTCCGGTACGTCGCGCACAGACGCAAGCGCGGCTTGCTGGTCGTCGGTGATCCCGGCTTCAGAGCGCGGATTGTCTTCGCTGGGCCTGGGCGCCCGCTCAGGCAGCTTCGCCTCAGCCCCTTCGTCGCCTGCCTCGTGATACTCCGCATCTTCGTTGACGCACCAGATGTCGTAGACGCGTTCGCCCGCCATGATGTTCTCGACCGTCAGCATGGCGGTCATCATCGCGTGGTCCTGATTGTTATAGCGATGCATCCCGTTGCGCCCGACCATATGCAGCGTGGGATATTTCGCTTCCAGCTCGCGGCGCATCGCAGCGACATTGGCTTCGTAGTCATCGTCATAGACCGGATAGGCCTTTTCCTGACGGACGACCGCCCCGCCCGTGACTTGTTTCGGATCGCACAGGCCGAGAATTTCCATCTCGCGCGTTGCCTGCGCGATCAGATCCTCGTCACTCGAAGACCACAGCCCGTCACCTTCAAAACAGAAATATTCAAGGCCCACGCATGCCATGTCATCGTCCGGGATCATTTCCGGCGACCAGCTGCGGAAGTTCTGCACCCGGCCGACTTGCACCCGCTCGTCATGGATATAGATCCAGTTGTCGGGGAAGAGGTCTTCCGATTTGACCATCAGCGCCACCGTCAGGAAGTCGCGATACCGAAGCGCATTGGCCTGCAAGGTGCTGTCCGGCAGCGGGTGCAAGCGCTTCGAGAGCTCGCGCATCGGCGCAGAGCTGATCGCGTGCTTCGCCCGGATCACGACATCGCCGCCTTTACCGGCGGCACTCATCCGCCAGCCGCCCTGACCATCGCTGGAAAGTTGCTTCAGTGCGTGTCCCATGAACAGCTGGCCCTTGCCGGAGCTAAGGATCTTGTCACGCGCCGCCTCCCACATCATGCCCGGGCCAAGGCGCGGATAGCGGAAGGTTTCCAGGAGGGTCTTCGTCGCCATTCCGTCATTAGGCTTCTTGTTGAGGCCGAGCGAGCGCTTCAATCCGTCGAGCACCGCGCTCCACAGCGACAATCCCTTGATCCGCTGTGCCGCCCAGTCAGCGCTCATCTCATCGCACGGCATCCCCCACACCTTCTCGGTATAGGTCTTGAAGAAGATCGAATAGAGCTTGCGGCCGAACTGGTTTGTCGTCCAGTCCTCGAAGCTTTTCACGTGCTTGATCGGAAACAGCTTGTAGCGCAGATAGCTCAGCATGCAGGCGGCCGAGCGCAGGATGCCGAGATTGGACAGCGCTTCGAACGCACGTAGCGGGTATGAGTAGAACTTGCCCTCGTAATAGATGCGGCTCATCCGCGGGCGTTGGATGAAGTCATCCGGCAGAATCTCGTTCCACAGATCGACCACTTGCTGCGATTTCGAAAAGAAGCGGTGGCCGCCAATGTCAAAGCGATAGCCATCATGCTCGACCGTGCGGCTGATCCCGCCAACATAGGTGTCGTCCTGCTCGATGATCGCAACGGTCTTGCCCTGCTTCGTCAGCAGATAGCCAGCCGTCAGCCCTGCAGGGCCAGCACCAATGATAGCTACATCGACTTCGATCGCGCTGTCATTCTCTGTCCGGAAATGCGGCACGGGTCCCCCTTCAGTCATCGCATTGGGGGGAGTGAAGGAAATTGGTTACTGAGCCGTAAACTTGCGCAGGGCCGCGCTGAATTTCCTGAAGGGGATGCTGCGTCAGTCCTGCAGCAGAGCAGGGGCCTGGAGCTTCGCGGCAAGGGCGGCAAAGTCGGACAAGCCGAATGTATCGTCGAACACAACGCCGCAGGTTCCATGGCCTCGCCAGCGTACCTTTGCGCGAACCGCGCGCAGTCCCTCGCCTTCGATTGTCATGCCCTGGTCGATTGCGAAGATGCTGTCACACACGAGGCGGGCACCTTGCTGGGAGATGTTCTCGATCATGCCCTCGTGGCGTTCGCCCCTGGCGGTAAGGGTTACAGGCAGGCAGATCGCGAGACGCAATCCGCGCTTGGGAAATTCGCCTACTTCGCTGATGAAGCGCTCAATCTCGACATCTTCCGCGAACTCGAAGCCTGCTTCGCGATCGTTTTCCCACACCCGGTTGACCGCAAACTGTTGACCGCTTTGCAGTTCAAGCGCGATTGATCCTGTTGCTGGCAGCTTGTGGAACAAGCGCACACTGACTCCGGTGTTGGAGACATCGCGGATCACGCCAATGAACTCGCCCTGGTCAGCGACAATCTTGGTAGCGCGAATAAGCAAGGTATAGCGCGGCGCCCCGCGCTGTTCTGCGCCGGGTTTCAGCTCGGCATTTTCGGCCGCATTGATCGCCGCGAAATTCATACTTGCCAACCCCAACCACGAGCAGTCGTATTGATGCTACCCGATAGCCGTACGTGAACCACGCTTTCGTTAGAGGTGGTAGGCGCCTAAGTATTAAGACGGATATAAGATAAAGGCATTGCAACAGGGGGCGCAGGGGGCTTTGGCGCGCGCGAAATGCACCTGAGAGGAATGCGTCGGTTGCTGGTGCGGGTGGCGAGACTCGAACTCGCACGATCTATAGGATCAGGGGATTTTAAGTCCCCGGCGTCTACCATTCCGCCACACCCGCCCAGGCGGCAAGCTGCGCTGCCGATCAAACGCTGATCCCACTAGCGATTGGAAGAGATGGCTGCAATCACCCGTGCACCCCGCGATCTTTGATCCGCGAACTGCCCTATGCGGCGCTGCGGGCGCTGAGAGCATCGTGATTTCTTGCCAAATCCGAGCCAAATCGGCGGACAATCAGTCGTCGTTGAGACGACGGCGCATTTCCTTGCCTGCCTTGAAGAACGGAACCCGCTTGGACGGTACGCTTACGGTTTGGCCCGTGCGCGGATTACGGCCCTGCCGAGCCTCTCGCTCACGCGTGGAAAAAGCCCCGAATCCGCGCAGTTCCACGCGGCCCCCTTCCACAAGACGCTGCGAAATCTCCTCAAAGAAGATGTCAACAACCTGCTCGATTTCCTCAGCCCGAAGTTCCGGGTTGTCATCATGCAATGTCTGCAACAATTCTGATCTAATCATGTCGCGCTCCCGATCGTCTCGCGCCGGTCCCAATCCAGCGCTCCACCATCGTTTGAAGGATTGACCTTCGGTTACCCCCGTTGTCCCTGGAGCAGCTCATGCGACCCACCGCCCAGCGACGATTTCATCGTGCCAGACGAACCAAACATTCGCAAGCGTCGCGAACAAATTTGTTGACCCGAAGTTAACCTCGGTTTTCGCTTGGAAAATTGCTGACTTAGGCGTTGGCCAGCAGTGCCTTCAGATCGATGCCGAGGCGCTCCATGCGCGCCCTGATCTCAGGCCATTCCTCGCTGAGGAACTGGTCCCGCTCTGCCAGCCGCAGACGATCGGCAGCACCCTTGACCACATACATTCCTACCCCGCGCTGCACCGCAACAAGGCCATCATTCTGAAATTGTTGGTAAGCTTTCGCGACCGTAAGCGGATTGGCACCCTGTTCGGCGGCGAGCGCGCGCACGGAAGGCAGCATTTCGCCTTCGGCATAATCTCCTTCGATAATGGCCGCTGCGATCTGATCGCGCAGCTTCAGGTAAACCGGTCTGTTCATCAATTCTTCCCCAGCGAAGGTGATACAGTGCCATAATACAGCGATGCGCGTCAAGTTCTGCAGCTTGAAAACAGGCGAGCGACTCGCGGAAAAATAATCGGTTGCGATTGAAACTATTGCTTTCCACGGGCGATTGAGTCGCTAGGGTGCCGGCCGAACCATGGCCTCATTGATGGGGATCGATTGATAGGAATCGCCTGATGGAGCAGGGGCCGGTGTTCGGGAGGGATCGCACGACTCATGAAAGACATGGCACTTTGGAATGAAGGTGACTGGGTCGCCGCGATTTGCACTGTCATCCTTGGCGCGTTCCTGGCGGCTGGTCTCGCCATTGCCGCCAGCCGCAAGGACGAGGCTCTGGGGCACCCCAAGGGCCTGTATATGCTCTTCTTCGCAGAGATGTGGGAACGCTTCAGCTTCTACGGGATGCGGGCGCTACTGATCTTCTATCTTGTGCAGCATTGGCTGTTCAGCGAAGGCGAAGGCAATCTCATTCTCGGTGCCTATGGTTCGATGGTCTATATCACGCCTGTCCTGGGGGGATGGCTGGCGGACCGCTACATCGGACAGCGCAAGGCGGTATTGTTCGGCGGCGTTCTTCTGACTTTCGGGCACGTGTTCATGGCGTTCGAAGGCAGCGGCGGGCAATCTGACCCGGCCATCAACGTGTTCTGGCTCGCGCTGGCGCTGATTATTGTCGGATCGGGCTTCCTGAAGGCCAATATCTCCGTCATGGTTGGCCAGCTCTACAAGCTGACCGACAGCCGCCGCGATGCGGCCTACACTATCTTCTACATGGGCATTAACGTGGGTGCAGCAGCAGGCACCATTCTGGTGGGCTACCTGGGCCAGACGCTCGGCTGGGCTTATGGATTTGGCCTCGCCGGCATTGGCATGGTCGCAGGGCTAGTGGTGTTCGCGATGGGCAAGAGTGCTCTGCGCGGCGCGGGAGAACCACCCGCCATGCTCGCCCGCGGGAAAGAGCTGACGATCTACGCGGCCGGGCTAGCCGCCGTCGCGGTCATGTGGGGCCTGATCCAGTATCGCGAGGTCATTCAGGCGCTGCTGATCGTATGCGGCGTTGGCCTGCTCGGCTATGTGCTCTACCAGGCATCAAAGCTTGAAAAGGAGCCCCGCGAGCGGATCTGGGCGATCCTGTTCCTGATCGCGATCAACCCCCTATTCTGGGGTCTGTTCGATCAGGCACCCGGCAGTCTCAACCTCTACACCGACAAATACATCGATATCGGCAATATCCCGGCTTCGGTGTTCCAGTCTATCAACCCGATCTACATCATCCTGTTCGCTCCGATTTTCGCGATGCTGTGGCAATGGCTAGGCCAGAAAGGTCTGGAACCCTCTGCCCCCGCCAAGTTCGCACTCGCGCTGTTCCAGGTGGGCCTCGGCTTCCTGGTGTTTGCATGGGGCGCGCAATCGGTCGGCATGGCGGCAATGACCCCGGTCATCTTCCTGTTCCTCATCTATCTGCTCCACACCACCGGCGAGCTGTGCCTCAGCCCGGTCGGCCTTTCGGCAATGAACCGGCTTGCGCCCGGCTTCATGGCCTCGCTGATCATGGGCGCGTGGTTCTACATGACGGCGGTCGGCAGCTTCATCGCAGGCAAGATCGGCGAGGCGACGGGCGGTGAAGGCGGCGAGATGTCAAAAGAGCTGACGTTGGCGATCTATAACCAGATCGGGTGGATCGCGATCGCGGTCGGCGCCGTAGTCCTGCTGCTGAGCCCGATTGTAAAGCGCTGGATGCATCTCGAAACACTGCAAGACGAGACGCTGGAAGGTGCAGCAGAAGCAGGTCTTGAGCCCCAAGAGGGCGGCATACACCCAACCACACACCCGGCAAATTGAGGATAGAACACATGACCAACGCCATGCGCGCGTTGTTCCTGGCGGGAGGCGCGCTGACACTGGTCGCCTGCGCGACTGCCAATGCGGGCGACAAAGCGGATAACGCGGATAACAGGGGCAAAGTCGAAAGCGCTTCTTCTGCCCCCTTCAGACTGCCGGAAACGCCAGCCGACCCCTACCCTTCGACCTACAAGCCCTATCCCGGTGTCGAGACCCTGATCATCCCCACTACGGTCTTTGACGGTGCAGGAGGGCGGATTGACAATGGCTGGGTGCATTTTCGCGATGGCAAGATCGTGGCCGTCGGCGGGCCGACCACCATGCCGCCTGACGTTGCCAATGTAATCGATGGCTCGGACAAGTTCGTCACCCCCGGCGTGATCGACATCCATTCCCACCTCGGTAACGGGGCGCAGCCCTCGGTCGACGCGCATAGCGACGTTAACGAGTCCACGGCCCCGACCACCGCCGATGTCTGGACCGAACACTCTGTCCACCCACAGGACCCGGGCTTCAGCCGGGCGCTGACCAATGGCGGCGTGACAAGCCTGCAAATTCTCCCCGGCTCAGCGAACCTGATGGGTGGCCGGACTGTCACCCTCAAGAACGTCTACGCGCGAACGGTTCAGGGCATGAAATTTCCTGGCGCGCCCTATGGTTTCAAGATGGCTTGCGGCGAGAACCCCAAACGCGTCTATGGCAACAAGGGCCGCAAGCCGAGAACGCGCATGGGCAATTTCGCGGTCAATCGCCAGACCTGGCTCGATGCCCGCGCCTATGCCGAAGACGACAATCCCAAGCGCGATCTTGAGATGGAGACGCTGGCAGGCGTGCTTAAAGGCGAGTTGCTCGTCCACAATCACTGCTACCGCGCCGACGAGATGGCCTTCGTCATGGATATGGCAAAGGAGATGGGATACCGCGTCACCGCTTTCCACCATGCAGTCGAAGCCTACAAGATCGGCGATCTGCTGCGCGAAAATGGCGTTTGCAGCGCGATCTGGGCCGACTGGTACGGTTTCAAGATGGAAGCCTATGACGGGATCATGGAGAACGCGGCCCTTCTTGCCAGGGAAGGCGCCTGCGTGATTATTCACTCCGATGACGACAACGGCATTCAGCGTTTGAATCAGGAAGCGGCCAAGGCGCAGGCGGCGGGTAAGCGCATGGGGATCGACATCTCCGACGCGGAGGTCATCGGCTGGATCACCCTCAACGCCGCCAAGGCGATGGGGATCGACGCCATGACCGGAAGTCTGGAGCCGGGCAAGATGGCGGACGTGGTGCTGTGGAACGGCGATCCGCTATCGGTCTATTCCCGGCCAGAAAAAGTCTGGATCGATGGCGCGCTGCTGTATGACGCGCTCGACCGCAAGCGGCGCCCGGTCAGCGATTTCGAGCTTGGCCAGCCCGGTGAAGGAGACGTGAAATGAAGCATCTCCTCACCGTGGCGATATCAGCCCTTGCTCTGGCGGCCAGCCCCGCGGCGGCGCAGGATTTCGCGATTATCAACGCGACGCTTGCGGTCGGCGATGGCAGCGACCCGATCCCTGACGGCACCGTCATCGTGCGCAATGGCGCCGTCATTTTTGCCGGACCGACCGAGGCCGTGGAGTCGATTGACGTGCAGCCTGTGATTGACGGTCAGGGCCTCTGGGTCACCCCCGGCCTCGTTATCGCGATGACGGACCTTGGGCTGTATGACGTCAGCGCGGTGAGCGAAGGCAATGATCGATCGGCGAGCAGTTCGCGCTTCAATGCCGCGCTTGATGTGGCACCGGCGATCAATCCAGCCTCACAGCATATCGGCATCGCGCGCTCAGGCGGGCTGACGCGTGCGCTGGTGACCCCAGCGCATGGCCGCTCGCTCTTTGCAGGGCAAGGCGCGATGATCGATCTCGGCATGGATCTCGACGCAGTGCAGACGCCGCGCGTGTTCCAGCTCGCCAATCTGGGCGAGACAGGCGCAAGCAAGTCAGGCGGCAGCCGCACCGCGGCGCATGTCGAATTGCGCAACGCCTTGCGCGAGGCGCGCGACTTTGCCGCCGGCAGGTGGAGCGGCGATGGTAATCTGCTGACCCGCGCAGATGCGCAGGCACTGGGGCCGGTGATCTCCGGCAAACAGAAGCTGTTTGTCGAAGTCCAGCGCGCTTCGGACATTCTCGTGGTCCTCGCGCTGAAGGAAGAGTTTGCCAGACTCGATCTCGTTCTCGTCGGTGCAGCGGAAGGCTGGCTGGTCGCAGATGAGATTGCTGCGGCAGGCGTCCCGGTGATCGCCGAAGGACTGTCGGATCTCCCGGTCAGCTTTGAACTGCTTGCCGCAACGCAGAGCAATGTGGGGCGGATGACGCAGGCAGGCGTCAAGGTCGCGATCGGCAGCATGAGGGGCGGGAGCAACGGTCAGCCGCGCAATGCAGCGCAATTCGCTGGCAATCTTGTCGCCTTGACGAAGATTCCCGGTGCGTCCGGGTTGTCATGGGGGCAGGCCCTGGCGAGTATCTCCTCAATCCCGGCGCGGATTGCAGGGCTCGACAATGTTGGCGTGCTGAAAAGAGGCGCTGTCGGCGATCTGGTGATCTGGGACGGTGACCCGCTGGAAGTCTCAACCGCTCCCGTGCGGGTCTTTATTGATGGGGTCGAGCAATCGCTCGACACTCATCAGACCCGGCTTCGCGAGCGCTATCGCGATCTCGATGAAAGCGAGCTTCCCAAGGCCTATGACTGGTGATTGCCTGCCCCTTTTTCGACCGGTCTCGGGGTGATCTGAAGCCATCTGAGTCCAGAATACTCGGTTCATCGCTCGAAAAAGGCATTTCGTCGGGGTTAACTGCCTCGCTGAAGCTTGCCTAACCGCACATTTTATGAGCCCATGGGGCCCATAGGTGAGGTGGGACTTATGAATACACAGCTGGTCGAGCTGGTGGCGGCGAACATTGCCTTTGTCGGCACGCATTTTGCGCTGTCGCATCCTCTGCGTTCAGGGTTGGTAAGCACGATAGGAGAGCGCGGCTTCCAGCTGCTCTACACGGCGGTCAGTTTCGCTACCCTCTACTGGGTCGTGGTTGCTTACCAGGCCGCGCCTGCATCCGACCTGCAAGGCAGCGGCGAGGCGGGGTGGATCATTGCATCCCTGATCACGATCCCGGCACTGGTGCTGCTGATGGGCTCCTTCATGCGCAATCCTGCGCTACCCATGCCGGGCGCGGCCGAGCAGGCTCGCCAACAGCCGCGCGGAGTATTCCTGGTGACGCGCCACCCGATGATGTGGAGCATCGCATTATGGGCCGCCAGCCATGTCATCCTGTGGTGGAACTGGCGCAGCATCATTACTGCGCTCGCGATGGGGTTCCTCGCACTTGTCGGCGCACATCTGCAGGATCGCAAGAAACGCGCATTGATGGGCGAGGCCTGGGGCCAATGGCAAGCGCATACCAGCTATTGGCCGCGCTGGGGTAAACTCTTCTCTGTCGGCCTCTTGTGGTGGGCGCTCGGCCTGATGACCTGGGTGCTGATAACCTACGCGCATCTGGCATTCGGCGGCGTTCCTGCCGGAATCTGGCGCTGGTTCTGAAACAGGGCGGGCCCAGGCTGCTGCGGGGCCGCAATTGGACGTGTTGGATACACATGTTACACAGTCCTGGACGCGAAATTCCCGCTTGCTTTGAACGTGTTTGATCGAACGAGTGATTCACCTTGAGAAAGAGCTGCATCGGCATAGAGCGCGCGCCTGCCGGTAGGAAACGCGAGTTGCCACGAATAATCATTCCACGTTAAGCCAATATTTGCCTTAAGCCGAAAGAACGGGCACGAACGCCGTCGGGGCGGAAAGGATTCGAATGGCCATCGCGCTAACATCGGCGGCGCTAATTGCGGCAGCGACGCCGCTCCCACTGTCAGCCAATCTCTCGCTTATGCAGCAGGGCGCGAACGGTGCGGCCGTCGGCGTGGGAGCGGGCGTGGTTGTGGGAGCAGGCGTGGGTGTGGGCGTGGGCGTCGAACCCGCAACGCCCGAGCCAGACCCTGTACAAGTGCTGGAGGGTGAAGAGGCTGCTCCTGCGCCGGATGATAATGCGGAAGTCAGCCCTGAAGTCAGCCCCGAAGGTTCAATCGTCGTCACCGGCAGCGCCGAAGTTCGCAAGAAGGACCCGCTGGTGCAGGTCAACGAAACCGCCTTCAGGGTGACGCAAAAGGTCGATTCCGCTATCGTCGAGCCGATCGCGGGCGTGTATGAAGACGATCTGCCGAGCCCGATCCGCAAGGGGCTGCGCAACTTCTTTCGCAACCTGCTCGAACCGATCACAGCGCTCAACTATTTCCTGCAGTTGAAGCCGGGCAAGGGTTTCGAGACGCTCGGCCGTTTCGCCGTCAACTCGACTGTAGGCGTGGGCGGACTGTTTGACGTGGCGAAGAAAGAGCCGTTCAACCTGCCTTATCGCCGCAACGGCTTTGCCAATACCCTGGGCTATTATGGCGTTGGACCCGGCCCATTCCTGGTGCTGCCGCTGGTCGGTGCGACGACCTTGCGCGACTTCATCGGAGGCGGGGTCGATCAGTCGATCATCCCGTTCGCGGTCGGTAAACCGTTCAACACGCCGCTTTACGCAATCCCGGCCTACACGGTGAATTCATTGGAATTCCGGATCAAATTCGACGAGCAGATCGAAGCGATCAACACCAGCGATGATCCCTATTTCGCCATGCGCGAGACCTATCTGTGCCAGCGCGAGGCGGAAATTGCAGCGTTGAAGAACCGCCCCCCACCGCGCGATTGCAGCATCGAGGCGATCATGGGGCTGGAGCCGGGTACAATCGATCAACTGACCCAGCCCGGTGAGGACAATATGGCGGCAGAGGTCTCAGGCAGCGAAATTCTGGCGGAAACTGCGGCTGAGGCAGAGCCAGAAACGCCTGCGATCGTTTACGTCAGCAATCCGGTGATCCAGCCGCTACCCACAGGATATGTTCAGGCACCCCCGCCGAGCAATTGATCAAGCCATTCGAGCTGCGCACGCTGGCCCTGTTCGGTAAAGGACAGGGCGTGTCCGGCTCCTTGCGCGCGATGGAATTTGGCATCTGCGGCGAGCCTGGCCAGCCGCTCACCTTGTTCGAACGGCACGACATCGTCAGCTGTGCCATGCATGATAAAGACCGGCATGGTGAGGTCAGCGATCTTGCCTGCATTGTCGAAGCGATCGCGCATCAACAGCTGAGTTGGCACGAAGGGCAGGGCATCTTGCGCGACGTCTGGCAGCGATAGAAACGGAGCGGTCAGCAATACCGCGCGCGGGCTGTACTCGCTCGCCATCTGGACAGCGGTGCCGCCACCGATCGAATTGCCGATGATGATTGTGCTTGAAGGCGCAATACCGCGTTGTTCGAGCCATCCCATCGCAGCCCGACCATCACGATAGAAGCCTTGCTCGCTAGGTCGTCCCGGATTCCCGCCATAACCCCGATATTCGACCAGCAGAAGGCCGTACCCGGCCTCGGCCAGCAGCTGTGTGGCGAAAACAGCGCCTCTCAAGGTTCCGCCATTGCCGTGAAAATAGACCACGGTAGGACGAGCGTCAGCTGCGGGCCTCGCAAAGGACCGCAGCGATAGCCCGTCTGAAGTTTCCAGCATCACCACTTCGAATCCGGGTGGCGGATCGACTGTATATTGCGGGGCGGGATAGATGAAGTTGTCCTGCATCGCCCACAGGATCGCGACCATGATGGCATAGGCGATCGTCGCGGTGGCAAGGAACCGCCCGACCTTCTGCAGCATGGCTATTCGCCCTTGAAGTGCGCCGCACGCTTTTCCAGCAACGCGTCGATGCCTTCCATATGGTCCTCGGTAAGATGCATCAGCGCCTGCGTGTTCGCCGCCATTTCGAGCGCGGTGTCATAGCTCGTCTCGCGCCCCTGCCGCATGAGGTTTTTCGCGTGGCGCAAGGCATGGGGAGGAAGCGCGGCAACCCTTGCGGCAAGCCTGCGGGCCTCGTCCATCAACGCGTCCGGCTCGACCACGCGGCTGACAAGGCCCCAGTCCTGAGCGGTTGCTGCATCGATTACGTCACCGGTATAGAACAGCTCTGCCGCCCGCGCTTCGCCGATGATCCGCGGCAGGATCCAGGTGCCGCCATCGCCGGGGATGATGCCAAGCTTCAGAAACGTCACACCGAATTTCGCCGTCGCGCTCGCGATCCGCATGTCGGCAAGACAGGCCACATCGCAGCCCAGGCCGATAGCGGGACCGTTTACCGCCGCGATGACCGGCACGCGCAGACCGTAAAGCGCGCGCAAGATACGGTGGATATTGTTGCGATAACCATCCGAAATACCAGGAGGCGAACCCGCAAAGCTCCCGGTGCGGTTCTTCATCGCCTTGATATCCCCGCCTGCGGAAAAGGCGCGCCCGGCCCCAGTCAGCATAACGCAGCGCACGTCCATGTTGCGGTTGATCGCATCGCAAGCGGCGGTGAACTCATCGCCGTCGCCATCTGCACCAAGCGGATTCATGGTCTCCGCCCGGTCGATTGTCAGGGTGGTGACGTGGTCGGCATGTTCTATCTTGAGGAGTGACATGGCTGCAGACCTAACAGGCTTTGCCGCCTGTGCCAGCCATGAATCACTTCTTCAGGATCAACAGCCAGTCCTGACCGACACGCTCATGCTTCAGGCGTTCATGCTGGAGATCACGCACGCCCTCGCGCTCATCAAGGTAGCGCGCTTTGGGATATGCGGCCTTGAGCTGCTCGACGAAACCATCGGTGTCGCCGCGGATGGCGTTGTATTCCATGATCACCAGCGGATTGTGTCGCTCAATCGTTTTTTGCATGCCTTCGAAGATGGTCAGCTCCGCCCCTTCGGCATCGATCTTGATGAAATCGACCTTGTCGAGCGGCTCTGCAACATTGTCCAGGGTGTCGATGGGCACTGTGAAGCGCGTCCCGTCATCGCTATATTCGATCCCGGCCTCATGGGTCTCGCCAAAGACGAGGTGACCATTCTTAGGCTCATTCGTGGGCACAAAGAAGCTGCAGCTTCCTGCGGCGTTGGACAAAGCCACTTCGTGCACTTCCGAACGAGGTGCAAAGCTGTTGATCTCAAGCGAGAATTTTGTCGCTCGTGCGCACGCCGGGTTGGGTTCAAATGCGAGCAACCGCCCCTCTTCACCCACGAGTTCCGCCAGGAGGATCGAATAATATCCGAAATTGGCGCCGACATCGAGGGCCGTCCAGCTGCGCTGCACTGTCTCGACCATCCAGCGGGTCATCCACATTTCCCAATAGCCATCCATGATGATGTGAGGCGCAAAGCCCACATCGGATGTGTCGGTCAGCATCTTGAAGCGGCCCAGCACGCGAGAAAGCATTTGCCCGTCGCCGATATAAGTGGGCGCGACACGTTCGCGGCACAGCAGCTCTACTTCGTCATTGCCATGGGCAAAGAGCGCATGCGGCGGAATGAGCTTGCCAGCGCTCTCGCGCGGTCGAAGTGCGGGCACGACATCGCGGTAGAGCTTCATGCTGATAGTGGCCACCTGTCACTGGAGCGCCGCACACGGGCGAGGGATGACACAGTGTCGCAGCGAACCCTTCGCTGCTCAATCAGGGGAAACTACGTGGATACTGAAGGACTAGAACTGGCGGAGCCAGAGCAGCTCAAGCCCGCGCTTCTCCGACCCGCTCGCTCGAACTCGCCGCATTGTGGCCGAGCGCGCTCAGCACCGTATCGACGATACTGTCCGCATCCAGGCCCGCCTCGGCATATTGCTTGGCCGGATCGTCATGGTCCTGGAAGATATCCGGCAAGCGCATCGTGCGGATCCTGAGGCCGTTGTCGGTGAGGCCGGTATCGCTGGCATAGGTCAGCACATGCGCGCCCAGCCCGCCGATCGCCCCTTCCTCCACTGTGACCACGATATCATGCGTGCGCATCAGCTTGGCAATCAGGTCTTCATCCAACGGCTTGGCAAAGCGCAGGTCTGCGACCGAGGTCGATAGCCCCTTGGCCTCCAGCTGGTCAGCAGCTTTCTTCGCCTCTTCCAGACGCGCGCCCAGCGACAGGATCGCGACCTTGCTGCCTTCGCGGATCATGCGCCCTTTACCGATTTCCAGCTTCTCGGGAACTTCGGGCAACGGCACGCCAACGCCGTTCCCGCGCGGATAGCGGAAAGCAATCGGCCCTTCGTCATATTCCGCCGCGGTGTAGGTCATGTGGACGAGCTCTGCTTCGTCAGCGGCCGCCATCACCACCATGTTCGGCAGCGTCGCAAGATAGGTGATGTCGAAGCTGCCGGCATGGGTGCAGCCATCCGCGCCGACCAGCCCGGCGCGGTCAATCGCAAAGCGGACCGGAAGGTTCTGGATCGCAACATCGTGCACGACCTGGTCATAGGCGCGCTGCAGGAAAGTCGAATAGATCGCTGCGAATGGCCGCATGCCTTCGGCCGCAAGTCCGGCGGCGAAGGTCACGCCATGCTGTTCTGCGATACCGACGTCGAAGCTGCGGTCGGGGTGGCGCTTGGCGAAGCGGTCTACGCCCGTGCCAGACGGCATTGCGGCGGTGATCGCGCAGATGCGGTCGTCGCTGTCCGCCAGATCAGCGAGCGTATCGCCAAAGACGTTCTGATAGGCTGGAGGACCAGGAGTCCCCTTGGCCTTCTCGCCCGTCACGACGTCAAACTTGGGCACACCGTGATACTTGTCATCGCTGTTTTCAGCCGGAGCGTAGCCCTTGCCCTTTTGCGTCACGACATGGATCAGGACGGGGCCCTGCTCGCTGTCGCGCACATTTTCCAGCACCGGGATCAGATGGTCGAGATTGTGACCGTCAATCGGGCCGACATAATAGAAGCCGAGCTCCTCGAACAGGGTCCCGCCGGTCACCATGCCGCGGGTGAATTCCTCGGCCTTGCCCATCGCGCGATGAACCCGGCGAGAGAGCTTGGAGGTGACCCGCGATGCGAGGCTGCGGAGGCCCAGATATTCGGACGAGGACACCATCCGCGCGAGATAGGCCGAAAGGCCGCCGACAGGCGGTGCGATCGACATGTCATTGTCGTTGAGGATCACGATCAGGCGATTGCCCGCCTGCTCGGCATTGTTCATCGCTTCATAGGCCATGCCAGCGCTCATCGCGCCGTCGCCAATCACGGCAATGCCGCGCCCGGATTCGCCCTTCAGCTTGTTCGCAACGGCAAAGCCGAGTGCCGCTGAAATCGAGGTCGAGGAGTGCGCTGCGCCGAACGGATCGTATTCGCTCTCGCTACGCTTGGTGAAACCGGAGAGCCCGCCGCCCTGTCGCAGGGTGCGGATGCGATCGCGCCGACCGGTGATGATCTTGTGCGGATAGCACTGGTGACCAACATCCCAGATAAGTTTATCCTGGGGCGTGTTGAACACGTAATGGATCGCGACCGTCAGTTCGACGACCCCCAGGCCAGATCCGAGATGCCCGCCGGTCGTGCCGACAGCATCGAGCATTTCACTGCGCAATTCATCGGAAAGCTGGCGAAGTTGCTCCGGCGCAAGTCTGCGCAAGTCACTGGGATAGTTGACGGTATCGAGGAGCGGTGTCTGCAGTTGTGACGTCATGGGTTAAAGGCCTTACACCGCAAAACCGAAACTGTCGATGAACGCTTTATCGCTAAAAAACCACGCTTCATCGGCAAGTCTGCGGTTTCAGGGACCAGCTTCAAGCCATGCAGCTGCCGCAAATGCCGCGAATCTCCACGATTGGGCGATTCGTGGAGAAGTTCTGCGCCTTCGCGATGCCTCTCAGCGCCTGACTGAGTGCGTCGTCATCGAGGTGAGTCGCTTCACCGCATTCGTCGCAGACAAGGAAGATGCAGTCATGCTCGCAGCCCGGATGCGTGTTGGCGAGAAAAGCATTGGCGCTCTCCACCCGCATCGCGAGGTTGTTCGTCACGAACAGGTCGAGGATGCGGTAAACGCTGTTGGGCGCAACACGCTTGCCCCGTGCTGCGGACAGATTATCCGCAATGTCATAGGCAGACACTGGCTTGTCGTGCCGCATCAGTTCGGCGAACACGCTTTCGCGCATCCCTGTCCATTGTTCGCCTGCAGCGGTCAGCGCGTTGCGCGCCGCCGTGAGCAGGTCATCGCCCGTATGTTCGTGATGGGAGTGATTGTGTGCAGTAGCCATGCCTGCCAATATAGTGCGAGCGGCGGATCAAGGCCAGTCAGCTATCGAAGGCTACTTTGCGTCGCGCAGAAACTCTGACCGAAAGTGTTCTGGATACATCCGGGCGAGCGCTTCGACCTTGGGCCTGTCCCAGGCGACAATATATCCGTGGCGCGGATTCTTGGCCATGAAGTCCTGATGATAGTCCTCTGCCAGATAGAACTTTTTGTGTGGCTCGATCGCGGCCACGATCGGCTTGTCCCACACACCTGATTTCTTCATCTGCGCAAGATAGGCTTTGGCAACGGCCCGCTGTTCCGGCCCCAGAGGAACCAGCGCGGTGCGGTAATGCGCGCCGACATCCGGCCCTTGCCGGTTCAGCAGCGTCGGATCAGCCCCGACAGAGAAGAAGATCTGGAGCAACTCGTCGTAGCGGATCTCGTCCGGGTCATAGACAACGCGGACAGCTTCGGCATGATCGGTCAAGCCGGTCACGACCTGTTTGTAGGTGGCAGTCGAAGCGGTTCCGCCGTGATAGCCGGACTGGACGAGCTTCACGCCTTTGACGTGGCTGAAGATCCCTTCAATGCCCCAGAAGCATCCGCCCGCGAAAATCGCTGCGCGCAGCTTGCCGCTTTCGGCTGAAACGCGCTCGGCTGCGGGCGCGTCATACTGGACCTCGCCGGCCACAGCTGGCGCGATTGAACATCCCGCAAGTGCCATTGCGGCACCGGCGGCGAGCAGAAAGGTCCGGAGTTTTGAAGGGAGGGAAGGGGCTCGGCTCATTCGCTGGCCGGCGCGCTCGCTTCCTGTTCGGCGGCAAATGCCTGTGGTGCCAGTTCCTGGTTCCAGTCGGTCGCAGAGACCGCGCCCACCATCAGCGATCCAACGACAAAGCCGATCGCAAACAGTTTGGAAACTTCTGAGCGGAAGATCTGCATGGCTCAAAGGACCTGGACGTTTGAGTGAACCGGGCAAAAAACCAGGACACCGTGTTGTTGGATGCACGGGTGTTAAAGTGCGACGATTTCCATAAGGTGAACGTTTTCGGGGGGAAGGCATTTTCGGCCTCTGCGTGGATGAACTGAGCGGTATTCGCGGCCAGATGAGCCTGGGTTACACTTGGCCGGCTAACTTTTGGCTGCCCGAAGAGACGTTGGTCCTTGCGCGCAAACCTGAGAATCACCCTCCCGCACAGCGAAGGGGAAGGCGCAAATCAGCGCCTTAAGCAGCGCAGTGGCAGGCGGGAATCAGCGCCTCAAGCAGCGCAGCGGTAGGCGGGAATCAGCGCCTCAAGCAGCGCAGCGGTAGGCAAAAAATCAATGCCTGAAATGCCGCATCCCGGTGAAGACCATCGCAAGTCCCGCCTTGTTGGCCGCTGCAATCACTTCATCATCGCGGATTGAACCACCGGGCTGAATGATAGCAGTCGCGCCAGCCTCTGCGGCGGCGAGCAAGCCATCGGCAAAGGGGAAGAAGGCGTCGGAGGCGACTGCGCTGCCAAGGGTTTTCGGCGTGTCCCAACCATAAGTTTGCGCCGCCTCGGCCGCTTTCATTGCGGCAATGCGGGAGCTGTCGCGCCGGTTCATCTGGCCTGCGCCGATCCCGGCGGTCGCACCATCCTTGGCATAGACGATCGCGTTCGACTTCACATGCCGAGCGACAGTCCAGGCAAAGAAGCAGTCTTTCAATTCCTGCGCCGTCGGTTCACGTTCGGTCACGACCTTGAGGTCGCTTTGCGAAATCGCGCCATTGTCGCGGGTCTGAACCAGCAGCCCCCCGGTGATCGGCTTGACCGCGAGGCCGCCGCGCCGAGGATCGGGCAATTCCCCGCATTCAAGCAGACGCAGGTTCTTTTTCTTCGCGAAGATTGCGCGCGCTTCGGCGCTAATGCTTGGCGCGACCACGACTTCCGTGAAGATCTCTGCAATGGCTTCGGCGGTTGCGCCGTCAAGCTCCTGGTTGACCGCGACGATCCCGCCGAACGCCGAGACGCTGTCGCATTGCAGCGCGGCTTCCCAAGCCTCAAGCAGCGTGCCAGCCTGCGCAACCCCGCACGGGTTGGCATGCTTGACGATCACGACTGCGGGATCGCTGTCCCTGAACTCTGCACACAGCTCGAGCGCGGCATCGGCATCGTTGTAGTTGTTGTAGGAAAGCTCCTTGCCCTGCAGCTGGGCCGCCTGCGCAATGCCGGAGCCATGTGGGCCAACAGGCGTGTAGAGCGCCGCCTGCTGGTGCGGGTTCTCACCGTAGCGCAGTATTGTCGGCGCCTTGCCAGTGACTGCGAGCATACCCGGAAACAGCTCTTGCTGGTCAGCGAAGGCAAACCACTGGCTGATCATCGTGTCGTAGGCGGCGGTTGCAGCGAACGCCTTGGCTGCCATCTTCCTGCGGAACTCGAGCGATGTCGCGCCGTCCCGGCTTTCCAGCTCGCCAAGCAGGCTGTCGTAATCTGCTGGGTCCGTTACAATAGAAACATAGGCATGGTTCTTGGCAGAGCTGCGCACCATGCTCGGCCCGCCAATGTCGATATTCTCGATGATTTCAGGGCGGTCCGCGCCGCGCATAACCGTCGCTTCGAAGGGATAGAGGTTGACCACCACCAGGTCGATCGCGCCAATGCCGTGCTCCTCCATCGCGGCTGCGTGCGCTGCATCATCACGCACCGCGAGCAAGCCGCCATGCACCTTGGGGTGGAGCGTCTTGACCCTTCCGTCCATCATCTCGGGAAAGCCAGTGAGTTCGGAAATATCCTTTACCTCGAGCCCTGCATCGCGCAGCGCTTTCGCCGTACCGCCGGTCGACACGAGCTCTACGCCGCGCGCTGCCAGCGCCTGTCCCAGTTCGGCCAAACCGCTTTTGTCGGACACCGAGAGCAGCGCCCGCTTGATCGTAACCTGTGCCAATTGGCTTACCCCATTTTCTTGAGCAGCCAGGGGAAGTGACCCCCGCCGCGCGATGTCATTCCTTCGACCACCAGTTGCTCGATCGCATGGGGGCGGCCATCGCCATCGACCCAAAGGCTTTCTTCAAGGCTGCAGGTCACGCCGGCGCCATCTCCGCCAAGGCGGAATTGCCACAGCGTTCCACTGGGCAGCAGCAGGCTGGCGCCGCGCTTGTCCTCGGCCAGACGGGTCTCAACTCCGCGCCCGAGATGGAACCGGATTGCAAAGCCGATCTTCCCGCGCTTGCCGCGCTTCGCCTTGGGCTCGAGAATATCCTCGCCCCGCAATTCAGTTCCGTCGCTGCGGAGCGCGAGGATGCGGCGGTGGATCAGGCCAAAGCGCGCGGCATAGCCATCATGACTCGCTTCAAGGCGCTGCGCCTGGCCATCCATGTCGCGCTGTTCGACTTCGACAATCTCAACCCCTTTGCCGAGCTTGCCGTGTAGCAGCACCGCGGTGGAGTTCGCATCATCGAGCACCAGCGTCGAGTGTGCTGCCGTTGCGCGCAGGCCCTGCTCGATCCGGGCCGGGACAAGCCCGCCGGCCAGCGCCGCGCCGCCGCAACTGACGATTATGCGGTCCGCCCCGTCGGACATCTCGAATGCCAGCGTGGAAGCGCAACCGAAGCGTGCGTGGCGGCCCTTGGGCGGAGGGGCGGCGTCCATCTGCACGATGGTCTTGCCGCCCGTGAGGCGCTGGAAGCCCCATTCGCGCACATCCTTAAGCGGGCGCGTACGCACACCGCTCGCATCGACAAGTCCTGCCACGGAATCGGCGCGCATCGCGCCTGCGCCATGCCAGCTCGCCAGCCCGCCATCGCCGTGCCGCAAAGCGAGAAGCGGCGGCACCAGCAATTCGCGCATCACATGGAGCGCATCGGGCATGTCGCGGCCCGTCGCATCGTAACAGGCCTTTAGGTCAGTCAGGATGGCGATCGCATCCATCTGCGCCAGCGGACTGCGCGAGAGCACGCCGCCATCCTCGCTCACCAGCTCGCCGAGCGCGCGAACGAGGCCAGCTTCGCCATAAAGCCGCCGCGCCTTGCCTTGAGGGGTCAGCAATCCCGCAGCGGTAATTGCCGCCCAGCCGGCCACTTCGCCTAGCTTGTCAGGCGAGCGCGAAGCATTGCGGTCGAGCCAGCGCGCGGTTTGCTCAATGGCTGTGAGCATGCGTTTGCGCATGCCTTGCTTCCCATCGGAAAGCACCAGTGGCGCATGGACCAGCCAGGCGAGCAGTCGCTTGCCGGCATGTTCAACCTCCCATGCTGCGCCTTTGCCAAGGCTCGCCTTGCTACTGTGATTGGCGTCTAGCCAGGCGGAGCAAATGCGTTCCGCAATGGGCACCGCCTGTTCGCGGGCAGCCGCAGCAGAAAGGTCGCGCAACCAGGAAAAGCCGTGAATGACGCGCTCGAACGGCTCGGTCATGCGCGAAGAGGATTCGAAATCCATCTCCTCGATCGGCACCTTGGCGCCGTGGATCTGGAAGTGCCCGGCCCGCAGCGCCATCCCGCTGACCCGATCTCCCCCAAGAGGGGTGTCGACAGTCGCCAGCAATCGCAAGGCATCGGGCTTGCTGAACGGAGCCGCGAGCGTTGGCCCCGGCACGCCAAGCCGGTACGCCATCCGCAGCAAGCGCTCGCCTGGGCTTAGTCTGGGCGGCGCAAAATCACTCAGCACCAGCGCACGCGACGGGGCAAGCGGGACAGTGTCTTCATCGAGGGGCGCATCGGCAAGCGGCTGCGTGTCCTTGCGCGCCAGAGGAATGGCGCGCCTGCCTTGCACAGCGCCTCCCAGATCCAGTTGCTGTTCGCGCGGCGCTAGCGGCACGGCAGCACCCTGACTGTCAGCGCCGGCTTCTTCGTGACGATCGTCAGGTGCATCCGCACCCTTGGAAAGCATGGCATCCATCATCCTTCCCCTTTCAAGGCCGCGATATTGGCGGCGTAGCACTCCGGTCCGCCCTTGAACGTCGCCGATCCGGCGACGAGCACATCCGCACCCGCTTCAACGCAGAGTTTCGCTGTCTCTGCATTGACCCCGCCATCGACTTCCAGGTGAATCTCGCGCCCCGATTTCTCGATCATTCGCCGCACCGCTTCTATTTTCTTGAGCTGCGAATGGATAAAGCTTTGCCCGCCAAAGCCGGGATTGACGCTCATGATCAGCACGAGATCAATATCGTCGATCAGATAATCCAGCATCTTGGCTGGGGTTGCCGGATTGAGCGAAATGCCCGCTTTCTTGCCAAGCGCCTTGATCGCCTGGACTGTGCGGTGCGCGTGCGGCCCCGCTTCTGGATGGATTGTGATGATATCCGCGCCCGCTTCTGCGAATTCCTCCAGATACGGATCGACCGGCGAGATCATCAGGTGGACGTCAAAGATCTTGTCCGAGTGCGGGCGCAGCGCCTTCACGACCATCGGGCCGATCGTGAGGTTCGGGACATAGTGCCCGTCCATCACATCGACGTGGATCCAGTCCGCTCCGGCGGCATCGATTGCGCGCACTTCCTCGCCCAGCCGGGCAAAGTCAGCGGAGAGGATCGATGGCGAAATAAGCGGTGTCGGCATGAAGGTACCAGGATGCTGCAGGCGCTCAATGAATTACGTGGCGCGCGACTCGCGAACAAGCGGGAAGCGGTGCTTATCCACGTCGCTCGCGGGCTTCTTTGCCGGAAAGAGCAGAAATCCTTCGCTGAACGGCGCGAAAAGCTTGAATTCAGCGTGAATTCAGCCGTCCAGCCTCATATAGACGGCATTCTTCCCTGCTTTCGCCTTCTCGCGAGAGTGAGTTTCCTCAAGGTATTGACCGGATAATGGCTGTTTTCACAAAGCGATCACGTCTGACATTGCCCGCGACAGCTCTCGCCCTGCTCGGCAGTGCCCTTGCGCTTTCCGGACTCGTGCAGTCGCCCGCGCACGCTCAGGGCGCTAGCGAATATCGCAACACGATCAGCAACAACATGCGGGCGTGCGCCCCCGGCGGCGGCCCTGCCGTGCGCGTGACTGTCACCGGCATCAGGAGCGCGGAAGGCATGATCCGCGTGCAAAGCTATCGCGGGACACGAGATGACTGGCTTGAGAAAGGGCGTTGGCTCAACCGTATCGAAGCCCCCGCACGCGCGGGCCGGATGGTGTTCTGCATGCCGCTACCGGCTGAAGGGACATACGGGATTGCCGTGAGGCACGATGCCAACGGTAATGGCAAGACCGACATCAGCCAGGATGGCGGCGCGATGTCGAACAACCCGTCGATCAACATCTTCAACCTTGGCAAGCCGAGCTACAAGAAGACAGCGTTTTCTGTCGGCCGCGAAGTCAAGCAGATCACGATTGAGATGAAATATATGTGAGCAAAGGCGAGCACCCTACTCCCCGCGCTTGCGCTTCTCCCGCCATACTTTGAACAGCACCGCAGGCGCTGCCAGCACCGGATGTTTCTCGCGAAACGGGGTCACTTTCACCGGCACGCCGGTATGACGCTCGATCTTCCAGGCGGCATAACGCCCTGCACCCTCGAAGGTTGTGCTCGCCTTCAACAGGCGCGTGACATTGAGCAGTTTTCCCATCCGGCGACGCCGATTCCACCAATTGTCAATCTTTTGACATTCGCTTGAATCGAGCCTTGGCGCGAGATTTTTGTCGCTGCGATCATAGTCGATCCCCGCTGCATCCCAGGCCAGCGGCAAGAGCCCGTCAAAATGCTCCTCGTTCACTGACAGGATGTCGTTTTCGCGGCCCGTCTTCTCGACCCGGAACTCTGCGCTGTAGGTCGCGCGGAACAGAGCGCGCCAGAAGTCCTCGGCCTGCCCTTGCTTCGGGCCAAGCACCGCCGCGAGGCGCGAGGCGGTCTGGGCCGCCGCACCGATCGCAGTGATCACTTGCCCCCTGACCTCTTCAGCCACCACCCACACTAGCCCGCTCGGCTGGACAAAACGCGCCCAGATAGTAGTGTCGAGCCGCTGTCCCGCAGCGGCCTCATGAAAGCGCTTGAGCGACATGGTCGCGACCTTAGCGCGAAGCGTGATGCCGTCCTCGCCGCTCCGCTCGTGATAGGAAACGCGCGGCCAGATCCGCTCTTTCTGTGCGCCAGGCAGCAAAAGATAGAAGTCGAGAACCCCTTCGAGCGAGCCGGTACGCAGATTGGAGCCGTAAAACAGCACCGCAATCGCGCCAGCTTCCTGCGCCAGAGCGCGTCCGAACGCAGCGACCTGCCTGTCGATAGGCGCGGCCAGCCGCTCTGCAATCCGGTGTTCCAGCGCGTTCATCGCATGAGCCCCTGCATCAACAAGCCCGCAATCGAAGCATTCAGGCTGGCGGGGCGACGAAACTGAGCTCAGGCCCGGTGCTTACTTCATAGCGGCCTGCAGGGAAGGCCTCACCGTCCAGAATGAAAGGCTCATCGAGTTCCATCGTGAAGCCTGAAGCGACGACACGGTGAAAGCCGCGCTCGCGCAAGTCCTTCGGCGTCCAGCCCGCAACGATGAACGGGAGCAGCGCCGTGGTGCGGCGCGTAATCTGGTCCAGAACAGCAAGCTTGAGGCCTTTCTGCAAGTGTCCGAATGGCTTGATCCCCGCCGGCATCCGCTCGAGCGTCGAAGCGAACAGCAGCTGCCGCCGCTTGGGATCGCCTTGACCGCTATGCGCCAGCGCCGCGCCGCCGGGTTTGAGATGCAGCTCCATCTCGACGCCGCGCCGCCAGGGATTCTGGCGAGAGCCGAATACTGCCTGCAACACCCCCCAGGCGGCGGTCACGCCAACCGCAAGGCTGTTGAACGCGCCGAGTTTGTGTGCGCTTTGCCCGGCCTGCGTGCCCAGCGTGAACGCACCCGCGCCCAGGATGAATCCCAGAACACACGCATCCGGATCGACAGTTGGCTGGATCACCATAGGCGCCCGGACGATGCGGCGGCCATCACGAAAGGCCGCAACAGCTGCAGGGATCGACCAGTCAGACGGCGCGTCGAGGTCGACGGTCAGCGCGTTGGTCTTGCCTTTGGGGAGTACCGCTATTGCAGGCCAGTTGTCGCCAAAAATGGCCTGGCCGCTGGTCAAGACATCGCGCACCGTACCATCGCCACCATTGATGATCAGCAAATCAACCTTGCGCTCCGCAAAATCCTTCAGCGCCGCAGGCAACTGGTCGCGATTGCCGGGCTGAGCGACAAAGATATGCGGGCTCGTGCCGCAATCCAAATCTTGCCCGCGATTGCGATGGCTGCGCGGGTTGTAAATCACTCCGACACATGGCTCGTCCCCGCGTCCCGCGGCCAGGACTTCCGGCGCACCCATGCCTTTCTCCGCCGCAACCGCATGGTCAGAGCGTGGCAAATGGCTGAATTCGTGGACTGAGGACGACATGGTTTAAGTGCCTTAACCCCATTTGTCGCTCGTCTCCTAGGCATTTCTCCAAGGGAGTGCGACAACCCGGTTGAGCTGTGGCGCATATGCAAAACCGCTTGAGCGCGCGAAAAGCGGCGCTAACATCGCATCATGCTGACTCAAGACCTGCTCGATTCCGCCCGCTCGCTCAGCGACAACATTGTCTCGCTGCGCCGCGCCATTCACAAAGAGCCCGAACTTGGCCTGGAAACGCCCAAGACGCTCGCCAAGGTCAAGGCCGCACTTGCAGGACTACCGCTGGAATGGCGCGAAGGCCCGTCCTGCACGGGCGCAGTGGCGACGCTGGTCGGGACCGGAACGGGACCGGGGGCAGATCGCCGTGTCTTGTTGCGCGGTGACATGGACGCACTGCCGATGGACGAGAAGACAAATCTTGAATTCGCTTCGACCATTCCTGGCCGGATGCATGCCTGCGGACATGACACCCATACCGCAATGCTGGCGGGCGCAGCACAGCTGCTCTGCGCCGAGCGCGGCAGCTTCGCAGGTACCGTCGACTTCATGTTCCAGCCAGGCGAAGAGGGCTTCCACGGTGCCCGCCACATGCTGGATGACGGCTTGATCGACCCGCTGCCCGATGCAGCCTTTGCCCTGCACATCATGCCCAATGCGCCTTTTGGCGTCCTCGGCGGGCGCGCGGGGCCGCTGCTCGCCGCAGCTGACGAGTTTAACATCACGGTGAAAGGGCAGGGCGGTCACGCCAGCATGCCGCATGACTGTGTCGATCCGGTTCCGGGCGCAGCCGCGATCGTTGGCGCGATCCAGGCGATGGTGACAAGGCGCTTCAAGGCCGCCGATCCTGTTATCGTAACGGTCACGAAGATCCATGCCGGGACCGCGCACAATGTCATCGCCGACGATGTGAAACTCGGCGGGACCATGCGCACCTTGAGCCCGGAGCATCGCCAAAAGGTGCACAGGCTGATCGAGGAAACCGCGAAACAAACCGCCGCTGCTTACGGACTGGAAGCCGAAGTCGAGCTGCGTTTGGGCTTCCCTGTCACGGTCTGCGATGCGCGCGCGGTCGCGATAGGCAGTGCCGTGGCAAAGCAGATCGGCGGGGAAGGCGCCTGGCTTGACATGCCTGATCCGATCATGGGCGCCGAAGATTTCTCCTACGTGCTGGAGAAAGTGCCCGGCGCAATGTTCTTCCTTGGCGTAGCGCAAGAGGGGAGCGATTGGACCGCATGCTGTGCAATCCACTCACCGCGCATGCATGTCGACGAAAATGCTTTGCCGCGCGGCACTGCGGTGCTGGCAGGCTGCGCGCTGAAATTCCTCGCAGAAGGTTTCGCATGAATAAAGGCCGGACCCGCCGCAAAGGGGCAGGCCCGGCCAGTTCGCGTCAAGCAAGCTCCCCCAAGCTCGCTTTCGCGTTACCCTACCACAGCCAGACGTAAAGCCCGACGAGGATCGCAACCGTCAGCATCGCCAGCGTGTTGAACAGCATCGTCGTGGCGAAGGCAATATCGCCGAGCTTGACGGTCTGCTCTTCTGCTGGTGGAGCTGTCATGCGCGAGACGACTGCAGCGGCGATGATCGTCAGCACAAACACGCCCCAGATGCGGATGATGAAGGGCACGTCGGGCATGCCAAACTTCAGCGCGATATTGACCGCGAGTGACCCGAGCAGCGCGGTGAAGGCACCGACCGCATTCATCTTCCTGTCGAAAAAGCCGAGCAGAAAGACGACCACAATCCCCGGCGCGATGAAACCGGTATATTCCTGAACCGTCTGGAAGCCGCTTTCGAAGCCGCCAATGAAAGGACGCGCGAGGAACAGCGCAATCACCATGGCGGCAAAAGCAGCAAGGCGACCCACCATCACATAATGCTGCTCAGGCTGAGCGGGCCTCCAGCTCTTGTAGAGGTCCATGGTGAAGATGGTCGAGATCGAGTTCATCATGCTCGCCAGAGAGCTGACTACGGCTGCGATCAGCGCCGCGAACACGAGGCCGCGCAGACCCGCCGGCGCAAAGCTCATCAACTCGCCATAGGTGCGGTCCGATTTCTCAGCCAGCGCCGCGCCATCAAGCAAGCCCTGCTGCGCAAGGATCACGGCAGCGATGCCCGGAATAACCACGATGAATGGGACCAGCACTTTGAGGAAAGCAGCAAAGGCAAGGCCCTTCTGCGCTTCGCCCAGGTTCTCTGCGCCCAGCGCGCGCTGGATGATGTACTGGTTGAAGCCCCAATAGCTGAAGTGCAGGACCCAGAGACCGCCTAGAAGCGTCCAGATACCCGGCAGATCGGAATAGGCCGGGTTGCTTTCATCCAGGATCATCTCGAAATGGCCCGGCATTTCCTGCATCAGGAAGCTAAGACCACCCAGCGCGCCATCTGCTGGCAGCGCGTCCAAAGCAATCCAGGTGATCGCAAAGCCGCCGAGAATCAGGATCACGACCTGGATGATATCCGTCAGCGCGACCGCCTTGAGCCCGCCATACAGCGAATAAAGCGCTGCGAAACCGGCGAGAGCTGCCATCGCGGTCATCACGCTCCAACCCGTTAGCGATGTCACCGCAAGCCCGCCGAGCCAGAGAACGGTGGTGAGGTTGACCGCTGTGTAGAGCGCGACCCAGAAGACACTCATGAGCGTCTTGACGCCGTGTCCGTACCGCTGATCGAGGAACTGCGGCATGGTGTAGATCTTGCGCTTCAGGAAAATCGGCAGGAAGTATTTCGCAACGATGATCAGGACAATCGCGGCTTGCCATTCATAGGCTGCAATCGCGATCCCAACGGCATAGCCCTGGCCCGACTGGCCGATGATCTGCTCTGCAGAGATATTGGACGCAATCAGCGAGGCACCAATGGCCCACCACGGCAGCGCGCGGCCAGCGAGGAAGTAATCCTCTGTGTTCTTGGCATGGCCTGCAGGCTCCCGGCTGACGAACAGAGCGATGCCTAACAGCGCGATCGCATAGCCTGCGATGATGACGATATCGATCGTTTCAAGCGTCACGGATTTTCCCCTCCCAATGAGGTCATGATGGCCTCCTGTGCCATTCAACCTCTAGTCCCATATTCATCGTCCAGCGCGGTCAGAATGCGCAGGATGTACCCTCCGCCATTTCCTCGCGTCGCATGCTCGAAATGCGAAACGTGACGTCACCGCCGGACTCGAACGCGATCCGGGGTGCGAGTTCGCTGACACAATCTGCAGTCAGCACCATCTCGCGCCAGCCCTTGGCGTGCGCCAGCTCGAATTGTGCCGTGACATCAATCGGGTCACCATCGCCAAATCGAATGCCAATTGGGCCGGTCGGGCGCGTCACAACTTCATAGGCTATGCGGTACGCACCGCCAGTGTCGTTCGATTGCTCCAGACCGAAGTAGGAGCCTGCGCGCATGGTAATCTCGCGCGAATCTTCCTGCGCGTCGCGGTCATAGCCGCGGGCCAGAACACCCGAGCCATTCATGTCGCCGCGCATTTGCGGCATCAGCTCTTCAAAGCCAGCACCATCGAGACGTCCGACAAAGGCGCTCACGCCCGAACCGAGCCGGCCGGCTTCAAACATGTCTGCGCCTTCGACCACGTCGAGCGCAGCGCACTCTTCGCTGAGCTGCGGCAAGGCATAGGTATCGCTGAGCGAGCGGCCGTATCCGAACGCGAACAGCGCGCCTTCAGGGCCGTTGAGCGGCTTGCCTTCGCATGTTGCGGGCCAGGAGAAAGACAGCTTGCCAGTCGCAGGCATCTTGCCGGTCAGCACATCTGCAACGCCCGCGCCTTCGCTGCCCGGCAGCCAGGACGCGACAAAGGCATCAGCGGCGTTAAGCTCGCGGTTCATCCACATGGGGCGGCCCGACAGGAACACCGCAACTGTTGGAATACCCTGTTCTCTGAACGACTTGAGCAGTTCAAGGCCTTCCTTATCGCGAAACACCAGATCGCGCTGGTCGCCAGCGAACTCCGCATAGGGGCGCTCGCCGAAAACCACGATTGCGACATCAGGGCGCGTCTCGAATGAGCCGTCTTCGGACAGGGTGGCGGTCCCGCCGCCAGCTGCGACATTCTCACGGACGCCGTCCCAAATGCTGCTGGCCCTGGGGAAGCGTTCGCGCGGGAGCTGGTCTTTGCGGCCGCCCTGCCATTCGAGCGTCCACCCACCGGAGGCTTGCCCCACATCATCAGCCGCAGTCCCCGCAACCAGCACATTCGCGCCCGCCTTCACGGGCAACACGCCGTTGTTCTTGAGCAGCACCTGCGACTTCGCCACTGCCTCACGCGCCAGCGCGCGGTGTTCAGGCGAGGCAAGCAGCTCGTACTGTCCCGCAACACCGCGTTCGGATGGGCGCCTGGCGTTTTCGCCTAAGAGCCCGGCGCGATATTTGACCCGAAGGACTCGCGTAACCGCTTCGTCAATGCGCGCCATAGGAATGGTGCCGTCCTTGACCTGCGCAATGAGGCTGTCCATCAGTGCCTTCCAGTCATCGGGCACCATATAGATGTCGAGACCCGCCAGCAGGGATTGCGGGCAATCCGTGACAGTGCAGCCCTTGATCTGGCCGTGACCGTTCCAGTCACCCACGACGAGACCGTCAAAGCCCATCTGGCCGCGAAGCACGTCGGTGAGGAGGTCCTTGTTGCCGTGCATCTTGCGGCCATTGATCGAATTGAAGCTGGCCATGATCGCTTCGACGCCCGCATCGATCGCCGCAGGATAAGGGCGACCATGCAGTGCAAGCAAGGTATCGATATCGCCGTTCACATCGCCCTGGTCGACCCCGTTTTCCGTACCGCCATCTCCAAAGAAGTGCTTGGCGGTTGCAATGACCCGAGTGTCGCCGAGGTAGTCGTCGCTGCCCGCGGTGCCTTGCTGCCCTTCGACGAGTGCAGCACCAAGCTTTGCGACCAGATCTGGATCTTCGGAATAGCTTTCATAGGTGCGGCCCCAGCGATCATCGCGGGCCACCGCAACTGTAGGTGAGAAGTTCCAGTCTATGCCGGTGACTTCGATCTCCATTGCCGTCGCATGGCCGATCCGCCGGACGAGGTCTGCATCGCGGGTCGCGCCAAGCGCGATATTGTGCGGAAAGAGCGTTGCGCCAACGATATTGGAGTGGCCGTGAACCGCATCTGTGCCCCAGATGACAGGAATGGCAGGTTCACCATTGGGGAGCGGCCTGGTCGATGCGTCATACATCTCGTCGGCAAGGCGCAGCCATTCCGATGGAGGTGCAAATTCATCGCCGTATGGGCCGCCATTGCCGCCATTGAGATAGCTGCCAAAGCGATAGCGCTCCATGTCTTCGGCAGTGAAGGAATTGATCTGCGGCTGAATCAACTGGGCGACCTTGCGCTCCAGGCTCATGCGTGAGACGAGATCGGCAACGATCCTGTCTTCCTGGCTGAGGCTCTCGCCCGCTGGCGCTACACTGGCCGCAACGATCCCTTGAGAGGGCGTCGTGGCGCATCCAGCCAGACCAGTGGCCACCGCATAAAGCGCCACAGACAGACGCAAACCAGCACGCATTAATTCTCTCCCTCCCCACCGATAACGACGCTCAAAATTCTTCTTGAGAACGTTATCAATGGCGGATTTGCCATGCTTTGGGAGGCAATGCAAGTCGCTATCTGCGCGGGATCATGGAGCCCACCAGAACTGCCGCCAGGAGGGACAGTCCCGCCAGCACAAGAAACAGCGCTTCGAAGCCAAAGACAGGGACAAGGCTCACAGCCAGCCAGGGGACGATCATGGATGGCATGGTATTGGTGAGGTTGAAGACCCCAAGGTCACGGCCACGTGTCTGCGGCCGTGGAAGGACACGCAGCGTCTGGCTCGAATGCAGCGCAAGAAAGATCATCGAAGCGATGCCAAAAACCATATATCCGGCGATCGCGAGCTGCGCGTTCGGGGCGAGCGCCATTGAGAGAAGCCCAAGTGCGGAAATGGCAGCGGCGATTGCAAGGGGGATGAACGGGCGGTCCGCCTTGTCGGACCACCTCCCGGCAAGCAATGCGAGCGGCACGGAAATCACAAGGACTATGCTGAACAGGCGCGCGGAATCGCTTTCATCGAGTCCAATATCAAGCGAGCTCAACCAGAACACAAGGAACGCAAAAAGCCCTGCTTCCGCGATCTGGACTGCAAGCCGGGCTGTCCACATCCGGCGAACCGGAGACTGCGGGGCGAGAGGCGTTCCTGCTGCGGGTGAGCGGGCAATGCTCGGCTCCATCAGGAGCGGCAAGCGCCGGCCCTTGCCAAAGAGCAAAGCCGGACTGACCATCAGGATCACCAGACCAGCGACAACGACGAGCCTCGAATCCGGATCGAACAGGCCCGGAATGGTCACTAGCGCGCCGGACAATGCTCCAATGGCAGGTGCAAACGCGAGCAAGCCGCCGAGCAACCCCTTCTGTTCATCCGGTACGCAGTCTCCGCCCCAGGCAAGGATCGGTGCAAGCAGCATATTGAGACCAAACTGCCAGGCCATGATCACCGCGACCAACTGCGGAACAGTGTCAGCCCACCGAACACTGACCAGCAGCGCACCGGACACGATCATCCCCGTTGCAATCCATCCGCGCCTGTTGCGCGTAACGTCGCTCGCCCAGCCGAATGCGATATTGGCGAGGCTGGCTATGAAAGCTCCTGCGAAGGTGGCGTAAGCCAGGACATCCACCGCCTGATCCCCGGCGAGATCGCGCACACGAACCGGCAACAGCACTGTGAGAAACGGGACATAGGCGACAGCACCGCCTGCCGCCGCCAAGGCCAGCAGCAGCAGGAACCACAGCGGCTGGCGCTCGCTACGCTCCTGTGCCCCAGGCGTCATGCAGCCGGAGCGATCACATGCCGCCCTTACCGGGGGCAGGGCCAGTCGAACCACGTTCCACCAGCGCGCCGGGCACGTTGACGATCTCCGTCGGGAGCGGCTTCTTATGCGCCTGGATGAGGAGTTCAGCAGCCCTCGCGCTGGTCTCCGCGATGGGCTGGTCGACGGCCGTGAGCTTCGGAAACGTGAACCTCACAATCGGCGTGTTGTCGAAACTGATCAGCGACAGATCGTCCGGCACGGCGAGCCCCATGTCGCCAGCGACCTGCAGCGTGGCCAGCGCCATCTGATCGCTTGACGCGATGATTGCAGTGGGTCGGTCAAACCGGGTGAGCAATGTCCGCGCCGCCCGCGCGCCGGACTCAAACCCGAAGTCACCCTTCTCGCACAGTTCCTCGGTCGGGAGCCCAGCCTCCTCCATTGCAGCGCTCCAGCCATCGATACGCCATCCGGAGAGCGAATATTCGTCCGGCCCTGCGATAAAGCCGATGCGCTTGTGGCCGAGCGCAATCAGATGCTCTGTCGCAAGCCTGGCATTGCCTTCGTCATCCATCGTCATGCGGATGCCCGGACCCTCCTCGCGCGATCCTATGCGCGCAAAAGGAATGCCGGCCCTGGCGAGCAAATTGGTGATCAGCGGGTTTTCCGAGTGCGGAGGCGTGAGGATAACGCCATCTGGCTGCAGCGCCGCAATCGCCGCCTTGAGCTCGCGCTCGACATGATCGCTATGAGTGTCGACCAGTTCCACCATCATGCGATAGCCGTGCTTGTCGCAGGCCAGCATCCCGCCGAGCAGCATCTGGTCGACCCAGTCCGTCCCGAGCCGCTCGCGCCAATCGGCAAGCGTGCGCTCGCGATCATTGAGGGCAAGCAGAAGGTAAGAGCGGGAACCGCTCATTCGCTGCGCGGCAATCGACGGCACATAGCCGAGCCGGTCGATCGAGCTTTGAACCCGCTCCTTCATGGCAGGGCGCACATTGGGCTCGTTATTGATCACGCGGCTGACAGTCTGCAGGGAAACCCCTGCATCTTCGGCCACATGTTTGATAGTGATTGCCTGGCGCCGCCTCGCCATGAACTATTACTCCGCGCTCAAAGGCTTCTGGTAGACGCGCACATGGTCGATTTCCATACGCTGCGGCAAGGCATTTTGGTCGATACCCTTGCGTCCGCCCCAGTCGCCCCCGACGGCAATGTTGAGGATCAAATGCATGGGTTCGTCAAACGGCCAGCGCGATTTGTTGGACCGCAGCTTCTTGAAAGCGAATTTCGGCGTGCCATCCACACCGAACAGCAGCGATTCCGGTGTCCAGAGCAATTGGTAATCATGGAACTGTGTGCACGCTGTCTCAACCGTATGGCTGGTCGTTTGCTGCGTGCCCTTGCTGAAATTGAAAGCCTTCGTGTGAACCGAATTATGGATCACATTCGGCTCGTAGCCGACGTGCTCCATGATATCGATTTCGCCGCCTTCAGGCCAGACCACATCCGGGTCTTCCGGCAGCATCCAGATCGCAGGCCAGGTTCCTCGCCCGCAAGGCAATTTCGCACGAATTTCGTAAAAGCCGTAGGTCCATGCGGCCTTGGCTTGAGTGATCAGCCGCGCAGACGTGTATTCCTGCCCGCCATAGTCAGTTGCGTCAGCAACGCTGGCGCCATCGCGGCGCGCTTCGATGATCAGGCGGCCATCTTCGATCCGGGCATTTTCGCTGCGGTTGGCCGCATAATATTGCAGCTCGTTATTGTACCAGCCTTCCGCGTTGCGATGGGTATCATAGGTCCACTTTGCAGGGTCAGGCATCTCGCCAGCGCTGAACTCATCGGCAAAGACGAGCTCATATCCGGCCGGCGCCTTGTGTGGGCGCGGCGTCTCCTGCGAGGGCATGTCCTGCGCATAGCTATGCGCCAATGGAACAAGCGTTGCTGCAGCCGCTCCTGCAAGAGCGAGCGAAACTTTCAAGTCGAACATGTTCAAAAGCCTAATTCTTCACGGCTCATAAGAAAAGGGCGGCAAGTTGCCTCGCCGCCCTTGTCTCAGTGTGGCTTAGAAGCTCACCCGCATCCGGGCACCGAAGGTGCGTGGGCGCGTGAAGAAGCGAGTATTATCAAATTGCGTGATAATGATCGCCGCTTCCTTCTGCTTGTTGGTCACGTTGTTGGCGTAGACTTCAAAGCGGAGCTTGCCGTCATCGCCATGGGTGTAGCCAGCGCCAAGGTCGAAGGTCCAGTAGCCCTTGACCACGTCATTGAGACGAAGGCGCGGATTTTCTGGCTGCTCGTAATCTTCGGAATTGAAGATCGTCTGGAACGTATCCGAGCGATAACCGGCGGAGACCACCCAGTCGAGCTCACCGCTGCCCACTTCGAGCTTCTGCGAGAGCGATGTGTTGAACTGCCAGCGCGGTGTGCGCGGCAGGCGCTTGCCCGAAATGTCACGGAACGGAACCGGCTCGACATCAGCCTGGAAGCGCGAGTCTGGAATAGGCACTGCCTCGTTGATCTTGGCTTCCAGCCAGAGCGCGTTGAAGTCCCAGTTGATGTTGCCCGGGAATTCAAGGCCGCCTTCGATGTTTGCGCCGTAGATTTCGGAGTCGGCGGCATTGAAGGTGTAGCCAACTACCAGCGCCAGCGACACGTCGTCGCCAACTTCGACGACTTCACCCTGTTCCAGCTCAAACGCCGCAACCGTCTCCACAGAAAGGAGCGCGCTGAACGCCTGATCCTTGTAGTCATTGTAGAAAGCAGAGCCATTCAGCTTGGCACGAATATCACCCAGCCAGAACTCGTTCTTGGTGCCGAGTTCGTAAAGGATGACGTTCTCCGTGCTGGTAGTAGGCAGGAAGCCGTTTGTACCGAGGTTGTCGTTAAACGTCCCCGACTTGTGGCCGCTTGCAACCAGCGCGTAGACCAGATTGTCCGGCGTGATGTCGTATTCAAGACGCAAGCGCCAATCGACGAAGCTGTCTGCGATCTCGCCTTCCTGGATCCAGATCTGGTCTGTGAAAGGCACTGCATAGGTATAGACGCCCGGGTTTCCGGGGAAGAAGCCTCCGGCCCAGTTGGGGTCATTGGTAAAGCCTTCGCATGTCCATGCATCTTCGAGAATCGTATCGATGCAGGGTGTCGTCAAAATCGCGCCGTCACCGTTAGGTGGATTCGGATTTGCGTAGAATCCCTGTGGTCCGTTCAACAGGATGTCGTCGAGATTGTCCCGCAAACCGAATTGACGCACGCCATCAAGCTGGAATTCGAAAATCTCGGCTTCTGTAATGATGCCATCCCCGTCTGTGTCCGGATCAAAGATCGTCCGATCCCGGCCGGCAAATTCGAATCCTTCCGTGCCGTAGCGTACGCCGCCGCAGCAGTTGAAATTGCCGTCACCCAGAGCGAGGCCGTAGCGTGCCGCAACGCCGCGACGACTCTTTTCGTCATCGGTGTAACGAATGCCCGCCGTGACACGAAACTTGTCGCTTACTTCCCAGGTTGCATCGCCGTAAAGCGCCCAGCTTTCCGCATTCACATCAGGATTGTTGAACTCGATGCCCTGGAAGAACAGGCCGCGGTCGCCGGTTGAGGCGAGGAATGCGTATTGCTCTTCCTTGAAATACATCCCGCCCAGCGACCAGATGAGCGGGCCTTCCGAATTGAAGATGCGCAGTTCGTTGAAATAACTCTCGGAGTCGGTGATGAATTGAAAGCGCGAGAAGTTATCGAGATTCTGGTTCAGCACAGCCTCGGGAGTCGAAACCTGAGCGCCAAAGTCGCAAGCGCCGTCCACAGGATTAATGCAAGAGAGCACCTCGATCACGCCATCGTAAGCCGCAGTCAACGGAGTGTTTGCATCGTAGTTATAGAGCAAATCCCGATAGCTTGACGTGAACTCAACCGTAAACGGGTCGGCCTCGTAAGTGAGTGTCGCGCGAAGGCCATAATGTTTGGTGTCGAGAACCGGAGTGAAAGCGTTCGCGATCACATCGCGCGGGTCCTCAATATCTTCTGGGTTGATGTTCTGCCCAAGCGGGTTTGCGTAGTTCGTCCCAGTGTAGCCCGTGCCCTCTTCGTGAATGTAGTCGCCTGCCAGCAGGATTGAGAGGCGATCTGTCGGCTCCCACAGCAATTGCGCGCGGAAGGCCTTGTTGTCTTCTGCCTCGGCCACGTCCACGTTCTGGATCGGGCCGACATTGTTGTAGTAGCTGTCATGCGCGAGATACATGCCGCTCAAGCGAAAGGCTGCATTGTCGCCGATCGGCACGTTGATCATGCCGCGCGCTTCCTTGTGGTCGTAATTGCCGTAGCCAACTTCAACTTCGGCATCCCAGATGCCGATGCCAGGCTTCCAAGCAATCGCGTTGACGGAGCCAGCCATGGCGTTACGGCCACGCAGAGTGCCCTGCGGGCCGATGTTCACTTCCACGCGTTCGATGTCGAAAAAGGCAGAACCGATGCCCGAAGGACGCGGGACATACACGCCGTCATAGTGGAACGCTGCGGCAGGGTCGCCCAGCTCGGTGTTGTTGGATGAGCCAACACCGCGGATCCAGATCTCGACATTGCCGCCATTGTTCGCGACCGTCAGGCCGGGCAGCTCGTCGTTGAAATCGGTGATGTCCTGAATGCCGCGCGCGCGCAGATCGTCGCCCTGGAATACGGCAGCGGTACCCGCGTAATCCTGGAGGTTCTGCTCGCGGCGATCGGCCGTGACAACGATCGTGTTATCGCTCTGCTCGTTGACTTCCTCAGCCTCGTCCGCCGGAGCATCCTGCGCCGTTGCCGGGGCTGCCATGACCATGCTCAACGCAAGACCCGAAGCCGTGCTGAGCGCCAAGAAGCGCCGCGAAGGCGCGCGTGTTCTGTTGAATGCCAATTTATCCTCCCACGCACTCGATCAGGGCCATTGTGCCCTTGTGCGATTCACGACATAGCCAAAATTGTGAGCGTTCTCAAGAGGCGATATGAACGTTCACATTACGGTTTGCTGGAAGGTGTGTCTTTTACGCAAATGCCTGGTTCGGGACAGTCCTGCTCCCTGCGCTCAACAGCGGAACCCGCCTAGCCGGCCAAGGGCCGCTCGCCCGCATTCTCCAGCAAGGCAGCACATAGCAGAGACGTCAGTTTCTGGAGCTTGACCTCCCTGGCCGCGCTAACCGGACAATCTGCAACGAGCACAGCTGCGTTGCAGCGCAGGGTCTGCGTCGCAAGGTCGATCGATTGCAGGCAGTCCAGGAACTCTGCCACCACATGCGGGTCCGCGCAGAGCTGCGTACCCAGACTTTCGATCAGATGCGCGGTTTCCTTCAGCGACGCGGCGATCGCGTGGCGCAGCTCGGCGGGGACGTCCTGCGCCATCAAGCGGCTTCCAGCATTGCATTGTCATGGAGCAATTTGCCCAGGTCGATCACCGCCACCATGTTTTCGCCGATCGGGACCAGCCCTTCGATGTAGGCTGAAATCGGCTCATCCGAGATCGCATCGGGCCGCTGCAGCTTGGCGGTGTCGACCGAGACTATATCCTCGACGCTATCCACGATCAGGCCACGCGCCTGCCCATCCCACTCGCTTACGATGATGGGATTTCGCGGCGTCGCATCGGTAGCATCCCACCCAAGCCGCTGGGACAGGTCGAATACGGGCACCACAATACCGCGAAGGTTCACCACGCCGGCCATGAATTCCGGAGTCTTGGGCAGCTTGGTGACCGGCGACCAGGCACGGATCTCGAGGATCGACATGATGTCGAGGCCAAAGAGCTGGCCGCCGACCTGGAAAGTTATCAATTCACGTTGCATGGGCGGTTTCCTCTCTCGCGCAATCAGTGCATGACCCGGCGCACGGCCGTCGCCAGTTTCTGCGCGTCAAATGGTTTGACAATCCAGCCTGTCGCACCCGCATCACGCGCGCGCTTCTTCTTTTCCTCCGAGCTTTCGGTTGTCAGAACGAGAATCGGGCGATCCGCATGGCGGCTGCCCGCGCGCAGCTGTTCAATCAGGCCAAAGCCGTCCAGCCGCGGCATGTTGATATCGGTAATGACCAGGTCAACTTCGTTGGAGGCAAGCCACACCAGAGCGTCTTGCCCGTCTTCAGCCTGCGCCACTTCGAACCCTTCTGCGGACAGCGCATGCAGCAACAGAGCGCGCATGCTGGGACTGTCGTCGACTGTCAAAATGCGAATAGTGCGTTCCATCTTCCAATTCTCCGAAAGTCTCTCAAAACAGTTCCACATCGCCGCGTGCTGAGCTCTGCGGCACTTGAGGTGTGACAGATGGGGCTTCGGCTGCCTCTGTCTTCGTACAGCGGACCAGGCCGGACTCCGGTCTGAACCTGACCCGCCTGGCGCTGCTACCTTCGAGGTCTGCATCGACCAGCTCGATCCCCTCACGCGTAAGAACCTCGCGCGCGAATCTGGCGTTTGCTGAGCCAATCCGGGCAAACCGGGCAGACATGTTGGCTCCGCCGAAAAGCCGCGCGCGCATCCGCTGCTTGCTGGCTCCTTGCGCCAGCATCTGGTTGATTAGGAGTTCCATCAGAAAGGCGCCGAAATGCTCGTCCACCCTTCCCGGAGTGTTGGTGTGCGCGGGTTCCGCAAGCAGAAAATGGTTCATTCCGCCGATCCGGGCGCGAGGGTCAAACAGGCAGGTTGCAACACAGCTGCCGAGCACCGTGTTGAATTCAACCTGTGGGTCGCCCGAGGCAAGTGCCTGCCCCTGGATCACAGTGATCCGTCTCATGCCTTGCGCGAAGGGATGATCGAGGATGGTAAGGGCGGTCATAGGCTGCTTACCCTGGCAAGGTGGTTCGAAATTTCAGTGAGAGGGAGCACACACTGCGCCGCCCCCATCTCGATCGCCGCTCGCGGCATGCCGAAAACGACGCTGCTTTGCGCATCCTGCGCGATTGTCACGGCACCAGCATGTTTCATCGCCAGAAGACCAGCCGCGCCGTCCTGACCCATGCCGGTGAGCAAGGCGCCGAGCACCTTGCTGCCAAACTCCGAAGCCGCAGAATGAAACAGCGCATCGACGCTCGGGCGGTGACCGGAAATGGGTTCGCCCGAACGCAGACTCAGCCGGATGCCGCCATTCTCGCAGCGCGCGACCCGCAGGTGACGTTCATCGCCTGGGGCAAGATAGATATGCCCAGGCTGGAGCATGGTGAGGTTTTCAGCAAGAACCATCTTGGCCTGACACAGGTCATTCAGCGACTGCGCGATCGCGGACGCAAAACTGGCATTGATGTGCTGCACCACCACAGTGGGTGGGCAGTGCGCTGGCAATTGCGGCAGGATCTGCCGCAAGGCCTCGACGCCCCCAGTCGACGACCCCAGCACGATGAGTTCAGGCCGCACTGCGGGTAGGCGCGCAGTGAAACTGGTGGAAAGCGAGTTCCGCTCTTGCGGTTGTCCGAACGTGACCTGCGCGGCTGCACGCACAAGATTGGCCAGCTCGCCGCCGTCATCATCGGGCAGTCCGCCATTGCTGGCATCCTTCGCGTAGCAGCTGACCGCGCCGAGCTGCAGTGCCTTTGCCGTGGTCGCCGTACCGGCCTGCGTCGAGCCCGAGACAATGATCACCGGTGTTGGACGCAGCTCCATGATCTTCTGCAGAAAGGACAGGCCATCCATGCCCGGCATTTCCACGTCCAGCGTGACGACATCGGGGTCGAGCGCGCGCATCATCTTGCGAGCTTCCTGAGCATCACAGGCATAGCCGACGACTTCGATATCGCTCTCCCGCGAGAGGCGCGCATCAAGCACGCGCTGGATAAACCGCGAGTCATCCACGATCAGGACAGAGATACTCATCGCTCTTTCCTTCGGTAGATCGTGGGGCCGAGCGTATCGAGCATGGCAACCGCATCCGAATTGATGCGCTCGGAATGGCCGATGAAAAGATAGCCGCCCGGCTTCAGTCGCTCGGCAAAGCGACGCACCAGGCGATCCTTGGTCGGCTGGTCAAAATAGATCATCACATTGCGGCAGAAGATGATGTCGAACTGGCCGGACATCGGCCATTCATGGAGCAGATTGAGCTGCCGAAAGCGGACGCATTTGCGCGCCTCGGGCCCGATCCTGAGGTCCTGTCCGTCCTGCTCGCACCAGTTGGCGACAAGCGCTGGATCGAGATCCTTGAGCGATTCAGCCGGATAGGACCCAGCCTCCGCCTTGGCGAGCGCGTGGGGGGCAAGGTCTGTTGCCAACGCGAGCAGGTTGGCATTGGCCAGAGTGCGCCCTTCGCGCCGATCCGGCCCAAGCAGGACCATCATGATATTCCAGATCTCTTCGCCGCTGGAGCATCCTGCAGACCAGATGCGGATCGCATCGCCAGAGTTGAGGCGCGCGATCAACTCGTCTCGCAGGTGATCGGCCAGGTAGTCAAAGTGGTGCGATTCGCGGTGGAAATACGTGTGGTTGGTCGTCAGCGCAGCCAGCACGGTTGCGGCAAGCCTCGCATCATTGTGCAACAAGGCCCGCAGCTCGGCGAAACTCGTACAACCGGACTTTCGCACCAGCGGCGCGATACGGGAATAGACCAGCATGCGCTTGCTGTCGTCGAGCACGATTCCAGCCTCTCGATGCGCGAGTGCAGCGATATGGGCAAAATCATCGGCGGAATAGACCTGAGGACTGACGCCAGGAATGATCCCGCCGGCACGCTCTTCGCCTGACTTGAGGACCAGCGTCATACTGCAACCTCTTCCGGCAGTGGGTGCCGAGCCGAAGTCACCATGTGGTCAACATCGACAATGAGCGCGACGCGTCCATCGCCCAGGATGGTCGCACCTGCGATGCCAGGGACGGAATGGTAATGGGTTTCAAGGCTCTTGATAACGAACTGGCGCTGATCCGCGATCACATCGACCAGCAAGGCAACCTGCCCGTGGTCATGCTCTCGAGCATTACGCAATCAGGCACCGGGACTGCACAAAAGGCGCTTGCGCTCGGCGCGGTCGATTGCTTCCCCAAGCCTCTGAACGCGTCTCCTGAAGCGTTTGCGGAAAGCGTCGCGAAGCTGGGTGACATCGTTGTGCGTGCGGCCAATGGCGAAGTCGGCAGCGCGGCGAATGGTTCTGGCTCCACTTCTGGCAGCTACACCCCGGGCAATTCGGTTGTGGTTCTGGCAGGCGGCGCGGCATGTCTCGATACCTTGCGGCAGGTGCTGGCCGCCCTGCCGGCCAACTGCCCTCCGACCCTGGTCCTGACCGATTGCAGCATGGCAGACGCTCAGGCCTTCAAGCACAAGGCTGGCTCCTACGCCGCTTGTTCGGTCGAAGTCGCCTGCGCTGATCAACTGCTGGTCCCGGGGACGGTCTATCTCGCTGGCGCTGGCGATCGCCATATCCTGATCGAAGATGCACAAAATCCCGTCATTCGCATGGTGGAGCGCGATCCGGTTGGCGGCTTCCGGCCCTCAGCAGATCTGCTGATGGGAGCGCTGGCCCGTAGCGATGTCCAGTGTGTGGCAGGCATGCTCGAAGGCGATGGCGAAGATGGTGCGCGCGGCGTCAAGATGCTGAGCGACCAGGGGCGGGAAGTCTTGCTCCAGCAGGTATCGATGGGCGGAAAGCCGCAGCGCATTGACGCTGCCAAGGCTCAGGGGGTTGGTGGACAGCCGCTATCCGCGAACGATCTGGCCGCGAAGATCCTGGAGCTCACACAGGCGACCTGAGTTTCGACCCGCGGGGCTAGACAGCAGAAAAACTGGCGCACCCGACAGGATTCGAACCTGTGACCTCTGCCTTCGGAGGGCAGCGCTCTATCCAGCTGAGCTACGGGTGCTTGCAGGCTTGGAAAAAGGGGCTCGCAGTTCCCTTCCACGCCTCAGCGCGCGCGCCGCTTAGCAAAGCGCGCCGCAGCCTGCCAATAAAAAAGGGCTTTCGCAAACATACTTGCCTTGCAACGGTCCCGGCCCCTCCACGGTCCAAGCGTTAGTCTTTCGGTAAGTGAATCGCGCTTAACCCTATCCCTGTCATGACCGCGATCGAATCCCCGGAACAGCTCAAAGCCATGCGCGAAGCGCTCGCAGAACGTCGCCCGCTTTCCAAGCGCTGGCGCGAACTGCACACGCTCGGTCAGCTGATCGCGTTAAAAGCGCAGCTCGCAAGCGAACCGTTTGAGGGCCGGATAGCAAATTTCCCGGACGCGATTGTCGATGCCGCACCCTGGCACCGCGAGCTTGCGGAACAGGCGCTGGAAGACATCGATGCCATGCTGCAACCGGGCCTCACGGCGCTGCAGGCGATCGAAGCGCGCGGCCACGACGTCACCGCACCGGCGCTGGCGCTTTGGCGCGAATTCTACCATGCGCGCGAAGGCCTGCTCAGCCTCGCTCCGAAGGCAGTCGTGGCTCAAACCGAAACCGACTGAGGCCCACCTCAAAGATCCGCGATGCGTTTGCAGGGGGCCTTTCGCGCTTGACGACGTTCGTCTTATGTTCCAGCATGCCAAGATGTCAGCCACTCAGCCCCGTAACCCCGATTCGACGCCCGCGCCTGACACAGAAGCTGCCTTTACCAGCCCGTCTGACACAATCGACGCGGTCGCGGTAACCCGCGGCATCATGCGGCTGTTTGCCCGAAATGACATCTGGTGCCTGCCGGAAATGCCTTTGCGCGGCGGCCGACGGGCCGACATGATGGGGGTCGATGCGAAGGGTCATGTTATCATTGTCGAGATCAAGACTGCCCGCGCCGATTTGCTTGGTGACAACAAGTGGCCGGACTACCTCGAGCATTGCGACCGGTTTTACTGGGGGCTGGCAGCTGGACTTGATCGCACTCCGCTCGACCGCGCGGATTATCAGCCCGGCAGCTGCGGCGTGATCGTTGCCGATGGGTATGATGCGGAAATCATCCGTCCGGCTCCGCTCGAACCGCTCGCCGCTGCGCGCCGCAAAGTGGAGGTGGAGCGGCTCGCGCGGGCTGCCATGCGCCGCTACTCGGTGTTGAGCAATGCGGAGCTCAGTCCCTATTCTCGCGGATAACAGACCCGAATCTGCGCTTGCTTCTGTTAAGACCTTTCGACCATAGAGCAGCGATGGAACTTTCGGCACCAACTGCAATCACCATGACGCTGGGCGTGGTTGGAATGATCGCAGTCATTGCCGCGCGCTATCTTGCCAGCAGCGGTCTCTTCTCGCTGTTGACGCGGGTCACCCGGCCCGGACTTTACCGCGGCATGGAAAAGCAGATCCGGCGCGAGATCGGCTGGTCGCTCGCTTCCGCCGCGATCTACGGCCTTCCTGCAGGCATTCTGGCCTGGGGCTGGCACAATCATGGCTGGACCAGGGTCTATACCTCGGTCAGCGACTTTCCCTTGTGGTATCTGCCACTGTCACTGCTGATCTATCTGTTCGCGCACGACACCTGGTTTTACTGGACGCACCGGCTGCTGCATGATCCCAAGTGGTTTCGCCGCGCGCATGCTGTCCATCATTCAAGCAAGCCGCCAACCGCATGGGCTGCGATGAATTTCCATCCGATCGAAGCGGTGAGCGGTGCCGTGGTTATCCCGGCCCTGGTGTTGCTTGTGCCGATCCATGTCAGCATGCTGATGAGTGTCCTGTCGATCATGACGATCATGGGCGTGACCAATCACATGGGTTGGGAGCTGTTCCCGCGCGCGCTCGTTCATTCGCGGTTTGGCCAGTGGGTGATAACGGCCAGCCACCACGAGAAGCATCACGAAGAGTACACATGCAATTACGGGCTCTATTTTCGCATTTGGGACAGGCTCTGCGGCACCGATCGCGGGCTCTCGACCAAACTCGCTCAGAGGTCTGCAATATGAGGCGGATCGCCGGGTTGGGTGTGCTTGCCGTGTCGGCAGGGCTGGCCCTGTCCGTGCCCGGCTCCGCTCAGACCGTGCAGGCAGAGCCGGGCTCGGGCCCAGGCTTGGGCAAGGTGACGATCGTGATCACCGAACTGCGCAACACCAAGGGTGTGGTCAGGGCGTGCATGACCACCAATCCCGACATCTTCCCGCGTTGCCGCGAAGATCCGGCATCGCATCGCACGGTTGTTGACGCTGGTGAAAAGGTCACGCTGACGTTCAGGAATGTGAAGCCCGGGCGCTATTCGGTCGCCTTGCTCCATGACGAGAACGACAATGGGAAAGCGGATCGCGCCTTGCTCGGCATGATGCCGAAGGAAGGCTTTGGCTTTTCGCGCGATGCGCCGGTGCGGATGGGTCCCCCAAGCTTCAAGGACGCGGCCTTCGATTTTGACGGTGTCGAAACCAGGCTCACCATCAAGATGCGTTACATGCTGTGACCTGCCCCTGATCTGCCTGTGATCTGCCCCTGATCTGTGCTGGCAGCAGGCGAGCACAAGTTTTGCCGCCGACTTAACGCTATGTTTACCATGGTGGTTCAGAACCCCGCATAAGAACTATACTTGCGGGGGCAAAACCAGCCATGGATACGCTGCGCGGACCATTCGACACGAATGATCTTTACGATGATACCGTCGAATTCGACACCGTCGATGATGACGGTGCGAACGATCTTCCGCCGTCTCCCATTGGCCAGGACGAGCGCCGGATGCAGGTGCGCGCCTACAACCACTGGGCGAGCCTGCTGGGAGAGCGCAACTTCCCTTCGATCGAAGATCTCGACCCTGCCAATATCGATGACTTTGGCCCCTACTCCGTTCTGCTCGACTTCTCGAAAGGGATCGAGGACCCCGCGATTCAGTTCCTCGGAGAGACATTGGCCGCAGAATGCGGCGCCCAGGGCGCGATAAGGCAATTGTCGGATGTTCCGAGCCGCTCATTGCTGAGCCGCATAACCGACCACTACATGCAAATTCTCGCCAATCAGGCGCCGATCGGCTTCGAGGCTGAATTCATCAACGATTCCGGTATCACCATCATGTATCGCGGCATTCTGTTGCCGTTTTCCAGCGACGACGACACGATCGATTTCATCTACGGCGTCATCAACTGGAAAGAGATGGCCGACCGTCTGACCGCCGACGAATTGCTGCTGGAAATCGACCATGCGCTGGAAGGCGGGCACGCCCCGAATCCGGCCGAGGATGCGGCCGAAGATGCCCCGGTTCTGCCGCTCGAACTGACCGATGGCTGGGCCGATGGCCCTGCGAACCAGGACGAGCGCTTCGACGCGGAGGAAGCCGACGCTGCAAGAGCGGTTCAGCAGACTCTCGACCTGTCGCAAGGTGACTTGCCGCAGCCCGACTTTGGCCATCTCGCGCTTGAAGATGACGAGGATGAGGATGAGGAAGCAGAAGCCAATTATGATTTCGCATCCTTGACCGATCACGTCGCACCGCCCAAGCCCAAGATGGACGCGCTGGAACTCGGCCTGGAAGATCTCGCCGAAGAGGGCGACGAGCGGCCTTGGTCGGTTGAAGCTGAGGACAGCGACGAGCCGGAAGGCATCGAACCAGAGCAAAGCCTGGACGACGAGATGTCAGACGATATCCTCGAGCTTGCCGAAGCAGTCGATGCCCTTGACCTCTCTGGCGGCGACTATTTTGCCGACGACACTGCGGAAAACTCCCCGATCGATGAGGATGCCGGCCTGTATGATTGCCTCGCCTCGGCACGCGAACTCGCCGAGACAGCCAGAACTTGCGAAGACCGCAGCCGTACCGCGCTCTATGCTGCGGTCAGCCGTGCCTACGATGTGTCGCTTGCCGCTGAAGAGGCACCCGAAGATTATGCAGAACTGATCGAGGAGAACGGGCTTAGCGTGCAGGAGCGCGCCCCGATGACGCCGATCGTCAAGCTTGTCTTCGGAGCCGATTACGACAAGACCCGGCTCACCGAATACGCAGCGGTGCTGAGCCATGCCCACCGTGTGGGGATCGAACGCGGCGCGCTTGCCGGATTCCTGAGCCAGGCCGAAGGCGGGCTCAAAGGTGTCGTCAGCGAAGAGCGTCGCTGCCGCAAGGAAGAGGCCGGCAAGGCGGTCGAGCCCAAGAACGCGGTCCGCACGGCTCTCGCACGGAAACTGCGCAAGCTTGAGCCTCTCGATCTCGTGGATCTGGCCAGCGATGGCCCGGAATTCGGCCTCGTGATGATCCGCCGGACAGAAGATGGCGAAATCGAAGTGCTGGGCGAGATTGAGCAAGACATCGCATTGGTCGAACGGGCGGCGCGCAAGTTGCTCGGCTGACAGCTCTTCGCTCGCTGACCCATTGCGGCCCTGACCTGATCTGTCCTCTTGCGGGAACTCCCGGCTGCGCGCTACGGACTCTGTCATGTTCGCTATCAAGAGCCGAGGCCTGCGCATCATGATCTGGATTCTGGCCGCGGTTGTTGCGGCGGCACTGGCGGGCTTTGTCGCGCTGCAGATTGCCATCGCCCGCAACGGCCCTGCCGTGCTCGACACCGTGGACTGGATCACTGCAAGCGATGCGGAAACCAGGCAGCTTGAGACCGTCCGGTTCGGAGCGCACCCTGCGCAGAAGCTGGTCGTCCTGCACCACCGCGAGGTCAAAGCGCACTCGGCACTACCGGTTCTGGTGTTTCAGCATGGCGGCAGCTGGAAGGACGGCGATCCAGAGGACTATGGTTTCGTCGGTCGCAGCCTCGCTCCGCATGGCTTCGTCACTGTCATGGCCGGTTATCGCTTGGGACCGGAGGGGCGCTTTCCGGCGATGCTGGAAGATGGCGCAGCCGCGCTTGCCTGGATTCGCAAGAACATCGCACAACACGGCGGTAATCCCGATCACATCGTCCTGATGGGGCATTCCGCCGGGGCCTATAATGTCGCGATGCTGGCACTCGACCATTCCTGGCTGAAGCACCAATCGGTTCCGCCTGAAACGGTCAGGGGCGTCATTGGTCTTGCCGGTCCTTATGACTTCTTCCCGTTTGACAGTGACAGCACCCGCGCGACATTCGGTCAGTTTGCAGACCCTCAGGCGACCCAGCCAGTGAATTTCGTGGGCGGCCATGCGCCGCCCTTCCTGCTGATCCATGGCGAGCAAGATACAACCGTAAAGCCGCGCAACTCGCGCGCGCTGGCCACCCGACTGGAAGCGGCGGGCATCGAGGTCCGGCTGCTGACATTCAGTGACATGGACCACACGGCCCCCCTGCTCCAACTGGCAAGCCCATGGCGGCGCAAGGGGGAGGTGCACGAGGTAATCCGTCAATTCATTGCTAACCCTCAGACTTCAGTTCCGGTTCAGGCGCAAACGCGCTAAAAGAGTGTCTATGCGCATATTTGCCTGGCCCCTCGCCATTCTTGCGAGCCTCGCGCTCGCGGTACAACCGGTTGCTGCACAGTCGATTCTGCGCGATGCCGAAACCGAAGCCCTGCTCGATGATATGGCTGCGCCACTGGTTGAAGCGGCCGGGCTAGCGCCTGGCAATGTTGACATGGTGCTGATCAATGATTCCTCCATCAACGCATTCGTCGCGGGGGGTCAGGCGATCTATATCCACGCCGGTCTGCTCGATGCCGCCGATACCGCCAATGAAGTGCAAGGCGTGATTGCGCATGAGCTTGGTCACATCACCGGCGGCCACGTGGTCCGCTTCAGCGAAGGGGCAAGCGCTGCGAACAGCATTTCCATCCTCAGTCTGTTGCTCGGTGTCGGTGCCGCACTGGCAGGCGCGGGCGAAGCAGGCATAGGGATCATGCAGGCCGGACAGCGCGCAGCGCTCGGCAAGTTCCTGGCCTACAGCCGGGTGCAGGAATCAGCAGCAGACGCAGCGGGCGCAGAGTATCTCTCGGCCGCCGGCATTTCAGGGCGCGGATCGCTCGCCTTTTTCGGCAAGCTGCGCAGCCAGGAGTTTCGCTACGGCCGTAGCCAGGACGATGAAGCCGCCTTCACTCGCACGCACCCGCTGTCTGGCGATCGCATTGCCCGGCTGCGCGAAGTCTATACCCGCGATCCCGCATGGGACGCACCTGACGATCCGGACATTCAGGCGCGCTTCGTGCGCATGAAGGCAAAGCTGTCAGGCTTCATCGAACCGTCGGAGCGCACGCTTGCCCGCTTTCCTGTGAGCGACAAATCCATTCCGGCGCGCTATGCCCGCGCTTACGCTTATCACAAGGCAGCGCAGGTCGACATGGCGCTCGCGGAAGCGGATGCATTGCTCGCGACCTCGCCAAACGACCCCTATTTCCTGGAATTGAAGGGGCAGGTCCTGCTGGAATCGGGGCGGCCGACTGATGCTCTCGCCTCGCTGCGACGCGCGACGGAAATCACGAATAACCAGCCGCTCATTGCATCCATGTTCGGCCACGCTTTGATCGCGACCGAAGACGAGCGAAATCACCCGGAAGCAGAACGCGTGTTGCGGGCAGCCGTCGCGCGCGACCGCCTGAACCCGTTCGCCTGGTATCAATTGGGCGTTGTCTATGCGGCGCGCGGCGACCTTCCCCGGGCGCGGCTTGCCAGTGCCGAGCAGCAAGTGATGACGCGCCGCTTTCCTGACGCACTGCGCAGCGCGCAAGCGGCAGAGGCCGGCTTGCCGGTGGGATCGCCTGACTGGATTCGAGCGCAGGATATCTCGCTTCAGGCGCGCGCCGCTCTGGAGCAAATCCGCGATTCGCAGTAGCGCCGGGCAGGTCAATTCGCGCACAACAGGCATCAAGAGCGCCGCAGCAGCGCATTTCAGGTGGATAGAAAGATGAAACAGCTTCTCACAAACGCAGCGCTCGCTCTGGCGTGCGGGTTTCTTGGAGCTGCGACCTGGTCCGCCACAGGTCTCGCAGACAAGCGCACTGAAGCGTATCTGATGGAGAATCCGCAGCTTTTGCCGGCAATGGCGCAGGCCTATGAGAAGCAGGCAGCATCGGACCGGCTCGCTCAGATCGGTGAGCAGATTTACCAGCCCTTCCCCGGCGCAGTTCTGGGCAATCCCGACGGCTCCAAAGTGCTGGTCAAATTCACCGATTACAACTGTCCCTATTGCAGGGTAAGCAGCGAAGACGTGGATGCGCTGGTCGCGCAGGACCCTGAAGTGAAAGTCATCATCCGCGAATGGTCAATCTTCCAGGGAAGTGAAATCGCTTCCGTGATGGCCTTGGCCGCCGCCGAGCAAGGCAAGTTCGCTGCATTTCACAAGGCGATGTTCGAGCTTGCTCCTGCGACGCCGGAAACTGTCCGCGAGGCGGCTGAGCGCGCTGGAGTTGAACTGGAGCGCGCGCAAGCCTTCGGGCAATCGCCGGTCGTGCAAGCTGAGCTTCGCAACAATGCGCTGATGGCTCAACAGCTCGGGTTTACCGGTACGCCCAGCTGGGTCGCCGGGGGGCAGACATTTGAAGGAGCGGTTGGCACCAGCGCTCTGCAGGCGGCGGTCGATCGCGAGAGCTGATGCGCGTCCTCGCCGCTGCGCTTTGCTGCACGCTTGCCGGTTCCGCTGGAGCATGGGCGCAATCCACGCTCGGCGCTGCAGCGAGCACGGCAGCCGCGGGCACAGTTGAAAGCGGTGGCTTTGCCAATAGGCTGAACCGCGAGCAGCGCCTGCAGGACCTGGGCTGGAGGCTTGCCAGCGCTAACGCAGCCTTCTGCCGGGAAAGCCAGCCCTCCACTGGTTTGCAACTGCTCGACACCGCCAGCTTTCGTCGTCCGGATGCAATTCGCCGCGAGCTCGGATTGGAACATTCCTTCGCTGTCCTGACAGCGGCCGATGGCTCGCCAGCCGAGCAGGCAGGGCTTGAAGCGCGTGAACCGGTTACGCACATCAACGGATTCGAGCTTGAGAGCTGGAGTGCGGTCGAACCGTTTGCCTGGCAGCGGGCAGAGCTTGCGCATGACCTGCTTGAAACGATGCTCGTGCTGCACGGCCAAGTGACGCTCTCTCGTCCTGGCAAGCCCGATCTCACGCTCAAGGGTGAACCCGCCTGCGCAACACGCTTCGAGCTTGCAGGGGGAGACGATATTGCGCTTGCTGACGGCAAGCGGGTCCGGATCAGCGCGGGCTATCCCGCCTTCAGCTACCCGCAAGACGAGTTGGCCGCAGTCATCGCGCATGAACTCGCACACAATGTGCTCGGCCACAGGGTGTGGCTTGACGCCAACGGGCGCAAGCAAAGCAACGTCCGGCTAACCGAGCGCGAAGCGGATCGACTGGCACCATGGCTGCTTGCCAATGCCGGGTTCGAACCCCACGCGGCCTTGCGCTTCATCAACCGCTGGGGGCCTGAGCATGCAGGCGGCCTCTTTCGCAAGCGCACCCACGAAGGCTGGGACGAACGCGCGGAGCGTATCGCTGCGGAAATCCCGCTGGTGCTCGAGGCGATCGCGCGCGACGGAAAAGCTGACTGGAGCCAGCATTTCCAGCGCGAGATCGAGCCTTAAGGCATCAATCAGTCGTCCGTCACCGCCGCGTACATCGAGTTGATCGGCCTTTCCATCACGCGCCGTACCATCGGTTCGAAGAACGAAAGCGGCGCGCTGTCATACTTGGGATCAAACGCCGCCTGGTCGTATTTCTCGCAGAAATGGGCGCAGGCTTCAAAATATGGGTGCCCGCGATACTGCTCGCGAATGTCGCGATCCATGCCTACATAATGGAAATAGTAATAGCCCTGGAACGCGCCGTGCTTTTCGCAAATCCAGTGATCTTCTTCCGATACGAACGGCTTGATGATCGCGGCAGAGACATCCGGGTGATTGTAGCTGCCCAGCGTATCGCCGATGTCGTGCAGCAGCGCCATGACGACATACCGTTCATCCCGCCCATCACGGTGGGCGCGGGTCGCGGTCTGCAAGGAGTGCTCCAGCCGGCACACCGGAAAGCCGCCAAAATCGCCTTCCAAAAGCCGCAAGTGATCAAGCACGCGGTCAGCAACGCCCTTGGCAAATGCCCGGTATTGACCGCCGATAATGGCCCAGTCTTCGGCCGTGCCTTCAGTCATCGCCGTGAATTTGGCGTGTTCGTGCACAGCGCCGTCAGGATGGTCGATTGTGGCCATGATTCTCTCTCCTTGCAGACCAGCAGTGTAGCGCGCGCGACGGCAAGCAGCAAACAAACTGCCCCAAAGCGTCCGAATCGGCTAAGGGGTTAGCCGATGGTCGTTCTGCCTTTCCGCCCCACGCCGTTCTTTGCCAACAAGAACAAGGCATTCTGGAACCTCCAACTGGCAGGTTGGGGCGGCGCATTTCTGCTGCGCGCAAGCGCTGCGATCGCCAACTCCCAGCCGCTGGACTTGCTGGCAGTCATCCTTGTCACGACCATCACGGGTTTTTCCATCACGCTCGTGCTGTCAGTGATCTATCGCCAGCTGTTCGGGCGGCAGCCTTTTGTGACCTGGAGCATGACCATGCTCGTACTGGTGCTGGCAGTGATCGTGCACGCCTCAATCGATGCCTGGGTTCAGGGCATTTACTATGCCGGGATCAGCGAGACGACCTTTGCGCAGCGCTTCATCGGGCTCAGTTATATACCGGCAACGCTGCTGGTCGGGTGGAGCGCGCTGTATTACGCAATCAACTTCTTTCTCACTGTCGAAGAGCAGGCCGACAGACTCGAACGGCTCGAGGCGCAGGCCACCAGCGCGCAGCTGGCGATGCTGCGTTACCAGCTCAACCCGCATTTCCTGTTCAACACGCTCAATTCCATCAGCACGCTGGTGCTGCTCAAGCAGACCGAGCCTGCCAACGCCATGCTGACGCGGCTCAGCGCATTCCTCAGGCACACGCTGGTTACCGAGCCGGGCAGCGAGGTAACGCTGGAGCAGGAAGTGGAAACGCTACAGCTTTACCTCGGGATCGAACGGATGCGGTTTGAAGAGCGGCTCCGCACGCATTTCGAGATTTCGGATGAGGCGCTGCAAGCCAAGCTGCCTTCGATGCTGCTTCAGCCGCTGGTTGAAAACGCGATCAAATACGCCGTCAGTCCGCAGGAGGAAGGAGCCCGGATCTCTCTCACCGCAAAGGTCAGCAATGGCCGATTGCAGATCGTGGTTGAGGACACAGGTCCAGGTATCTTCCGCACCACAGGCTCTGCCACCAGTCAGGGCGACTTGCTGACCTATGCTGCAGCGCAGTCGAGCTCGACCGGAGTGGGGCTGGCTAACATCCGCAGCCGCCTGGCGCAGGCCTATGGCGACAGCCATCGCTTTGAGACCCGCACCGGGCAAGGTGGCGGATTTACCGTTTTGATCGAAATCCCGTATGAAGCGGAGATCAAGGAAGAAGTCGACTCGGCGCCGGAACTGGCAGCGGGAACGGCTTCGCGGGCCCTCAGGCCCTCTGACACCACCCCCGAGCCTGGACCGGCATCAAAGCTGGGCACGGGACGCGCGATTGGAAGTAACGCATGACTATTCGTACAATCATTGTCGATGACGAGAAACTCGCCATTCAAGGTCTCCAGCTGCGTCTGGAGCCATTCGAGGATGTTGAAATCATCGATACCTGCTCAAACGGGCGCGAGGCGATCCGCAAGATCAAGACCGAGAAGCCTGACCTTGTCTTCCTCGACATCCAGATGCCGGGTTTTGACGGCTTCTCCGTTGTGAAAGGCGTAATGGAGATCGAGCCGCCGCTGTTCGTCTTCGTCACGGCCTTTGAAGAGCATGCGATCCGCGCGTTTGAAGCCAATGCGGTGAATTACCTGATGAAGCCGGTCGACGAAGACAAACTGGCCGATACCATTGCCCGCGTGCGCCAGCGCATCGCAGAAAAGAAGGGCGCAGAAGAGGCTGACAAGCTGATGAATGTGCTGGCGGAAGTAGCGCCCGACGCGGTCGAAGGACTGGCCGACAGCGAGCCGACCGAGCGGTTTGAAAAGCTCATCAACATCAAGGATCGCGGACAGATCTTCCGCGTCGAGGTCGATTCGATCGAGCATATCGAAGCGGCGGGTGATTACATGTGCATCTATACCGGCGACAATTCGCTGATCCTGCGCGAAACGATGAAGGATCTCGAGCGCCGCCTCGACCCGCGCACTTTCCAGCGCGTCCACCGCTCAACCATCGTCAACCTCAACCAGGTCCGTCAGGTGAAGCCGCACACCAATGGCGAGTGTTTCCTGGTGCTGGATTCCGGTGCAGAAGTGAAAGTCTCGCGCAGTTATCGCGATGTGGTGGCGCGGTTTGTGCACTAGGTTAGTTGGACTCAGGTGCCGCGAAGCATCATCCCCCTGATCCTGTCATAACTGTCTTCAGGTTCATGAATTCGTGCAGGCCCAGATGCGACAGTTCGCGGCCATAGCCTGAGCGCTTGATCCCGCCGAAGGGCGCAACCGGATGCGAGGACAGGAACTGGTTGATTGCTGTCATGCCGGCTTCGATGTCGCGCACGAAGCGCTCCTTTTCTTCCTCGTCCTCGGTCCACACCGATGAGCCCAGCCCGAACGGAATTGCATTCGCGATCCGGATCGCATCCTCGATGTCCTTTGCTCGGTAGAGCTGCGCGATCGGCCCGAAAATCTCTGCCTTTGCAGTGTCGCTTTCCAGCGGCACGTGGGTCAGCACGCCTGCGCTGATGAAGGCGCCTGGTCCGCTCTGGGCAACACCACCGAATGCGAGCGTCGCGCCTTCGCTTTTCGCTGTTTCGATTTGCTCGAGCACGGTGTCGAGCTGCTCTTTACTGGAAAGCGGACCCATCTCGGTCTCTTCATCAAATGGATCGCCCGCCTTTGTCGATTGCATCTGCGCGAAAAAGCGTTCTGCAAAATCATCGTAGATTGCGGAATGGACGATCATGCGCTTGCCGCAAATGCAGGATTGTCCAGTATTCTGGATACGCGCTTTAACCGCTTGGCTTGCAGCCTTGTCGAGATCGGCTGATGGCATCACAATGAAGGGGTCTGACCCGCCCAGTTCCAGCACTGTTTTCTTCAAATGCTTGCCGGCAAGTTCCGCCACCGCTGCGCCAGCCCCTTCGCTGCCAGTCAAGGTCGCTGCAACGACACGATCATCCGCGATGACTCGCTCAATCGCGCCCGACTTGACCGGGAGGTTCTGAAACAGACCAGATGGAGCGCCAGCTTCAGTCATCATCTCTTCCAACAGCTCTGCGCAACCCTGCACAGCGCTCGCGTGTTTCAGCACGCCAACATTGCCCGCCATTACAGCTGGAGCAAGGAAGCGCGCGACCTGCCAATAGGGATAATTCCACGGCATGACTGCAAGCACGACGCCTTGAGGCAGCCAGCGCGCCTGCGCATTTCCATCTTCACCCAGGTCAAAGCTCAAGGGCTCGAGCATGGCAGGACCAGCCTGTGCCATATGGCGGAACAGCTGCGCGCATTTTGCGATCTCGGCTTTGGCTGACGCGAAGGTCTTGCCCATTTCGAGGCTAGCCTGCCGCGCGAGCCGGTTGGTATTGGCATCGTAAACGCGCGCCAAGGTCTCGAGCAGAACACTACGCTCGGCAAGCGAGCTCTTGCGCCATTCACGGTACGCGGAATCGGCGCGCGCCAGCCTTGCATCGATCTGGTCCGCTGAAAGCTCTTCATAGCTAGCGAGCCGTTCGCCGGTGGCCGGATTGGTCGTCGTAATCATTGCTATCTCTCGATTCTCTCGGGTCTCTCCACTCAACGGGGCAAGCCGTGCGCACGTTCCGAAAAGGCAGAGCATGCGCTTGAGATTAGGGCGGGAATCCGCCACACCCTAACGCATGACTGACTTCTTGCTCACAGGTTTCGACCTTGAACGCTTCGTGCGCGAAACTCTCGCGGAAGACCTTGGCGAAGGTTTGCCGGGCGGCGGCCATGACGTCACGTCCGAGAGCGTCATTCCCGCGAGCGCACGCTTTTCCGGGGTGATGGACAGCCGCGATGCGATTGTCGTCGCTGGGCTTCCTATCGCCGAGGCGTTCTTCCGCGCGCTCGATCCGGACATGGAAATTGAGCATCTGGTGCACGATGGCGACGAAGTGCCGCCGGGAACCGACCTGATGCGCCTCTCTGGCAATGCCCGTGCCATGCTGACGGCCGAACGCAGCGCCTTGAACACTGTCCAGCACCTCTCCGGCATTGCCACCATGGTGCGTGAATATGTCGATGCGATGGACAATCCCGACTGTACCTTGCTCGACACGCGCAAGACCATTCCGGGCCTGCGCACCCTCGAAAAATACGCTGTGCGCATGGGCGGCGGGTCGAACCACCGCATGGGGCTGTGGGACGCGGCGATGATCAAGGACAATCATGTGCTCGTCGCGGGCAGCGTCGGCGAAGCGGTGCGCCGTGCGGTCGAGGCGGGCGTCAAGGAAATCATCTGCGAGGTCGACCGGCTCGACCAGATCGAACCTGCTTTGCAGGCTGGCGCGACCCGTCTGCTGCTTGACAATATGGAGCCGGAGACGTTGCGCCAAGCTGTCTGCATCGTTGCAGGACGCGTTCCCACCGAGGCGAGCGGGGGGATCAACTTGCAAACGATCAACGCCAAGGCCGCCACGGGCGTTGACTATGTCTCGGTGGGTCGGCTCACCCAAAGCGCTCCAGCCGCTGACATCGGCCTTGATTTTACGCCTTTATGACTTCTCTCGCGGCCAATCGCTGTCGCGAAGGCCTCCGAGGGGGCGGCCTGACGGCCGACGCGCGGTCGCGCTTGCGAAGCGCCTTCGCCGCTTCGTTAATGTTAGTGTTCGCAAGTGAAGTCGCTCATGCCCAGGCCTATCAATGCCGTGTGCCGTCGACGCTGACTGTGCCGGAAGTGCGCAGCGAGGGGCCGACCCGGCAACTGCCCATCACCGGCTACACGCTTGCGATCAGCTGGAGCCCGGAGTTCTGCAAGCCGCGTGAAGACAGCCGTGCGCATCGCATCCAGTGCTCGGGCGACAATGGCAAGTTTGGCCTCGTTGTGCATGGATTATGGCCCGATGGCGCTACCAGCTGGCCGCAATTTTGCCCCCAAGCCGGTAACCCATCGCAAAAAGTCACGCCAGCCGAAGCGCGCCGCAATCTCTGCATGATGCCGTCGACCCGGCTGATGAGCCATCAATGGGTCAAGCACGGCAGTTGCATGGCGCGCCGCCCGGAAAGCTATTTCAAGGTTACCCGCATCCTCTGGAACAGCTTGCGCAAGCCCGATTACGACTACCTTTCGCGGCAGGAGAAGCTCACTGCGGGCGACATTCGCCGCGCCTTCGCCGATGCGAACGGTCGGCACGTCCAGCCTGCGCATGTCGGCGTGAAGCTGAACGAACGCGGCTGGCTGGAAGAGCTGCGGCTTTGTTATGGCACGGACTTTATGCCGACGCGCTGCAAGCCGCGCACCTGGGGCGCGAAGGATGATGCACCAGCGAGAATCTGGCGCGGTCTTTGAGCATGATTTGACTTGAGTCAACGACACGCCGCGAGTCGGCAGGTAGGAATAGCCACATGATTGAAATTGAACGCCTCTCCGACAAAGCGCATCGCATGGTCGTGATTGCGGAATTCGTCCAGGCTGATGCCGAGCAGCTCGTCCAATTCGCACAGGAGCGCAATGCAGCCGGCGGCGGCGGCAACCTGCTGATCGACGTGACCGCAGTCACGGACTTTTCCTTCTCGGCAGTCGCGGTTGAGCTGGCTCACATGCCCAGCCTGATCAAATGGGTCTACGGCCTCGATCGGATCGCCATCATCTCCGACAACGCCTGGGTCCGTACCGGTTCGCGGCTGGAAAGTGCGCTGCTGCCGCGCGTGACTTACGAAGTCTATGACGAAAACGAGGCTGACGCCGCGCGAGCCTGGATCATGGAAGAAAGCGCAGGCCCGCATACAGGCGCAATTCGAGAGCTCGATCTGGGCAAGCCCGGAATCGTGGCAATCGAGCTTGCGGGCCGCCTCGACCGGGAGGAATCCGAACGCGGAATTGCTCTGGTGCGCCAACGCATGGAGGAGACCGGCGCGGCCCGCATGATGCTGGTCATCCGCGACTGGCATGGCTTTGACCTCGACCGGCTGATGAGCCGCGAGGTGCTGTCCGGCAAACTGGAAATCGCGCGCAATCTGGATCGCTACGCGATTGTCGGTGGGCCGAAGTGGATCCGCAGCTATGCCGAATTCACGGGCGCGTTCGTGAAGGCACAGATCAAGGCATTTGCGCTCGACGAGCAGGACAAGGCCTTGGCGTGGCTGGAAGCGTGAACCAGTCCCTCAGGGCTCGTCTCAGCCGCGCCTTTCCCTGAAAAAGCCGCGCAGCATGTCCGCCGCTTCTGTTTCGCCCATGCCTGAATAGACCGCGGGCTTGTGCAGGCATTGTGGATGCTCGAATACGCGTGCGCCATGCTCCACCGCGCCGCCCTTGGGATCGGAAGCCGCGTAGTAAAGCCGCGCAATCCGAGCGTGCGAAATCGCGCCTGCACACATCGCGCATGGCTCCAGCGTTACGTAGAGGTCGCAGTCGGTAAGCCGGTCCTGCCCGAGCGCCTCTGCTGCGATCCGCAGCGCCCGAATCTCCGCATGGCCCGTGGGGTCCGGGGGGTGTCTGGTGGCATTGCCGGCGCTCGCAATCAGCCTCTCGCCCTGCATCACCGCCGCGCCAATCGGCACTTCGCCCGCGCGCTCAGCTGCGCGCGCAGCTTCGAGCGCTGCTTGCATGCCTTGCGGGATGGGCCACTTGCTCATATGCCGAGCGCTAGAACGCCGCACAGGCGAGTGCAACTTTTCTTGACGATTCGCATATCCCAAGCTAAGCGCGCGCCTTTCCGGGATAACCCGAGCAATTTACGGCCCACGGCTCTGTCCGAGTGGCCCCATTGAGAACGAGTGAGATTAATCATGTCGCGCATTTGCGAACTGACCGGCAAGGGCCGCCAGGTAGGCCACAATGTGAGCCACGCCAACAACAAGACCAAGCGCGTCTTCCTGCCTAACCTGCAGAACGTCACGCTGCTGAGCGAGAAGCTCGACCGCAGCTTCAAGTTCCGCGTTTCGACGCACGGCCTGCGCTCTGTCGAGCACAATGGCGGCCTCGATAACTGGCTGCTCAAGACCAAGGACGAGAATCTCTCTTCAAACGCGCTCAAGGTAAAGCGCGAGCTGAAGAAGGCTATCGCTGCGGCGTAAGGTCTGCGGTCCTGCGGGATCGTTACAGATCAATGAGAGGCGCTCGGGCAACCGCAGCGCCTTTTGTTTTGCCTTTTGCGTACCCGCTAGTCTTGCGGTGTCCAGATTAGCCGTAACAACAGCGTTTCCTGCAGGTTCGAGAAATTGTCGTCTGAGATAACGTAAATCTCGGCGCTGCCATCATCGCGCTCTATGCTCGCCAGCCCCTCGAAATTGGCATCAAGTCCAGGACCGGAGAACCGTGCGATGATCCGCGCATCCCAGCTCTCGCCTTCACGAATGGTCGCAGGGTCCGCAATCGCCAGCGCGCTGCGGAAGCGGATCGGCAGTTGCAGGCGGATATCGCGCAGCAGGATCAGCACGCGGCCATCGGGCAGCATCGCCGCATCGACCGGGCTTAAGCCTTCGAGTGCAGGGAAGCGGAAGGCGACCGGCTCCTGCTCCTCAACCGGATCGCGCGCAAACAGCAGGCCGGGCGTGCCGCGCGCGAACCAGCCTTCCGGCGACTCGGCGAGTACGAGGAAACGCCCATCGGACAGACGCTGCAACACTTCCGGGCCGCCATTATCCTCCCAATCCTGCATCTCAGGCGGATCGCGGTCTGCAATATTGCCCAGATGAATGCCGCGATGGCGCTCAATCGTCTGCGTGTGTTCGTACGACGCCCACAGCGTGCCTGTATCAAGATCGACAGTAATGGCCTCGAGATCAACCAGCTCGCGCGGCAATTCCTTGGGGCCATCGCCCGGCAGCTTCAGAAAGCTCATCAGGCCGGGGCCAGCGCCGCGATCAGGGATCGGCAATTCGAGCAGCCGCGCCTTGTCGCTGCCCGCAAGCAGAGTGTTCTCATCAAGCACAACCAGCCCGGAAAAGCCGCCGAAATGAGTGTTGGCGCTGGTGAGCTTCCATGCCGCATCCAGCGTGATGCTGTCGGATTGGAATGTGCCGGAAGGCTCGATGGGCTCGATGGTCAGCGCAGCTTCGTAATCGACCGAAGGCGGCGCGGTGCGAACCCATGTGCCCGGAGCGAGTGCCAACATAACCAGCCCAAGCGCGAGCCATCGCCGCTTCATGACCAATCGCCCGTTAGTCTGCGTCTGGCAGGAACAGCAGCGGATCAAGCCGCGCGTCGTTCCACTTAATGCCCCAGTGCAAGTGCGGCCCACTCGAACGCCCGGAAGAACCGACCCGTCCGATCATCTGGCCCCGCTTCACCGTATCGCCCTCTTTGACAGTGAGGCTCTGCGCATGAAGAAATGCCGAATTGAGGCCCTGCCCATGATCGATGATGAGCAAATTGCCTTCCAGACTGAAGCCGGTTGCCGCGAGCACTACCACGCCATCGGCTGGCGCAACGAACGGCGTGCCAGCCCCCGGCGCTATGTCGAGGCCCGAGTGATAGCTGCCCGGTTCGCCCTTATAGATGCGCTGCGCGCCGAACCGGCCGGAAATGCGGCCCTTGACCGGCCAGATGAAGTTCTGCCGCCATCCCCTCGCCCCGGTTTCCTTCTCGCGCGCAGCCTTGATTGCGAGCCATTCGGGCTCGCGCTTCTTCCACCACTCTTCGCTGCTGACAGGAGGGCGCTTGGCCACATTCACCCGTTCGATCCGCCAGGCGCGTGGCGCGATATCCAGGCGAAATTCGACTTCGCGGCCATCCTCGAGCGTTGCCCGCAAAAAGGCGTGTTCGCCTGCATCGCGGTCAAACGCGGCAAAGAAGCGGCGATCTTCATCGAGCGCCAGCTCCTGTTCGCCAAGCCGGGCCGTGACCGCGCCTTCCGGCGCTGTGCCGACAATCCAGCCGCCTTGGGTCAGCCTGCCGTCATAGGTGAAGGCGGGAAGAACCTGCGCATCGGCCATCGGGGGCGTATCAGAGGAGCTTTCGGTTCCCGCGGCGCCCCGCTCGGGCGGCACCGGCATGGCTTCGCCTTGCGCGGCGCAGCCTGCCAATCCGACCGCCGCCACAAACCACATCACGGATGCTGGGCTGGAGCGAATCACGCCTTGCCGGTGAGACGCTGCGTGGCGGCCTCGCAGGAGATATAGGCCTCCTGATGCTCTGCGCTCCAATAGCGCAGCTCTTCCAGAGGAATCGCTTCGCCTGTCACAGCGCAAAACACATGCCGGCCGGGTTGCAACACCCGAAAGCCGTTCGGCCCGTAGAGGAGGCGCGCCCCCTTATCGCTTGAAGACATCAACATCGCACCATCATAGCAAGCTCGACCTTGGCGGACAATTAACCGAATAGATCCTCTTGCGCATCAGGTGTTCCGGTTTTGGGGCGAGGTTTGGGGGTCAAGGGACGCTTTGGCGCTTCGCCAGTCTTCACATCCAGCATTCCGTCAGCAAATTGCAGACTGAGCGCGCTTTCCTTTTCCGCCATCGCCTTGCGGGTGAGCGCCGTGCCGCTCGCATCACGGACAATCGCATAGCCGCGCTTCAGGGGCTCTTCAGGGTGGAACTGGCTCGCGAGCCGCCACAGGCTGTCGAGCTGCGCCTTGCGTTGCATGAGCGGCCGTTCAACCAGCGCGGGCACCAGCCGCGCACGCGCCAGCCGCCGCTGCGCATCCTGCACGCTACGGCGGAGCAGCGATGGCGAGAGCCGCGCCGCCGCGCCTGCAAGCCGCTCGCGCCCTTGCGATGCACGGTCCCTGAGCCCACGCCGCAACCGTTCAGCCAAATCATCGAGTCGCTGCGTCTGCATTTGCAGGATCTGCTCTGGCCTGGGCATCCGCCGCACCCGCGCTTCCAAACGTTCGCGTCCCAGCTCAACCGGTCGATAGACCGCGCGTCGCTGACGGTTGGCAAGATCGCCCAAGGTAGCGCTCAGGTCCGCCCGCACCGGCACGGCCATTTCCGCCGCTGCGGTGGGTGTAGGTGCGCGCTGGTCCGCGGCATAATCGGCAAGCGTCGTGTCCGTCTCGTGTCCCACAGCCGAGATCACGGGGATCGAACACTCGGCAATCGCGCGCACCACGATTTCCTCGTTGAAGCACCACAGGTCTTCAATCGAGCCGCCCCCGCGCGCGACAATCACAAGGTCGGGGCGCGGGACCGGGCCAGAGCCGTCCAGTGCCGCAAACCCGCGCACAGCGCTCGCAACCTGCTCGGCTGCGCCCTGGCCTTGCACCAGCACTGGCCAGACCAGCACATGAGAAGGAAAGCGATCCGCCAGCCGGTGAAGAATATCGCGAATGACCGAACCGGTGGGTGACGTCACAACGCCGATTGTGCGCGGGAGAAAGGGCAGCGGCTGTTTCCGCTCGCGGGCAAACAGCCCTTCGGCTTCCAGTTTCGCTCGCGTCTTCTCAAGCAGAGCGAGCAGCGCACCCTCGCCAGCAATCTCCAGGCTGTCCATCACGATCTGGTATTTTGAGCGGCCCGGATAGGTTGTGAGCTTGCCGGTCGCGATAACCTCAAGACCGTCTTCGGGCTTGAACGCCAGCCGGGCAGCATTGCCGCGCCACATCACCCCATCGAGCACGGCATTTTCGTCCTTCAAGGCGCAATAAAGGTGGCCTGAGGCCGCGCGCTTCACGCCCGACAATTCACCGCGCAAGCGGACATAGCCGAAGCGGTCTTCGACCGTTCGCTTAAGCGCCGCGGAAATCTCGCTGATTGTCAGCGGCTCGGCGTTGTCGCCTTGCCGCTCACGCGCTACCAGCCGTCCGTCTTCATTATCGAAAGTAGGATCGGCCATGAATATCCTTCTGCTGGGCTCGGGTGGACGCGAACATGCGTTAGCGTGGAAGCTGGCGCAATCCCCGTCGTGCTCCAAACTCTACGCTTCCCCCGGCAATCCGGGGATCGCGGAGGAAGCCGAGCTGGTAAGCCTTGACGCAGGCGATCATGCGGCGGTCGCAGCGTTCTGCAAGGACCGTGCAATCGGGCTGGTCGTGATCGGTCCGGAAGCCCCGCTGGTCGACGGTCTTGCGGACAGTCTGCGCGGCGAAGACATTCCCGTGTTCGGCCCGTCGAAAGCAGCGGCGCAATTGGAAGGCAGCAAAGGCTTTACCAAGGACCTGTGCGAGCGGGCGGGCATCCCGACCGCGGGCTATATCCGCACGACTTCACTTGAAGGGGCGGCAACAGCGCTTGGCCGCTTCGATGCGCCTTACGTGCTCAAGGCAGACGGGCTTGCGGCGGGCAAGGGCGTTGTCATTGCAGAGACCCGCGAGGAAGCCGAAGCCGCGCTCGCAGACATGTTTGGCGGCGGGTTCGGCGATGCGGGCGCGGAAGTCGTGATCGAGGAGTTCATGACCGGCGAGGAAGCGAGCTTCTTCGCGCTCACCGATGGCGCAGCAATCATCCCCTTCGGGACAGCGCAGGACCACAAGCGCGTGGGCGATGGCGATACTGGCCCAAATACCGGCGGCATGGGGGCATACTCCCCTGCACCAGTGCTGACGGACGATCTGCAGGCCCGCGTCATGGCAGAAATCATCGAGCCAACGGTTCGCACCATGGCCGCTGAAGGCATGCCCTATTCAGGCGTGCTTTACGCGGGCCTCATGCTGACCGAGCAAGGCCCAAAACTCATCGAATACAATTGCCGGTTCGGCGATCCGGAATGCCAGGTTCTGATGATGCGCTATCAAGGCGATCTGGTGCAGACCATGCTTGCCTGCGCCGAGGGAGAGCTTGCTAAGCTCGGAGCGGAGGCTCTCACGTTCGATCCGCAAGCGGCGCTGACCGTCGTCATGGCCGCCAGGGGCTATCCCGGCACACCTGAGAAAGGCGGCGCGATCGATCTGGCCGATAGCGAAGGGCGCGGCGCAAAGGTTTTCCATGCCGGTACGGCGCTTTCGGAAGGGCGACTCGTGGCTGCTGGCGGACGCGTCTTGAACGTCACTGCGATGGGCGATTCGGTCACTGCAGCGCAGGCTGCGGCCTATTCTGCGGCACAAAAGATACACTTCGCATCCGGATTTTATCGAAGCGATATTGGCTACCGTGAAGTGGCGCGTGAACGCGGTTGAACCGCGCATAAATTAGCTCTCTGATTTTCCGAGCATTTCATCCGGCTTCCAGCTGTCACGCCTTGCGGCAATGCTGTGGACGGCGAAGGGCTGTGGAAAAATTAACGCCTCACCCCCCTCCCGGCACGCCTCGTAACCGCCTATAGATGCGGCTCGACAATCATACGGTCGCATTCAGTTTAACAAGAACGAAGGTGGTATGATGTCCTCGCTGAGATACCATAATCAGGGTACCAACAACTGGCTGCCTAATTCGCGGCCGCTGGACCCGGAAGCAAGACGCGCAAAGTTCGGCCCGATCCGGCCGATGGGATATGAGGACCGCTCCTGGCTGTCCTCGCTGTTCTCGCGCCGTTGAGAATTTAGAAAGGCAGCGCAATCACCCGGTCGTTGGCCGGGCGGTTTCGTGTGACTGGGTGTGGGACCGCCGCTTGTCATCTGCGAGCAGAAACTTGATCTGGATCAAGGCAGGCAGGGCCGGCAGCCAGCATAATCCAATCGTTGCCTGAGATCCGCTCCCTGACTCAGGCAACATTTGGAGAGGTCACATGAAGTTCTCAGCCATCGCTATCACCTTAGCTTCAGCAGTCGGCCTGTGCAGTTGTAATGCACCGCAGTCGGAGGTGCGCTCTGCCGCGCCGGAGGAGCCTGTGCGCTATGACCGCAGCCCGAGGGACCACCATGCCTTTGTCCAGGCGGCGTGTGGTGGTTGCCACGCGGTCGATCCGCCGGGGCTGAGTCCCAATCCGCAGGCGCCGACCTTCGAATCGATTGCCAATCGGCCTGGCCTGTCAGAAGACACTCTCGCAAGTTGGCTGTCTGATGCGCACAACTATCCTGAAGTGATGGATTTCGATCTTGAGCCGCAACACATCGAGTGGATCGCTGAGCACATGATTTCCCTGCGGCGCGAGGACTACACGCCGCCGCCGAGCTGAAATCATCGGCGCGAGCCTTTCCTACCCGGCTCGTGAGAAGGTAGTTTGAAGCCTGCTCTTTGACTGTGTGAACCGGCTCTTCCATGCGACGCTAACCCGCGATCGGCGCGCGTTCACAGGTCCGGAGATATTTCACTCCAGTACTGTGTAACATGTGTAACCGACATTTCCCTGCAATGAGGGATTTCAGGCGCTTAGCCGAGCTTCTCTGCCATCAGCTTTTGCATGTCGGCTTCAGGGCGCGGGCCGTAATGGCTGATGACTTCAGCCGCTGCGATTGCACCGCGTTTGAGGCATTGCTGCAAGCTGACGCCTTTCGCATGGCCCGACAGGAAACCGGCTGCGAACTGGTCGCCAGCGCCGGTCGTGTCGACCACCTTGTCGATTGGCTCCGCTGCAACTTGTGCGCGCTCACCATGCGCAATCGCGACTGCGCCTTTCTCGCTCCGGGTGGCGACAAGCACGGGGACCTTGCCTGCGATCGCTGCCAGACCGGTTTCGAAATCGGCTTCTCCGGTCAGCGTGGCCAGCTCGCTTTCATTGACGAACAGAATGTCGATCACTCCGTCGTCGATCATCGCGCGGAAATCATCGCCATGCCTATCGATCACGAAGCTTTCGCTGGCAGTAAAGGCGATCTTGCGACCGGCTGCGCGGGCAACGTCGATCGCGCGGCGCATGGCGCGGCGGGGTTCCTCGGGATCCCACAGATAGCCTTCGAGATAGAGGATCGCGCCGCTTGCGATGAGGTCTTCATCGAGCGCTTCGGCTGGCAGGTACTGCCCAGCGCCGAGAAAGGTGTTCATCGTCCGCTCGCCATCGGGCGTGACGAAGATGAGAACGCGTCCCGTCGCGGGCTCGCCTTCACGGGGCGGCGTGTCGAAATCGATACCGGTCGCCCGCATGTCATGCGCGAAGACCTTGCCCATCTGGTCGCTTGCGACCTGACCGATGAAGGCGCATTGCATGCCAAGAGTGGAGAGTCCCGCCAGCGTATTGGCAGCCGAGCCGCCGGACACTTCACGCGCCGGAGGCATCGCTGCATAGAGCTCTTCGGCGCGCGCCTCGTCAATCAGTGTCATCCCGCCGCGGTTGAGCTGGAGTTCTTCGATCAACTCGTCCTTGCAAGAGGCGATGATGTCTACCACGGCATTGCCGATCGCGATCACGTCATAACGGGGTTCTGGCACGCAATAATCCTGTCGTCCGGGGAATTTCGGTTGCCGAAGCGCCTAGCCGCTCGGTTCATCTTAGCCAAGGGGCGGATTGCGTATCGCGCATACAGTTTGCGTTGACTTGCACCGCGCCGCCCGCAACAGGCGAAGCGAACATGGGCAATGTCGCAACAGCGTTGGCAAAGGCATTCGGGCAGCTTGGCGACCCGGCGATCCTGCGCATTCTGGCCAAGAGCTTTGCCATCACGCTGGGCGTATTCGTCAGTCTCGCATGGGCGCTGTCACTAAGCCTGCCCTGGCTGCTCGGCGGATATCTCGATCTGGAAGGTGATGTCTACATCGTAATTGGTACACTGCTTGCGCTCACCTCTGCCTGGTTCGTGTTCCGCATCGTAGCCATCGCCGTGCTGCAATTCTTCGCAGACGAGGTTGTCGCAGCGGTCGAGGCGCGGCACTACCCCCACACCGCGCGGCACGCACGCAAGCTCCCCTTTCGCGAGGACCTTGCCAATTCGCTCAAGGGTGCTGGCCGGGCGCTTGGATACAATGCGCTTGCCCTGCCGATTGCGCTGGTACTGGTCTTCACGGCGATTGGGCCGGCGGTGATCTTTTTGCTCGTGAATGCAGTCTTGCTTGGCCGTGAGCTGACCGACATGGGCTGGCTTCGCTATCGCCCCGATCGGGCCGAGACGACACCCGTCAGACCGGTGGAACGACTTGCCTTGGGCGCTGCGGTGGCCGGCCTTATGTTGATCCCTTTCATAAATCTGCTTGCGCCGATAATCGGAGCGGCTGCTGGAACCCATATGGTTCATTCGAGAATGAAAAATGCCCAATCTTGAGATGCGCGTCCTCACCATCCTCTGCCTCGGAACTGCGCTGGCTGGCTGCGTTTCGTCCTCACCCAATTACATTCCCGGCGGGCCGCCGCAGGCCAGCCGCCCAGCCCCGCAAGTCTCAACACCGCCACCGATGCGCCCGGCGACAACGCCGCAGACCACTGCGACGCAAGAATTCAGAGCAGCAGAGGTCATGCGCGCGCCAGGCCTTGAGGGTGTGATTGGCGCTACTGCCAATGAACTGGAGCGGCGCTTTGGCAATGCCCGACTGCGTGTTTCGGAGGGCGATGCTCTCAAACTGCAGTTCAGTGGAGAGCCCTGCGTGCTGGACGTCTATCTCTACCCGGCACGGCCAGGGGCCGCGCCGAGCGCAACCCACGTCGAAGCGCGGCGGGCGAGCGATGGCAGGCCGGTCGACCGTGCATCCTGCGTTGCAGCGCTTCGCGGTAGCTGAACGTTGGGGCATCGCGGTAACCCGCTCTTAAGCCTGTTTTGCGATAGTCTCCTGCGAATTCAGGGGAAAATCCGGACATGACCATTCAGTTCTCTCAACTCGCCGCCAAAGTCGCCGAAGATGGGGTTGTTACTCCGTCCGAACTGGCTGACCTGCGCCAGCTTGGCTGGGGCGATGGCAAGATCTATCGTGAAGAAGCCGAAGCGATCTTTGCAATCAACAACACCCTCAAGTCGCGCGACAGCGAATGGGTTGATTTCTTCGTCGAAGCGATCAGCGAATTCGTGCTCAACGGATCCGAACCGCGCGGCATGTGCGACGATGATGAAGCGAAGTGGCTGATCGGCCAGCTCGACCACGACGGCAAGCTCGACTCGATGGCAGAGCTGGAGGTGCTCGTGCGTATTGTCGAAAAAGCACGGAATGTGCCCGAAATGCTCAAGCATTATGCGCTGCGCCAGGTCGAACAGGCTGTCTTGACCGGCACCGGGCCAACCCGCTGCGGCGGTGATCTCTCCGCCTGCCATATCAGCGCGGCCGAGTGCCGGATCGTGCGCCGACTGGTGTTCGCAAGCGGAGGCCACGGTCCCGCAGCCGTCAGCCGCCATGATGCGGAATTCCTGTTCCGTTTGAAGGATGAGACTCTGCAGGAAGAAAATGCGCCGCAATGGGATGATCTGTTCGTCGATGGCGTTGCGAACTACCTAAAAGGCTTTGCCCTGACGAACGCGCAACTCGATCATGCGCGCGTTAAAGAGCTTGAAGCCTTCATCGCTGACAACAAACCCCGCGTTGGCCGACTTGTCGGAGCGATGGCACGCGAACTGCCACAAGTGCACAACCACTTTGGCAAGGTCTTTGGCAAGAAGCCCGAAGGCGCGAACTACGCTGAAGCTGCCGCCGCAGGCAATCTCGTTGATGACAATGAGCAGGCCTGGCTTGAAAAGATGATCGACGCCGATGGTGAAGTCGACGATCTGGAGCGCGCGCTGCTTGCAAGGATCATCGAAGAAGGCTGATCGCTACGAGCCAGAGCTGGCCTGCCTCAGACCATGAAGCTCTCGCCGCAGCCGCAGGCACCCTTTGCGTTTGGATTTTCAAACACAAAGCCTGCGGTGAAATCGTCTTCGACCCAGTCCATGATCGATCCGACGAGGTAAAGCACGCTCGCACCATCGATGTAGAAGGTACCACCGGGCGTTTCGATCTTCTCGTCGAACTTGGCTTCTTCGCTGACGTAGTCGACCGAATAGGCGAGGCCTGAGCAACCGCGGCGCGGGGTCGAGAGCTTGACCCCGATCGCATCCTCAGGTGCCTTGCTCATCAACTCGGCAATGCGGGCCTCGGCGCCCTTGGTCAGGGTAACGGCGGCCGGAATCTGGCGCGTTTTGGTGTCAGTCATATCAAAGCATCCCCAGTTCGAGCCGCGCTTCGTCGCTCATCTTGTCCGGGCCCCAGGCAGGCTCCCACACGAGATTGACTTCCGCATCACGAATGCCCGGTACGCTCGCTGCGCGCAGCTCCACTTCGCCGGGCATTGTTTCTGCAACCGGGCAATGCGGCGTCGTGAGAGTCATCGTAATGACGGCATCGCACTCCTCGTCGACCTCGACATTGTAGATCAAGCCGAGGTCGTAGATGTTGACCGGGATTTCCGGGTCGTAAATCTCTTTCAGCGCAGCAATCACCGCATCATGCAATTCGCCGCCCGGTTCGCCCGGTGCGACGTTCTCAGGCTTCTTGGCGAGGAAACCTTCAAGGTAATCGCGCTTGCGCTCCAGCTTTTCCGCAGGCGTCTCAGTGTCCGGATCGATGGCGTCATCAACCCGCGCGCGCCGAGGTTTCTCGTGCGGCTTTACGATTGCCTCGTTCGGTGCAGGCGCTGCGACAAAGTCTTTCTCGTCAGATGGCTTGTTCATAAGTGCTATCCAAAAATCCTGCGCGTGCGGTCCATGCCTTCGAGCAAGGCTTCCACATCGCTGTCATCAGAATACAGTCCAAAGCTGGCACGCGCGGTTGCAGGAACGCCCAAGTGATCCATCAATGGCTGCGCGCAATGGTGGCCCGCCCGGATTGCGACATCGCCTTCATCCAATATGGTGCCGAGATCGTGCGGGTGAACCCCGTCGAGCATAAAACTGACAATCCCTGCGCTGTCCGATGGTCCATAAACCGTGACATCATTCATGGCGCTGAGCTCGCGGCGCAAGCGTTGGACCAGAGCGGTTTCGCGCGCGTGAATGGTCTCCAGGCCGATGCTTTCGACATAATCGATCGCCGCGGCCAGCCCGATCGCCTCGGTGATCGCAGGCGTGCCCGCTTCGAAGCGCTGCGGGGGCGGGGCGTATGTCGTCTTTTCGAATGTTACGCGGTCGATCATCGCGCCGCCACCTTCCCATGGCGGCATGGCATCGAGGATTTCGCTGCGCGCCCAGAGCACACCGATTCCGGTCGGGCCATAGAGCTTGTGCGCGCTGAACACATAGAAATCACAATCCAGTGCGGTCATGTCGAGCGACAGGCGAGGGGCCGCCTGGCACCCGTCGAGCAGCAGCTTGGCCCCGACGGAATGCGTCATGTCAGCGGCGCGCTTTGCATCCAGCACCGAGCCGAGGACATTCGAGACATGGGCGAGTGCGACGAGTTTTACCGAGGGCTCTAACAAGCCTTCGAGCGCGTCTAAGTCGATCTGTCCGTCATCTGTAAGCGGGCAAACGGCAATTTCCGCACCGCTACGCTCTGCGAGCAGCTGCCACGGCACGATGTTGGAGTGGTGCTCCAGCGTGGAAAGGACCATTGTGTCGCCAGCCTTGAGGTTTGCCCCGCCCCAGCTGTTGGCCACCAGATTGATGGCCTCGGTCGCACCGCGGGTGAAAACAACCTCGTTCTCGCTGCCGCCAATAAAGCCCGCGACTCTCCGGCGAGCCGCCTCGTAGCGCAAGGTCATCTCTGCCGAACGTGCGTACACGCCGCGATGGACGGTCGCGTAGGTTTCGCCCAAGGCGCGTGCGACTGCGTCGATGACGGCGCGCGGCTTTTGCGACGTCGCCCCTGTGTCGAGGTAATGCCACGGCTTGCCTTCGCCGGTCACCATGCCGGGGAAGTCCGCGCGCAGATCGCGTTTCAAGGCGGCAGGCGCGTTCACAGCGTGGCCGCCTCCAATGCGCTCAGGGCATGTTCCAGCATGCGCTCGCGCGTATCGGCGTCATCGAGTTCGACAAATGCATCGCCGATAAAGGCCTGCACCAGTAATTTCTTCGCAAGCTGCGGCGGAATGCCGCGCGCCGCCATGTAATAGGCCGCATTCTGATCGAGCTGGCCGATCGCGGCGCCATGCGCGCATTGCACATCGTCAGCAAAGATTTCGAGCTCAGGCTTGGTGTTGGCGCTCGCGCCTTTCTCCAGCAGGATCGCGCGGAAGTTCTGCGCCGCATCGGTCTTCTGCGCATCGCGCGCAACTTCAATCCGGCCGAGGAAGTTACCCGTCGACTTGCCCCACTGAACGCTGCGCACGGTCTGGTTGCTTGTCGCATGGGGGTGAGCGTGAATCGTGCGGGTGACGAATTCCTGCACCTTGTCGCCGCCGCCCAAAGTCACACCGCCGAATTCGAAATGCGCACCTTCTTCCAGCGTCACTTCCAGTTCGATCCGCTGATACTTGCCGCCGGCGATCACATGGAAGGCCTCGTAGCGCGCCCCTTTCCCGACATGAACCCGGATCCGTTCGACCCCGCCCAGGCTTTCTGCGCCCGAGCTGTGGAACGCGGCGTGGCGCAACGTCTCGCCAGCGGGAACATCGTAAGTTGCCCAATGCGCAAGATGCGCAGAGTCAGCCGCAGCGAGATAGGCGCTATCAGCATAGCGCCAGTCCTCGTCCCTGTTGGTGGGCCGGGCAAGGGTTGCAGCCTCAGCCATCAGGCCGCTGCCTCTGCCATCACTGCATCATAGCCTTCGTCTTCCAGGCGCTGCGCAAGTTCAGGCCCGCCGGTCTGCACAATCCGCCCTGCTGCGAGAATGCTCACCCGGTCGGGCTTCACCACATCGAGTAGGCGCTGGTAGTGCGTGATCAGCAGTACGCCCTTGTCAGGCGCACGCATGATCGTGTTGATTCCTTCGCCAACCACCCGCAGCGCGTCGATATCAAGGCCGCTATCGGTTTCGTCGAGGACAGCAAACTGCGGGGCCAGAATGCCCATCTGGACCATCTCTGCGCGCTTCTTCTCACCGCCCGAAAAGCCGACATTCACTTGCCGCTTGAGCATGTCCATGTCCATCCGAAGCAAACCTGCCTTTTCCTTCGCAAGTTTGAGGAAGTCGCCACCGGAAAGCGGCTCCTCGCCTCTCGCGGCGCGCTGCGCATTCAGGGCCTCGCGCAGGAACTGAACGTTGGAGACGCCCGGGATTTCTACCGGGTACTGAAAGCCCAGGAACAAGCCTGCCGCTGCGCGCTCATGCGGGTCGAGCGCAAGCAGATCGATGCTTGTCCCATCTCGTTCGGAGAAAGTTACGCTGCCACCGGTCACCTCGTAGCCCGGACGTCCGCCCAGCACGTAAGACAGCGTCGATTTGCCCGCGCCATTGGGGCCCATGATCGCGTGAACCTCGCCTGCGGCGACCTCCAGCGAGAGGCCCTTCAGGATTGGTTTGCCGTCAACTTCGGCATGGAGATTTTCAATTTTGAGCATTGGTGGGAACTTCTTCATTCATGAGATCAGTAGGGACTTCGCGGGCCTGCTGGACGTAATAAATCGACATCAATTGGCGATCGAAAGCGCGACCGCGCTCGACATGCACCTGAGCGACGGTGCGAAAGACATCTCCCGCCCTTTCCGGTGCGAGCACTTCGCTCCAGCGGCCATGGCTGAGCGCTTCTTCGGATTTGGCGACAAGCTTCGCCTTCAACTTCTCGCAGCGCGGCAAGTCCGCTGCATGCTGCGCTTCGAAATCGGCTTCACCGCGAAAGCGCCGGTCCGCATAATTGAGGCAGCGCCGGTAATCCTGCACCAGCGGCTGGATGATGATCGGGTATTCCGTAATCCAGGTCGTTGGTCGCCTGAGCTCTTCCAGCGCGGCGGTTTCAGGCGCTGACTGCAGCGACAAGGCAAGGGCGGAGAGAGTGGTTGCGATCATCGTCTAAGCTTTAGAACAGAGTGAAAAATTGCGGGGCGAAATAGACAGCAACGAGCCCGCACAGCACCATGACGACTGTGCCGATGGTTGAGAAACCGCGGCTGAGGTTCATCACGAGTGCAAACACGGCGGCGAAAGTCGGAACCAGGAAAAGCGCGATCTTCTGCATGTCGGGCGACATCAGATCATTGAGGCTGGGCATCATGAGGCGTCTCCTTCCGATGAGTGAGCGCGTCCCGTTGGTCTGTTGTTGTCTGTTCTTGCGCGCAGCCCTGAACGCTGCCCTGATCTTGGGCGCGAGGCTTCACGGTGCGCGCGCTGGCCTTCGCGCTTGTCGCCAATGCGGATCCGCATGCCATGTGTGATGCGTTGAAGCACGGCGTCGATATCGTTGAGGATATCATCGGCCTTCAGCCGCATCACGCGGATGCCGACGCTTTCGAGGCTCTTGTCGCGGCGCTTGGCGAGTGTCTCATCAGCGCCATCCTCGTCAATCATGATCGCCATGCCGAGATTGTGGCAGTTGAAATCGACGATTGCGCTGCCGACCACGGCAAAGCGCTTGAAGGTGTAGCGGCCGAGGTCAGCCTTGGCGAACTTTGCGGCCAGCGCCTTGTGCGCGGGCGAGGCCTCTCGCCGCTTCTGCCGCGCCATGTCATGAAGCGCGTCGAGACGCTTTTCGCTGATCTCCCAGCCGCGGCCCTTCTTCTTGAGAGTGGGGGCTTCAGCGTCGGCGGTGTCACGCAGGTTAAGGGTCTTGCGGTCAGTCATTGGCTCACCCCCTCTGGTTGTAACAGAAGTTCACGAACCTCCTCTGCCTTAGGGGTCAAGAACAGTGCTGAACCTGCGAACTCGGACCCATGACGAACGTGACTTACTAGAGCCAATTCAGAGCCCTGAAGCATACGGCCCGCAGATGCGACCTCATCGAATTCCACGCCGAGCATTTCGGCGATCCGAGAATAGAAGAAAGAGTTGCCCGCCGAACACAGCTTGATGATCCTTTTTTGAAGGTCATCAAGCGTCTCGGCATAATATGGAAGCTCAGCTGGATCGATCACCCCACGCTCCCTTCCAACGAAATGGCCAGCAGTTTCTGCGCTTCGACCGCAAACTCCATCGGCAGCTCTTTCAGCACTTCCTTGGCAAAGCCGTTGACGATCAGCGCGACCGCCTCTTCTTCGCCGAGGCCGCGCTGCATCGCGTAGAACAGCTGGTCGTCGGAAATCTTGGACGTGGTTGCCTCGTGCTCGATCTGCGCGGTCGGATTCTTGACCTCGATATAGGGCACGGTGTGCGCACCGCATTCGCTGCCGAGCAGCAGGCTGTCGCATTGCGTGAAATTGCGCACATTGTCCGCATTCGCGCCGACGCGCACCAGCCCGCGATAGGTGTTGTTCGACTTGCCCGCCGAAATCCCCTTGGAAATGATGGTCGAGCGCGAACCCTTGCCATTATGAACCATTTTGGTTCCCGTATCGGCCTGCTGGTGGTTATTTGTAACCGCAACCGAGTAGAACTCGCCGACGCTGTCCTCGCCGTTCAGCACACAGGACGGATATTTCCACGTCACCGCGCTGCCGGTTTCGACCTGCGTCCAGCTGATCTTGGAGCGTGCGCCCTGGCACAGCCCGCGCTTGGTCACGAAGTTGTAGATCCCGCCCTTGCCCTCAGCATCGCCGGGATACCAGTTCTGCACGGTCGAATACTTGATCTCTGCATCTTCCATCGCGACAAGCTCGACCACGGCGGCGTGGAGCTGGTTTTCATCGCGCATCGGCGCGGTGCATCCTTCGAGATAGCTGACGTAGCTGCCCTTCTCCGCCACGATTAGCGTGCGTTCGAACTGCCCGGTGTTCTCCGCGTTGATGCGGAAATAGGTCGAGAGCTCCATCGGGCAGCGCACGCCTTCGGGAATGTAGACGAAGGTGCCGTCCGAAAAGACCGCGCAGTTGAGCGTCGCGAAGAAATTGTCATGCTGCGGCACGACCTTGCCGAGCCACTTCTTCACCAGTTCGGGGTATTCCTTGATCGCTTCGGAGATCGAGAGGAAGATCACGCCCGCTTTCTTGAGCTCCTCGCGGAAGGTGGTGGCGACCGAGACACTGTCGAACACCGCATCGACGGCGACTTTGCGCGCACCTTCCACCCCGGCGAGCACTTCCTGCTCTGCCACGGGAATACCGAGCTTGTCGTAGACCGCCTTGATCTCCGGATCGAGCTCGTCAAGCGAAGCGAGCTTTTCCTTCTTCTTGGGCGCGGCGTAATAATAAGCGTCCTGGTAATCGATCTTAGGATAGCCGACTTTTGCCCAATCGGGCTCTTCCATGGTCTGCCACAGGCGGAACGCCTTCAATCGCCATTCGAGCATCCATTCCGGCTCGCCCTTCTTGGCCGAGATGAAGCGGACCGTGTCTTCGCTGAGGCCTTTCTCAGCGTATTCGGTCTCGATGTCGGACGACCAGCCATGCTCGTACTCAGCCGCCTTTGCTGCGGCCTGCTTCGCATCGCGGTCGATCACGTCGTCGTCCTGGATGTCGATATTTTCGCTCATGCGGGTTCCTTTTCACGCACGACATCAGTCGCGAGCCCAATCGCAAGTTGAGTTAGGGGGATCGCGGCCAAAGCGCCGCGCAATGCATCATTGATCACCGGCCAATGCGGCTTGACGCTGCAATTATGGTCGACGGCACAGTCCTGGCTATCGATGCAGGCGGTCAGCGCGATCGGGCCTTCCACCGCTTCGACAATGTCCGCCACACTAATCGCCGCAGCCGGCCTGGCAAGCTGCAAGCCTCCACCCGCGCCGCGAACAGAGCGCAGCAAGCCGGCCGCAGTAAGCTTGGTGACGACCTTCTGCACCGTCGGGGCGGGAAGTCCAGTTTCTGCGGCCAGCTCGCTCGCCGAAACGCGCCCGCCGCCGCAATGGCGTGCAGCCGCGCACATCGTCACGACGGCATAATCGGCAAGATTGGACAGGCGCATGGCTCTAATACTCTAAATCGGACTGATTCGTTCCGATTTAGAGTTAGGCTCGGGTTTAGCCAGATTCAACGACTAAAGCCTTGTTGCGAGTCGTTAGCAGGTCAGCGGGGGTGATCGGTCGGCCCAATGGGATCGATCTCGCGGAAATTACGGAGATCAAGCATTTCCGTCAGATAGGGCGATTCATCGCCGGTCAGCCGTTTTGGTGTGCGGCCTGCAAAAAGGCGAATCTCACGGATCATATGCGATTGATCATAGAATGCCTCGCCCAGCTTCGCTTCATACTCAGGGGAAAGATTGGGCAAGGACATCAGGCCAGCGGCACGCAAGGCGCGATATTTCCGCGCCAGCGCCCTTGGCGGCAAGCCGAAGTACCGCTCGACCAGGCGCTGTGTCTGTCGTTCGGAGTAGGGAATTCGATCATAGAATTGGCCCAGGTCAGGATTGAGGTCACTGCTGAGCCAGCGCGTGGTCTGCTTTATCAATTCTGCGTGGCGGGTATTCACGGGTTTGAGGCTGGCTGCGATGTAGTCGCACAGACCGTCAGCACATTGCTTCCCAGTGATTGTCCCTTCGCGATAAGCCTGGCACAGGGCCGCGCCCTTCGTTTCAACATCGTCACCAAGCCAGTCAGCAGCTCGGTAAAGCCGATTGCCGTGTTCCCCGGCGTCCATCCCTGTCAGCGCCGCCCAGCCAAGCGGAGACATCACAGCCCCGATCGAATGGAAGGGCCCGTTGACCATGAAGGGTGCCGCGATAGAGAACGGCGTCAGCAAAGCTACTTCGTGACTGGGTTCAACCCGACCGTCGAGAAAGCGCATCTCGCCTTTGCCATAGGGAAACAAGGTCAAATGCCCGATCGCGGCAGGCTGAATGTCGTGAATGACCGTTTCGCCGCAGCGAAAGTGGTAAAGTGTCGTGATGTAATCGCTGAGCGCCGCTGGCGGCGCGATGTAATCCAGTTCGAACTTCGAACGAGGTGTGAGGGTAAGCTGAGTCGGTCGCGAATCGCTCGCCTTTTCTCCAGGCATTGTCTTGGCACCCCTCGTTTGCGACCCGAGAACGATTTGCAAGTGCCCTAAACGAAAAGAAAAAAAGGGGCGACCTCTTTATGGGAGGCCGCCCCGTTGAAGTTGAGGAACTCTTCGCATCGCTGCTCCGAGCCCTTCGGGTCGCAACAGTGTGTTAGCTGAAACGCGCCCTTCCTAATTGTATGCAAGCGACAACAATCGCGAATAAACATCACCTTAACCGTCATTACTCTGAAACATTTGATGATTGCAGCACTCCTTCGAAGACTAACCGGGCAATGGGAACGCTACCAAGGCTATCGACAGGCAGGCAGCGTATTGCCATAGGCTCGCCCCATGCTGTTCCGCCTTCTGCGCCCGGCGCTGTTCACACTCGATTCGGAGGTCGCACACAATCTGGCCCTGACCGGATTGAAAGCGCTCCCGCTGCGCAAACCTTGCTCGGCTGGATCGGCTCAGGTCCAGGTGGCAGGCCTGACATTCCCGAACCCGGTCGGTGTTGCAGCGGGCTTTGACAAGAACGCCGAAGTGCCCGACGCGCTGCTCAGCCTCGGCTTTGGATTTACCGAAGTGGGCTCGATCACACCCTTGCCGCAAGTCGGCAATCCCAAGCCGCGCCTGTTCCGCCTGGTTGAAGACAAGGCTGTGATCAACCGGATGGGCTTCAACAATGAAGGCGGTGAAGCGGCGTTGGCGCGCATCAAGGCAAGAGCCGGGCGCGGCGGGATTGTCGGGATCAATATCGGCGCCAACAAGGACAGCGATGATCGGCTGAACGATTACGCGGTCATGACGCGAATGATGGCGCCCTATGCCAGCTATCTCGCAGTCAATATCTCCAGTCCCAACACGCCGGGCCTGCGCGCGCTTCAGGACGAAAGCGCGCTCACCGACCTGCTTGATCAGGTGATCGCCGCGCGTAGCGATGCGGTGAAGGACGGCAAGCTCCCACCGATATTCCTGAAAGTCGCGCCCGACCTTGAACCATCGGATATCGATGCCATCGCACGGATTGCGATCGACAAGCAGCTTGGCGCACTGATCGTTTCCAACACGACTATCTCGCGTCCTGACCTGCGCTCGCATCATGCCGGTGAAGCAGGCGGCCTGTCAGGCGCACCACTCAAAGTTCTGGCACTTCAACGCGTGCGGGATTTCCGCAAGGCAACAGGCGGGGCAATGCCGCTGGTCGGTGTGGGCGGGATAGGCAGTGCCGAGGACGCGTGGGCGCGGATCAAGGCTGGGGCCAGCCTCGTCCAGATCTACAGCGCGATGGTTTATGAGGGGCCGGCGCTTGGCGCGCGGATCGCCAAGGGGCTCGAGCGCGCCATGAAGCGCGAAGGCTTTTCCTCCATTGCCGAAGCGGTCGGAAGCGAATAGCGCTGCCCGCCATGCTTCATAAACTGTCCCTCCCGATCGCCGCCGCCCTGCTGTTCGCTGGATGCGCGAGCCTCGACGCGCCCCTTGCGACAACGGCACCTGAACCTGTCGCGGAGATCACCTGGCCAGGCGCGGTGAGCTCGGCCGACTTCAGGGCAACAGCCGCGGGTGAAGAGATCCTTGCCAAGGGTGGATCCGCTACCGATGCTGCGATCGCGGTGATGCTCGCTCTCACCGTGGTCGAACCGCAAAGCTCAGGCATAGGCGGAGGGGGATTTCTGGTTCGCGCCGACAGCGATAGCGGTGAGATCAACACCTATGACGGCCGCGAAACAGCGCCGGCCGCAGCGACCCCCACGCGCTTTCTCGATGAAAGCGGCGAATACCTGCCGCGCGAAAGCCGCGTGACCTCTGGCCTCAGTGTAGGCGTGCCGGGAAATCTCGCTCTGGCAGCTTATGCCCATGCCTCGCACGGGCGCCTGCCATGGGCAGACTTGTTCCAGCCCGCGATCCGTCTCGCCCGGGACGGTTTCGTGATGAACCGGCGGCTCAACGATTCGCTGAGTTCAAGTAAAGGCCGTGCAGACAAGACCGATGAGGCCCGCGCAATTTTCTTTGGGCCGGATGGTGCCCCTTTGCCAGTGGGCTCGCTTGTCAAAATTCCAGAGCTTGCACAGTCTCTTGCGGACTATGCCGAGCGCGGGGTGGAAGCGTTCTACCAGAGCGATGCGACATCGCTCGCGGCCTATGTCGCCGATGAAACACCACAAGACGGAAAGATGAGCGCGGACGATGTGCGCAGTTATGAAGCGAAGGAACGTCCCGCTGTTTGCGCGCCTTATCGCAGCTATCGGATCTGCGGGATGGGGCCTCCGTCATCGGGCGGGATCGCGGTTGCTCAGATGCTTGGCCAGCTGGAGCGGTTCGATCTTACTGCGCTCGGCCCGGACAGCATCACCTTCTGGCATCTGTTCCTCGAATCGCAGCGTTTGGCCTATGCTGATCGAGAGCTTTACACGGGCGATAGCGATTTCGTTGAAGTACCGGTCGCAGGGCTGGTTGATGCGGCCTATCTGGCCGAACGCTCTGCCCTGATCGATCCGGCAAAGGCGCTTGAAGAAGCAACGCCAGGCACGCCGCCCGGCGCACCAGCCAACTTAGCCGATGGCAATGAGCCGCCTGAGAACGGCACAACCCACTTTTCCGTGGTCGATGCCGAGGGCAATGCGGTGAGCTACACCTCCACCGTCGAAGGCGCGTTCGGCTCTGGCCTGTTCTATCGCGGGTTCTATCTCAACAACGAGCTCACTGATTTCAGTCTCAATCCGAAAGTGGGCGGCAAGCTGGTCGCTAACCGCGTGGAAGGCCGCAAGCGGCCGCGCAGCTCGATGGCCCCGACGATCGTGTTCGATGCGGATGGGGAAGTCGTGCTGGTGATCGGCGCTGCTGGCGGCCCGACTATCCCGGTCCAGGTGGCCCGTTCCATCATCGGTGTGGTTGATTTCAATCTCAGCGCAAAAGACGCCGTTGGCCTGCCGCTGATCATGGCATTCGGTTCGACCGTGGTGATTGAGGAAGACAGCGTGCTAACGGAAAAGCAAGGCGCGCTCGAAGCCCTGGGGCACAGCAATATTCGCAGTTTTGGCCCGCCTTTGAAGGCCAACGCCTTGCTGCGGACACCCGATGGCTGGGAAGTCGCGATGGACCCGCGCATCGATCCGATGCTCGCCACGGATTGATATCGCACCTGCGCGTGGGCCGCTTTGGCTTGCCGCTACGGCATCGCAGCCGTAAAAAGGTCAGGTAATTTGAAGGGGCGGAGGGACAACGCCCTATCCTTGGGAGCACACTCTACGTGAGTATCGAACTTCTTGCCGATATCGATAACGCCAACAATCTGGTCGACCTGTTCCTGACGCGCGCCGATGCGAAAGACGATGCGCCTTTTCTGGGGCGCAAGGAAGACGGGGAATGGCGCACACAAAGCTGGAGCGAAGTCGCCGAGCTGGTCTGCCTGCTGGCGGAAAACCTGCGCGCGCTGGGGCTGGAGAAAGGCGACCGCATTGCGCTTGTCTCAGAGAACCGCCCCGAATGGTGCATCGCGGACCTTGCGATCATGGCGGCGGGCTGTGTGACTGTGCCGACCTACACCACCAACACCACGCGCGATCATTTGCACATCCTCGACAATTCGGGCGCGCGCGCGGTGTTCGTTTCCAACGAGAAGCTGCTTGGGCCGCTTCACGCAGCAATCCAGGCTTCCGGGATTTGTGAGCATGTCATCGGCATCGAAGACCTGCATCGGCACCAATCGGGCAGTTTTGAGTTCCATTCGTGGGACAAGATGACTGCAGGCGACGCGGTGGCGGCGCGCAAGGCAGTCGAAGCGCGCCTTGCTGGGATCAGCCGCGATCAGACCGCCTGCATCATCTACACGTCCGGCACCGGCGGCGCACCGCGCGGCGTGATGCAGCATCATGGCGCAATCCTCTGCAATGCGGCCGGTGCTGCGGAAATCCTGATCGAGGATTTCGGGATCACGGACGAGCGCTTTCTTTCGTTCCTGCCGCTCTCTCATGCGTATGAGCACACTGGCGGCCAATATCTGCCGATCAGTGTCGGCGCGGAAATCTTCTATTCCGAAGGACTCGAGAAGCTCGCCAGCAATATCGAGGAAACGCGCCCCACGATCATGGTGGTGGTGCCGCGCCTGTTCGAAGTGCTGCGCAGCCGCATCCTCAAACAGGTCGAAAAGCAAGGCAAGCTCGCCAACTTCCTGATGGACAAGGCGCTGGGCATTGCGGACAAGGCGACCGAAGGCAAATCGCGCAAGCGCGACAAGCCGATGGACCTGATCCTGGAAAAGACCCTGCGCCCCAAGATTCGTGCGCGCTTCGGCGGACGGATCAAGGCGATGGTTTCCGGCGGAGCGCCGCTGAACCCCGAGGTTGGCAATTTCTTCGAGGCGATGGGCCTCACCATGCTGCAAGGCTATGGCCAGACTGAAAGCGGCCCGGTGATCAGCTGCAACCGGCCGAAGACCGGCCTCAAGATGGATACAGTCGGCCCGCCCATGCGCGGAGTGGAAGTCAAGATTGCCGATGATGGCGAAATCCTCGTGCGCGGCGAGCTCGTCATGCATGGCTATTGGCGCAACAAGGCAGAGACTGACCGCACGATTGTCGATGGCTGGCTGCACACCGGCGACATCGGCCATCTTGATGAGAAGAACCGCATCGTCATCACTGACCGCAAGAAAGACATGATCGTCAACGACAAGGGCGATAATGTCGCGCCGCAAAAGCTTGAAGGCATGCTGACTCTCCAGCCGGAGATTGCGCAGGCAATGGTGAGCGGTGACAAGCGGCCTTACGTCGTCGGCTTGATTGTGCCTGATGCGGAATGGGCGCTCGAATGGGTGCGCGCGAATGACGAAAAGTTTGACATGGCTGCGCTGCAGGACCTGCCCGCATTCAAGAGCGCGGTTCGCGCAGCGGTTGACCGGGTCAACAAGGACCTGTCCGTGATCGAAAAAGTTCGCCAGTTCGCGTTCGCCGATGAGCCGTTCTCGATCGACAATGAAGAGCTGACGCCCAAGCAGTCGATTCGGCGGCATAAGATCCGCGACCGCTATCAGGAACGGATCAACGGGCTGTATCGGGGGTAGCTAGGGCTTGAGGCGCTTGCGCAACTGGCCGAGCTCTACGGCAAGGCGATTGAAGGCATTCTGGAGGCTTGCCTCGAAGGTTTCGGCCTCCTGCTTGCTCCAGATCAATCGCTGCGGTTCGCACGCTCCCTTCTGCACCGCCACGAAGTCGATCTGAACATGCCACTCGCCCTTGCGATCGAGGAATTCGGCTGTAATGCCGTGGGAGAAGTAGGGGCGCTTTTCATCATGCTCACGCCACAGCGCAACGGCGTTGCGCAAGGCTGCTTTCTGCTTTTCAGTTGAGCAGTGATCTTCATCCAGCTTCGCAAGCGTGTTGAGCCGTTGGCCCGCAAGAGGTTCCAGACGGAGATTCGATGACGTCTCGCGAGCACTCGCCAAGCTCTCTGTGACGGCCTTCTCGCCACGCGCAAAGATATTGAGGCAGCGCCCTCTCCACGCTTCGATTTCCGTCTTGGCAAGGTCGTGCGGCTTGAGGCCCGCCGGGTCGGGGTTGCTCACGCCGCTTCGGCCTGCTCCACATATTCCGGATAGAAGGCCGGCGCGCGGTCTGACCAGCCCGGCGCGGTTGCCGCTGCTTCGCTGAGCGACTGCAACAGCATCTTGCGGCGTTCCGGGCGGATCTGCGGCAAGGCGCTGGCGGCGCAGAAGGCGCTGGGCAACCACGGCCGTGCCTCAGCACCGAGCAGGCGCTCATAAAGGAAGCGGAAGGCTGAAAAGCTCGCGATCCGCTCTTGCCCAAGATCGAACGCGGCAACGCGGGTCAGCTTGCCGATGAAGCTGTCCAGCCCGTCGATCCGGCCCTCTGCCGGAAGATTGTCGCGCAGCCATTTGAGCTCGTGATAGACGACATATTGCGCACGGATCGCCGCGCATTCCTCAGCGCTGCGGCCCCACACGCGAAAGGCGTCCTGACGGCCAAGTCCGATATCGAGGCTGCGCTTGATATAACGTTGCTCGCACGCTTCAAAGCTCGCGAACTCGCGCATCTCATTGATCGTCATTGACGCATTGCCGGTCGTGGCCATGGCTGTGATCCCCTGTTTGCGAAGGGGAATGTCGCGCAGTGTGGTTAATTATCGGTTAGTTGTGTTGGGATTTGTGAGCCCACTGTTGCACTTGGCACTGATCAAACGGCGCTCAGCGCCGCAAGGGCGACCGCCCGCCCGCAGCGAGGGCAGCTTGCCTGCCCGGAAGCGAGGATAGCCAAGCGAACGGACGTGAGCGCCGGCGTTTGAGGCTAAACAAAAAACTAAATCAACCCAGCCAGCGGACTGCTAGGATCGGCATACTTGCGCCGTCCCATCCGGCCGGCGAGATAGGCCTCGCGCCCGGCTTCGACCGCGAGTTTCATTGCGCGCGCCATGCGGATCGGGTCCTTGGCTTCGGCAATCGCCGTGTTCATCAGGATACCATCGCAGCCCAGTTCCATGCCGACCGCGGCATCGCTCGCCGTGCCTACACCGGCATCGACCAGTACCGGCACATTCGCGCCTTCCACGATCAGGCGAATGGTCACCTGGTTCTGGATGCCGAGGCCAGAGCCGATTGGCGCGCCCAGCGGCATGACGGCGACCGCGCCGGCATTTTCCAGCTGCTTCGCTGCAATCGGATCATCGACGCAATAGACCATCGGCAGAAATCCCTCCTTCGCGAGAACCTCCGTGGCTTCGAGCGTCTCTTTCATATTGGGGTAAAGCGTGCGCGCCTCCCCCAGGACTTCCAGTTTGACCAAGTCCCAGCCGCCCGCCTCGCGCGCAAGACGTAGCGTGCGGATCGCATCGTCGGCGTTGAAGCACCCCGCGGTGTTGGGCAGATAGGTTATCTTCTTCGGGTCAATGTAATCAGTCAGCATCGGCGCCTTGGGATCGCTGACATTGACGCGGCGCACCGCGACCGTGACAATCTCTGCGCCCGATGCTTCAACCGCAGCCGCGTTCTGCTCGAAATCCTTGTACTTGCCGGTCCCGACAATCAGGCGCGAGTTGAAGGTGCGCCCCGCTACACTCCAGCTATCATCTTTCGCCGCGTCGCTGCCACCGCCAACGAAATGCACGATCTCCAGCACATCGCCGTCTGCAAGCGGCGCATCGTCGAGCGTCGAGCGCGCGACAATCTCGCGATTGCACTCAACTGCGACCTTGGCCGGATCAAGTTCCAGCTCGCGCACCAGCGCAGCGATTGTGGGGGCGGACGTGCGGCGGGTTTCGCCGTTGAGGGTAATCTGGATGGATGCGCTCATAGCGCTCCGCACATAGCGCTCAACGCAGCCGGTTCAAATGATTTGCGCGCATGTTGAGGAAATGGCCGATTGCAACCAGGCTCACGCCGATGACGGTCAGCACGATTTCCTTGGGTCCGTGTGGAACCGCCAATGCCCCGCCCATGAAGGTCAGGCCGGTCATCGCAATCACGAACGGCATGGCGCGGCGATGCTTGATCGCGCCCCAGCCAATCGCAATACCGGCTATGATCATCGCGAGCGCCAGCCCGTAGCGATGCCAGTCCGGGTCCAGCAGGACATGGCTGCCAAGACCCAGCACCCAGATCAGACCAATTCCGGCGAGACAATGCAACAGACACAGGCCAGAGAGCCATAGGCCAGCCTGATCAAGTCGGCTGCGAATCGAGACGCGATTTTCGGACATTGTGAGAGGCGACATATGTTATAGTGTATCATCTTGCAAGGGGCGCAAGGTGTGATGCGGCTTTTGATCTTGCCGAATCTTTGCACTGCAATCAGATAGCGCGCAGAATGGCTTCTTACTCCGCCTCTCTCCGGCTCTCCCGCAATGGCGAGCAGGTCCTTGGTCAGCCCCGGACGATTGCCAACTGGCTCTTCGTCGTGGCGAGCCTGGTGGTATTGATCGTGTTCGTCGGTGGGATCACCCGCCTGACGGAGAGCGGGCTGTCGATCACGCACTGGAGCGTCGTGACCGGTATTCTGCCGCCACTGACCGAGACTGCGTGGCAAGCCGAGTTTGATCTCTACCGCCAGACCGGCGAATACCGTTTCGAAAGCGGCCCGGCGGGTATGGATCTCGCCGCTTTCAAATTCATCTATTTCTGGGAGTGGTTCCACCGCATTCTGGGCCGGGTAATCGGGCTCGCTTTCCTGCTACCGATGATCTGGTTCTGGATGAAGGGTGCGATCCCGCAAGGGTACAAGCCGCGCCTCATCGCGCTGTTTGCTTTGATTTGCGGACAAGGCGCGCTTGGGTGGTATATGGTCGCCTCAGGCGTCGGAACGGACCTCACCGATGTCAGTCATTTCCGCCTGTCCGCCCATCTTCTGACCGCGCTGTTCCTGCTCGGCGGGCTGGTCTGGACCGCGCTCGACCTGCGGGCGCTGCATCGCGATCCCGCGGCACGCCCCGCGCGCTTGAGCCCGTTCGGGCTGGGGGTGGGGCTGGTGCTATTTATCCAGCTGCTGCTCGGAGCGTGGGTGGCGGGCCTTAATGCGGGGCATGCGGCCTATGACTGGCCATTGATGAATGGACAGATAGTGCCGGAATGGGATGAGTCGCGCAGCTTCCTGTCGGCGCTGACGCATGATCCCTTCCTTATCCATTTCCTCCATCGCTGGTGGGCATGGCTAGCGGTGGCAGCGCTGGTCTGGCTGGCACGTCGCGTGCGGAAGGCTGACCGCAAGGCATCCATTGCGATCCACACCGCGTTTGGCGTTCAGATCCTGCTCGGCATTGCGACAGTGATGACAGAAGTGTCGCTCTGGATTGCCGTTTTGCACCAGCTTGTCGGGGCGCTGCTCGTGGCCGCGGCGGCCTGGGGCTTGCACCGTGAAGGCACGCGCAGCATTGCCGCATCATGAGCGCGCTGATCTATTGCCCGTTTCCTGACCGCGAGGCGGCCCGCGCCATCGCCTCACAGCTGCTCGATGAAAAGCTGATCGCTTGCGCAAACATTCTGAGCGAGGTTGAGTCGCTCTTCGAATGGAATGGCGAGCGCGGGTCAGGCACGGAAGTTGGCGTGCTGTTCAAGACGCATGCAGACAAGCTCACCGGTGCAGTCGAGCGCATCGCTGAACTGCACCCCTATGACGCACCGGCAGTGCTTGGCTGGAAGTGCGAGGTGGCGGGCACAAAAACCGCCGAATGGCTGAATAGGTTGGTGTAGTCAGAGCTGCACGGTATTATTTTACCTCCCTCGAAACCCCCGGTTTCGCTTGACTTCAGCCCCTCGAAACGACAAATGGCGCGCGATCTCGCGGTTGCAGCAGAGGCTGGACATGCGATTCGAGGCCGCGGCATCTGGCTGCGGCTTGTTCAATTTTAGGAATAGAAACCCATGAAGGCGCTCAGCAAGCAGACGCAGTCGGTCAAACCGGCCGATGTCGAAAAGAAATGGCACCTCATTGACGCAGAAGGCCTGGTTGTGGGCCGTCTCGCTGCGATCATTGCCAACATCCTGCGCGGCAAGCACAAGCCGAGCTACACACCGCATGTCGATTGCGGTGACCACGTCATCGTCATCAATGCCGATAAGGTGAAGTTCACCGGCAAAAAGACGACCGACAAGATCTATTACAAGCATACCGGCCACCCGGGCGGCATAAAGGAAACGACCCCGCAGAAGGTTCTTGAAGGCAAGTTCCCTGAGCGCGTTCTGGAAAAGGCTGTCGAGCGCATGATCCCGCGCGGTCCGCTGGGCCGTGACCAGATGCGCGCTCTGCACCTGTTTGCCGGCACCGAGCACCCTTATGACGGGCAGAAGCCCGAAGTGCTCGACGTTGCCTCCATGAACCGCAAGAACAAGGTCACCGCATAATGGCTGACGAGAAGAACAACGAAACTGTCTCGGATCTCGCGGATCTGAAGGACATCGCAGCAGACGCACCTGAAGCTGATGCCGCTGTTATCGCAGTGAGCACTGCCCCTCTGCGCGAGCAAGAGCTCGACGCGCAAGGCCGTGCCTATGCCACCGGACGCCGGAAGGACGCCACCGCACGCGTCTGGCTCAAGCCCGGCACCGGCAAGATCACTGTCAACGGCCGCGATCAGGAAGTCTACTTTGCACGTCCGACGCTGCGCCTGATCATCGACCAGCCGTTCGCGATCACCGATCGCCAGGGCCAGTACGATGTTGTCGCTACCGTCAAGGGCGGCGGTCTTTCCGGTCAGGCCGGCGCTGTGAAGCACGGTATCAGCCAGGCGCTGACCAAGTACGAACCTGCACTGCGCAGCACGGTGAAAGCCGCCGGCTTCCTCACCCGCGACAGCCGCGTGGTCGAGCGTAAGAAGTACGGCCGCGCGAAAGCACGCCGCAGCTTCCAGTTCAGCAAGCGTTGATTTTGGGGTGTTGATTTTGGGAGACGCTGGTCAGCGTCTTCGATACTGCTACCTACAAAGCAAAAGGGCGGCCCTTTGTGGGTCGCCCTTTTTTGTTGGTGGCAGTTCTGTTGTTGCCTCTAAGGGGCAGGCAGGCGCTTCAGCGCTGCATCACGAGCAGACCATAGGAAAGTCCGGTTCCGCCGAGGAACAGCGGCCACGACCAATGGATCGCATACTCGCCTGCGTGCATCAGATGAATGGCCAGCTGTCCGCCGCTCGAGCCTTGCGACCCGATGATCAGCGAGATGATACCGGACAACAGGCCCCCGAGCCCTATCGCCTTTATCGCGTCCATTGCATGACTCCTTCCAGCGCCACAGCGCGCGCAATGCTGATCTTCCTATGACGCAGGTTGGTTAACACTTTGTTGTCGTGCGGGCTTAAGTTCGGCCTAAGCAACAAAGTGTCGCTAGCTGGAATGCGCAGCCTTACCGATTATGCGCGTTTCAACTTCGATCCCGGCACCCTTTCGGCAGGTCAGCACATTGTAGGACGGCGGCGCGCCATTACGCAGTCGCGTGGAGAGCGTTCCTGCCCCGATAACCTGCACTTCTCTTCGCCCTGCCGCGCGGACTTCATTGAACGGATTATGGATATGGCCGGATAGGATCGCGTTGACGCCCCGCTCGGCCAGGGTTTTCAGCGCAGCGTCGCCGCCAATCGTCCTGTTCGGTCCGCCCGCCTTCGGACCGTGCAAAGGATGGTGCGCGGTCACTACAATCGTACGAGGATCGTGCCTGAACCGTTCAAGTCGCTTTGCGGTCTCTTCCAGGGCGGATCGCTTTATGACGCCATCGGACCAAGGCCAGCGCCATTGGGCGGATACCGTCGTAAGCAGCGGGATCAAAACAAGATCATCGGTTTCCAGGGCTTCGACGGCAGCCGCGCGCATCAGCTTGCGGAACCTGCGGAAGGGATCGCTGAACCGCTCCCACGGGCTATAGTAAGGCATGTCGTGGTTACCGACATCGAGCCACACCGGTATATCAAATTGGCCGAACCACTCTTCCGCCGCAGCGTATTGCCGGTGTGTGGCGCGCTGCGTAAGGTCGCCGGTGCAGACTAGCGCATCGGGCCGCTCAGCGCGAACGGCATCGGCCACTTCGCTGAGAGCTGCGCGATTCTCCACACCGAAATGAACATCGCTAATATGGAAAAGCCGAGTAGCCATCGACGGATCAGACCCTTCCAGTCAGGATCAGCCAAGCGGTTAATCCATTGAGGCAGGTGTAAATCCCATAGGCAATCGCGAGCCCCGGCCACCCATTGCCCGCAAGCAGCATCGCCGCCAGCAGGACCAGGAACTCCAGCACGAGCGCAACCCTTTGGCCGCGCTTACTGGAAAGCCAGCGCGCATGTTCCAGCATCGGATGGCGACTTTCGATCACCGCTTTGTGCATGGCGAAATTGGCGATCCCGAAAAGAAAGATGATTGCGACCGGCATTGTTACAAAATTGCGTATCCGTTCGTGGTTGTGAAATTGCGGTTCGTCGGAGAATTTCCGACTCTGGTCGTGTCCATTCTCCCTCAATCGACCCGATTGGCGCGATTGTCGAGCCGTTGATGAAGACAACCCTCTGCCAGCGTAGAACAATCTTCAGCGGAACACAGCTCCAGTCCCCCTTAAGGTTCCGCATCAGGAGGTTACTATGACGAAGACAATCGCCCTCGCCGCAGCTTGCGGCCTCGCATTCACCGCCACCCCCGTTCTGGCTGGTGTTGATAATGTTCCTTCAGCCGGGATCGAGTTTCGCGACCTGAACCTCGCAACGCCCGAAGGTCAGGCCATGCTTGATGAACGCATCGACCTCGCTGCCCGCCAGATCTGCCGCGTGGACGAAGTTACCACCGGAACGCGGATTCGCTCTCGCGATGCGGAACGTTGCTACCAGGAGGCGCTCAAGAGTGCCAAGAAGCAGGTCGCTGCGCTTATCCGCGAAGACCAGCGGGGAGGCTAAGCGCCCAAGGCGACCGCATTCAAGCTTGCACTCCGGTGCATCATTGCGACCCGGGCCGTCCAGTCCCTTTTGGCCCGGGTCGCTTTCTGGTGCATCGCGTCTGTGTGTGCCGCCGGCGCCATCATATCAAGTCAAATGGGATATCATCATATCAAGTCAAATGGGATATCATGCAAATTGGGTTCCGCCTGGCGGTCTGACAGTCTTACGGCGCCTTAACGCCCTGCCATCGCTTTTACCTTAGGCAGATATGTCCGTCCGATCCGCAGTGCATCACCGTCCTCAAGCTCCACCGACCACACACCAAGCCCATCATGGCGTAATCCGCGAATGCCATTCTTACGCAGGATGGTGGAGCGATGAATGCGAATGAATTCAGCCGGATCGAGTCGCTTTTCGAGCCCGGCGATAGTCTGCAGCAAGAGATAGGAACGCGGCGCTTCGCTAGTGCCGACATGAAGGCGCACGTAGTCACGCTCCGCATCGATCCGGCTTACTTCGCTGACTGCAATGCGGAGCAATTCCGAGCGATGCGGGACCCACAGCTCTTCCAGCCATTTGCTCGATTTTTCGCGAATGTCACCGCGGCGAGCGACTGCCCGTTCGATGGCGCGGGCAAGCCGATCTGCCGAGACCGGCTTCAGCACATAGTCGATCGCATCGAGATCAAATGCTTCGACCGCGAAGTCGTCATGCGCGGTAACGAATATCACCGCTGGCGGATTCTTCGCCTTGCCGAGCGCGCGGGCCACGCCAAGTCCATCAAGCTCTGGCATGGTCATGTCGAGCAGGACCAGATCGGGCGTAAGCGCTTCAATCAGGCGCAGCGCCGCTGCACCATCGCTGGCCGTGCCCACCACACTAATCGACTTGATATCCGCACAGATGACCTGAATGCGCTCAACCGCGAGCGGCTCGTCATCGACAATCAGCGTGCGCAGCGGGGCTGATTTGTCATCGCTTTCTGCCATGTCTCTGTGCTGTCCCTCTTCTGCCGTCAATATTCTCGCGGTGCGAGCCTGCCTGTTGTGATCTCAGCCATTACGCGTGAGCGGAACCCTAATTTCGCTGCGATAACCACCCGGAACCGGTCCCGAAACCAGCGAAACGTCTTGGCCAAAGCGCGCTTCAAGGCGGTCTCGCACATTGGCAAGCCCGATACCAAAGCCCCCTCCTCCTGCAGCCTCACCAGGCGGTGGACCCGGACCATCATCGCTGACAGTAAGAACCAGCCGGTCGAACTCTTCGCGTGCGCTGATAGTGATCTTGACTGGCCGATTGACTGCTGAAACGGCGTACTTGACGGAGTTTTCGATCAATGGCTGGAGGATCATGCCCGGCACCCGGGCCTCCGTGAGCTCTTCCGGCAAGTCAAATTCCGTCCGCAGGCGATCCGGGAAGCGGACCCCTTCAATGGTGAGATAATGGCGCTGGAGATCGAACTCCTGATCAAGTGGAACATCCGCCGTCGGTTCAGCGGCGAGGCTGTGGCGATAGAAGCTGGAAATGGTCTGAATCATCTGCTCTGCGCGTGCCTGCTGGCCCGTAATAACCAGAGCAGAAAGCGAATTGAGCGTGTTGAACAGGAAATGCGGATTGACCTGATATCGTAGCGATCGGAGCTCGGCTGCTTTTGCGGCGGCGCGGAACTCCTGCTCCCTGCGTTCAGCCAGGCGCGCCTTGGAGATCGCCAGCATCGAAAAGTACACCGCACACCAGGCCAGCATCATGAAATAGCGGCCAAACGCGATCTCCGTAAGCGGCGACAGGAAAGCCAGCAGCGGCTTGTCCTTGTAGTAGTCCTGCATTTCAGCATCGCGTGGCGGGGTACCTTCCCCGCCATCGTTAGGAGGCCATTGGACGTCCCCAAGGGGATCAGCCGAGGTGTCAGTTTCGCCAATCCGTTCGACCCACTGCCGCTCCATGAAGGCATTCATGTCGTAAAAAACTGCGCTGTTCACAAACGCCAGCAGCACGGCAACCGGCATTGTCAGCGTGAGCGAGGCGAACACCTGCGCGCCTAGTGAGCGCTGATCGAACAGGCGCAGCAGCGACCACAGCATCAGGGTTATGACCACCCCGGCCGCAGTCACAACGAGGCGCAGACCCATCATCTCGATCCGGAATCCGAGGCCGAGCGCTTCCCAGCGCAGCGTTGCAAGCAGGAAGTAAGCCGCCCACAACACTATTGCCGAGATCAGCACGGAGCGAAATGGCACGCGCGGCAGGGTCTTGGCGCTGACTTGAGGCATAGTCAGCACGATCTAGCTATAAGCGCGCGAACATGCGAATCCGTCGTCGGGCTGAGGCTGCGGTTCGTCGAATAGCGAAAACGGCGAATTTCCCGCCGGGTTACGCCTTTTCGAGCAGCCCCTCCCTTGCAATGCGCTCTCGCCATTGCGCAGGCGCCAGTGTGTGGACGTTGGTCCCTTCACTATCGACCGCGACAGTTACAGGCATATCCTTGACCGTGAATTCGTAGATCGCTTCCATCCCGAGGTCTTCAAAGGCGACGACCTTGGCCTCCTTGATGGCGCGGGCCACCAGGTAGGCCGCACCACCGACTGCCATCAGATAGGACACCTTGAAGCGGCTGATGACTTCAACCGCATCCGCGCCGCGCTCTGCCTTGCCGATCATGGCGAGCAAGCCCAGGTCGAGCATGGTCTCTGTGAACTTGTCCATCCGTGTCGCGGTGGTCGGACCAGCCGGACCCACCACTTCACCCATCACCGGATCGACCGGCCCGACATAATAGATCGCGCGGCCCTTGAAATCGACCGGCAGTTCCTCGCTCTTTGCCAGCATGTCCTGAATGCGCTTGTGCGCCGCATCGCGCCCGGTCAGCATCGCGCCATTCAAGAGCAAACGGTCACCAGCCTTCCAGCTCGCCACTTCCTCTGGCGTCAGATTGTCGAGATCGACCCGCTTGGCGGCTGCATCGGGTTGCCATTCAACCTTGGGCCACTGGTCAAGGTCAGGCTTCGGCAGGTAGGCCGGGCCAGAGCCATCCATTGTCACATGCGCATGGCGGGTGGCGGCGCAATTGGGGATCATCGCAACCGGCTTACCCGCAGCATGGCACGGCCAGTCGAGAATCTTGACGTCGAGAACGGTCGAGAGCCCGCCCAGCCCCTGCGCGCCCACACCCATCGCGTTTACCGCATCGAAGATATCGATCCGCAGCTGCTCGATGTCGTTCTGCGCCCCGCGGGCCTTCAATTGCCCCATGTCGATCGGGTCCATCAGCGACTGCTTGGCGAGCCGCATGCAGTGTTCTGCCGTTCCGCCGATACCGATGCCCAGCATACCAGGCGGACACCAGCCCGCGCCCATCGAAGGGATCTGCTCGACGACCCAGTCGACGATGTTGTCGCTGGGGTTCATCATCTTGAACTTGGACTTGTTCTCGCTGCCGCCGCCCTTGGCCGCGACATCGATGCTGACAGTGTCGCCGGGTACCATCTCGACCGAGAGCACGCACGGCGTGTTGTCGCGCGTGTTGCGCCGCGTGAAAGCAGGGTCTGCCAGAATCGACGCGCGCAGCTTGTTCTCAGGATGATTGTAAGCGCGGCGAACACCTTCATCGACCACGTCCTGCAAAGACCGTTTCGAATCGAGCCGGCAATTCTGGCCCCATTTGACGAACACGTTGACGATGCCGGTGTCCTGGCAGATCGGGCGATGGCCTTCGGCGCACATGCGGCTATTGGTGAGAATCTGCGCGATCGCATCCTTGGCAGCCGGACCCTGCTCTGCCTCGTAAGCCTTGCCCAGCGCCTGGATGTAGTCCATCGGGTGATAGTAAGAGATATATTGCAGCGCATCGGTGATCGTTTCGATCAGATCGTCTTCCGTGATTGTCACCATATCAGCCATCGGAACTGTGCCTCTGTTGTTCAGTTTGCGTGCACTCCCTTGGCGCTAATTGCGCAATTGGTCAAAGCACTTGGCCACAAGAGATGTTGCGCCTAAAGCATCCATGCGATATTCACCGTGTTATCAATGTAACACACTCGGAAGCTCTCTCGGTCGGACCTCACATGACACACAGCGATATGTCCAAAGCCCGCAAAGCCATGATTGACAGCCAGCTGCGCACCAGCGGCATCAACGATCCGTGGGTGCTCGCTCGCATGGCGGCCGTCCCGCGCGAGGATTTCGTGCCCGATGCGCAGCGCGATTTTGCCTATATGGATCGTGCGGTTCCGGTGGGCGATGGCGAGTACCTCGCCGCACCTGTGGTTCACGGCATGATGCTTACGGAAAGTGCCCCGAGGCGCGATGACCGTGTGCTGGTGGTGGAAAGCGGGACCGGTTATCTTGCAGAGCTTCTTCGCCCTCTGGTCGAGAGTCTTGAAACGCGCTCGGCTGATGAAATCGCTGGTTCGAAATCGGCCCGCAAGACCTTCTCCCTGATCCTCGTCGATGGCGCGATTGAAGAGCTTGGCGATGGTCTCGCCAAACGGCTCGAGGAAGGTGGCCGGATCGTGACTGGGCTGAATCAGCGCAGCGTGACCCGCCTCGCGGTTGGGCGCAAGATTGCGGGCTCTGTAACGCTCCAGCCGGTTGCTGACATCGGCATCCCGGTGCTCAGGGCTTTCGCCAAAGCCAAGAGCTGGAGCTTCTGACGATGCAGACCGGGCGCCTTGCTGTCCTGCTGGCCGTCTCGAGCGCGCTTGTGGCTCTCCCGGCACAGGCTGAGACGCTGCGCGATGCATTGGTCATGGCCTACAACACCAGCCCTGCACTGAAGGCGGCCCAGGCTGACCTTCGCGCCACCGATGAAAATGTCGTCATCAACGAAGCTCAGGGCTTGCCGCGCGTTGATGTGACCGCAAACCATATTGAGTTCGTCAAGACCTCGCCCAACAGCTTCACTGCACCAGAACGCCGTTTTCAGATTGGGCCGGATTTGCAAATTCCGATTTATTCGGGAGGCGCGACCCGCAATGCCATCAAAGCCTCAAAGGGCAGAGTCGACGCAGGTCAGGCCGATCTTCGCGGAACCGAAGGCGGGGTCTTTTTACAAGTGGTTGCCGCCTATATGGATGTGCTTCGCACGGAAGCGCTTGTCGCACTCAACACCAACCAGGTCGAAGTGCTGACGGTCAATCTTGAGGCGACCCGCGACCGATTCCAGATCGGTGAACTAACCCGCACAGACGTTGCACAATCCGAGTCACGGCTTGCGCAGGCGCGCGGCAACCTGATGGCTGCTCAGTCCAACCTGATCGGCGCTCGCGAGACCTACATCCAGCTTGTCGGCAAGGCCCCAGGTGATCTTGAGACGCCCCCTCCGCTGCCCGGTCTACCCGATACTGTCGGCGATGCGGTGGTGATCGCACTTGAGAACAATCCGGACCTGATCGCGGCAAAGGCGCGCGCCAAGGCTGCAGGTTTTGAGAGCGAAGTGGCCGGTTCTGGCCGGTTGCCCACAGTCAGCGGCTTCGCAAGTTACGATTATGCTGACTATTTCGGCACGCTCGGCGGCCCGATTGCCGCAGACCTGCTGCAGACTGAACGCACCGCAAATGTCGGGGTCCAGGTCACGATTCCGATTTTTCAGGGGGGCCTGCCTGCAGCGCGCCAGCGCCAGGCCTTTGCGCGCGAGACGGCCGCGCTGGAGACGGTCGTTGCAGTTGAGCGTGACGTGATCCGCGAGACACGTGCCGCCTATGCCTACTGGCAGGCAGCCAATGCGATTATCAAGAGCGCCGAGGCCGCGGTGGAAGCGGCTGAGCTGAGCCTCGAAGGGGTGCGCGCGGAAAACTCGATCGGCAACCGCTCAATCCTGGACGTGCTCAATGCCGAACAAGAGCTGGTCCTGGCCCAGTCGCAATTGGTGACAGCCACTCGCGATGCCTATGTCGCCGGGTTCAGCCTACTGACCTTCATGGGCCGGGCGGAAGCGCGCGACCTGAATCTCGACATGGGCGGACCACTCTATGACCCGCAGCTCAATTACGAGCGAGTGCGCGGACAGGTGTTCGACTGGCAGCGCGATCCGGAACCTGCTGCAACTACGGTTAGCACCGTTGACATCCCCGCCCCTGACGCGTCAATTGCGCCGGATAGTGAATCGCCTGTTAACCCTGAGTCGCTGGAAAGCGAGTGATCTCAGCGGATTGGTGGGCAAAGTTTAAGGCTTAGGGGCATCACCATGGCGCAGCATAATGAAGCTTCAGTTGAAGAAATTCTCGAATCGATCAAGAAAGTGATCGCACGTGACAATGGCGATCAGGAATTCCTGATGCGCAAGCCGACAGAGCGAGCCGAGGAGACGCTGGTTGAGTCTGCCCCGGTTCAGTCTGCAACAGGCGAAGACGCGGCGGAAGAAGTGCTGGACCTCGCTGACATGGAATATCTCGGCGATGAAGGTCTGGTTGAGCCTGAGGCCGATTTGGAACTCGAGGAAGAAGACATGGCAGAAGAACAGCCGCCACTGACAACTGAAGCGGCAGCGGGTGCCATGCGCGACAATCTCGCCGCGCTGGCGATGCTGGCAGAGCCCCCTGCCCGTCCGCAAATCGTGCGCTCAGGCGAAACTTCGCTTGAAGGACTCGCACGCGAGTTGCTGCGACCGATGCTCGCCGAATGGCTCGACAAGAACCTGCCGGGCATGGTCGAACAGATGGTACAGGCTGAAATCGCCCGTATCGCTGGCAAGCGCAAATAGACAGGTTCGAACCACTTCGAACATGAGCACTGACAGTTCGGACAATATCTCCAGCCAGCCACGTGGCGGGCTGAGGGAGGCGGAACTCGCGCTTGCGAAAATGGGTGGCGAAACGATTGAACGCCATATCTTTCTGTGCGCAATGAGCGAAAAGGGCAAATGCTGCTCCCGTGAAGATGGCGAAGCCGCTTGGAAATATCTCAAGCGGCGGCTCAACCAGTTGAAGATTGCCGGGCCCAAGCGGATCAATCCGGAGGGAAAGGCTTGCGGCGGCGTCCAGCGGACCAAGGCCGACTGCCTGCAGATCTGCGCCAATGGCCCGATTGCGCTCGTCTGGCCGGAGCGTGTCTGGTACCATTCCTGCAGCGAGGACGTGCTGGAAGAAATCATCCAGCGCCATTTGGTTGGTGGGGAAGTGGTCGAGGAGTACCGGCTCAAACAGGCCGGCGCCTAGGCTTCAATCCACCTCGTTATCCGGTAGATTGTTATCGACCGCAGCGTCATGGCCCGTGCCGTTTGACAGGAAGACCAACCCCATCAATGCGCTCGTCAGCAGCATAGTGAAGCCGATGCCGAGAGCGACTGCGATATAGAAATGGATCGATTCGGTGCCTTCCCCGTCATAGAGCAAGGCAATCGCAATTAGGACCACACCAATGGTGATGCCAAACATCAGCCGCATGATGCGGCGATAGCGGGCCCACGCGTATGCAGCCTTTTCCGGATCGTCCAAGGGGGATTTGCTGACCATCGGCTGAGGCTCATGGGCGCTCGCGCACAGCAATGCAACCGATGTGAGTACGAAGAGATTCGCATTTTTGCAGCAAAAGTGGCACTCTTTGCATGTCGAGAGAGGAGCGCGCCAATGACCATCGCCCGTATCACCGCTACCCGCAATTCAGCTGACATCATTTCCTGCGAGGCAACGATGCAGGTTCGCGATGTTGTGAAACTGCTTGCGACCAAACGTATCGGGGCTGTGCCCATACTCGAAAATGGCAGTGTGGTGGGCATCTTCTCCGAACGCGATGTGATCTATCGGCTCGCAGACGAGGGGGAAGTTTGCCTCAATCGGCCAGTCAGCGATGTCATGACGGCGCCTGCCATTACGGTTGACGAAACAACCAGGATTGACGATGCACTGGCGCTCATGACGCGGCGACGCATCCGGCATTTGCCTGTGCTCGACAAGGGTGCACTCAAGGCTTTCATCTCGATCGGGGACCTGGTGAAGTCCAAGATGGATGAAGTCGCCCACGAAGCTGAAGCGATGCGAAGCTACATTCAGACTGCCTAGGGCCTTGAGGGCTTCGTGCATTGATCCTACATGATCTCCATGGCTGAAACACTCACCCTTACCCCTGCAGCGGCGAAACGCATTGCCTCGATTGCCGAAAAACAGGGCAAGCCTGCGATTCTGCGCCTGTCGGTTGAAGGCGGGGGCTGTTCGGGCTTCCAATACAAGTTTGACCTGGCCGAAGCAGCCGACAGCGATGATGCGGTGAGCGAGACGGACAATGTACGCCTGGTGGTCGATCCCATCAGCCTCGATCTGGTGAGCGGGAGCGTTGTCGATTTCGTCGAATCATTGGGTGGCGCAGCCTTTCGCGTCGAGAACCCGCAAGCAGCTGCTGGATGCGGCTGCGGCTCCAGCTTCGGGATTTGAGTTAGACCCTGCGCGCCATTTGAGGCACTAAGCCTCACATGAAGATCGCGACCTACAACATCAACGGGATCAAGGCCCGCCTGCCTCGCCTCAAGGAGTGGCTGGAAGAAACCCGGCCGACCGTCGCCTGCCTGCAGGAAATCAAGAGCCAGGATGACGGGTTTCCCGGTGATGAACTGGAGGCGCTTGGCTACCAGGTCATCACACATGGGCAGAAGGCCTTCAATGGGGTAGCGATTCTGACAGACACGAAGGTGGTTCCCGAAGGCGCAAAGGAGGTCCAGCGCGGGCTCGGTATCGAAGGGCCGAAAGACGGCGAAGGCGAGCAGGCGCGATATCTGGAGGTCGATGTGGCCGGAATGCGGATCGCTTGCATCTATCTGCCCAATGGAAATCCGCATCCCGGACCGAAGTTCGACTACAAGCTCGCCTGGATGGCAAGGCTGCGTCAGCGCATGGCAGCAATCTGGTCCGAGGAGATTCCAGCGGCCATTCTCGGAGATTACAACGTGATCCCGGAAGACAATGATGTCTGGGCGGCCAAGGCAATGGCCAGTGATGCTCTGATGCAACCCGAATCGCGTGCGGCCTATGCCCGGCTTCTGGGTGATGGCTGGACTGACGCGGTCCGCACGCTCAACCCGCGTGGAGGGGTGTGGACCTATTGGGACTATCAAGCGGCGGCCTGGCAACGCGACCACGGCTTCCGCATCGACCACATTCTCTTGTCGCCCGAACTCGCGGATCGCTTGACCGCAGTCGGTGTCGACAAGGAGCATCGCGGGCGTGAGAAAGCCAGCGACCACGCCCCTGTCTGGGCATTGCTAAAGGGCTGAGCAAAACCCCGGCGCGACCGGGGATTTCTCAACTACCGGTAGAAGAGGTGCGTGCTGATCGTTGCCCGGTGCGCCTTTTTGCGGCTCCAGGCTGGACGCACGTATTTCGCGTGGAAATAGAGTGAGTCGTCGGCAGCGCTGTCCCACAGGCCTTCATGCGCGATCCGCGCGATAGCCTTGGCTCGCTCCCACGCGGCTGAACCGGTGCGGATCTTGGGCATGGAGCCGTTCTTCACAAACGAGAACTGCGCACGCTGGTAGACAACATCGCAATAGCTGGCCGGGAAACGCGGCGATTCGGCGCGGTTGATGACAACCTGAGCAACCGCGAGCTGGCCTGCAAGCGGCTCCCCGCGAGCTTCGAAATAGATCGCGCCGGCAAGGCACTGCATCTGTTCCGAGAGCGTTTCACGGGTTTCGATCTGAGCGACTAGATCGCGCAGCGAAGAGGGCGCGGCAGGCGCGGTTTCATCATCTGAAGTGACGACCGCTGGTTCTGCAATAGGCTGAACGACTTCCTGAGCGATAAAGATGGGATCTGCTGCTGCATCAACGGACTGTTCCGGAAACTCAGCAGGATTCAATTCCTGTGCGAATGCCGAGGACGATTCCTCGCTCGCAACTGTAAGGCTGACGCCCGCGACAAGCGCAAGCGCACTCAGCCCAAAGGCCTTGCGACTCATGAATGATACAAACTTGTGCGGTGAACGCACCACGAGTGCCCAAAACACTCTAACAGGTCTGGACCGCGGTGCGTTTTCGCACTCGCAAGAGAGGTCGGTCCTCAGGCCTGCCGGCCGTCCCCCGTCTGCGTGCTAACTCGTCGACCGTATTGTCGAACAGAGCCGCCTGCGCACCTGGAAGCTGGCGCGCCAAATAGAGGCTGAAGCTGGAAGGTCAAGTTAACAGGGCAATAATTCGACGAAGTGTTGCGCGTTCGCGACATCCACCTCAACAACCCAGATATCCGGATCCTGACGCTTGCGCCGATCAAGATAATCCGCAAATTCCTGTTTATTTTCAGGATTTTCCTGTTTGGTGGGCGTGAAGGAGCGGGTTCCGTCCAGTTGCGGCATTCGCTCGAAAAGCGTAACACTATTGCCGCGATACGTGGTTAAGAGCAGAATTGTTCCAGCATCGCGTTCTCCGCGTGCCAGCACAGTTGCGAAGCCTCCTTCGCTTTGAGCGAGGCGAATTATAGCCGCAACTTCCAAATGCGCGGGGAGGCGTTCATCCATCAGGGCCAAACCCGTTATGCCTTGTATCCGGCCAGGCTGGAGAGGGCGATTCGCGAGCGCATGAATGTACCGGTTCCCCGCCCGATCTCCTCACCTTCGCTGTTGATCAGCCGCGCCTCGGCCACGAACACGCGGCGTTTGCCGCTGACCCAGCGGCCTTCGGCGATCACTTCGCCGGCCCGCACTGGCTTGGTGAAATGTAAGTTGAAGCCGGTCGTCAACAGGAAGCGATCGGTCGCAAGCGTATTGGCAGCATAGAACGCCGCATCATCGAGCATCTTGAAGTAAATCGTGCCATGCGCCGCGCCGGCTGCATGATAGGTCTCTTCACTGACGGTGAAATGGATCTGGGACAGACCTACGCCAGGAATCGTCAGACTGGAGGCAAACAGTTTGTTGATCGGCGCAGAATGATAGAGGTGCTCCAATGCGCGATGATGCAGCGCAGCCCCCTCATCATCAGCACTCTGCGCGTCAGGCTGCATCACGCTCAAGCTGGTTGGAGAGCAAGGCATAGAGCGCTTCAGGGCTAGTAGCCTCGTTGAGAGCCTCATGCATTGCGTCATCGCGAACGAGCCTGGAAATGGCCGCCAGCGCATGCAGGTGCGTGGCGCCTGAACGTTCCGGCGAGACAAGCCCAAATACGAGATCCACCGGCATCCCGTCGGCAGCATCGAACTCGACCGGCGATTCGAGGCGCAACAGGACGACAATCGGACGCTTGATCGCATCGGAGCGGGTGTGAGGAATCGCTACACCGCGGCCAAATCCTGTGCTCCCAAGGCGCTCACGCTCTTCAAGACCGTCGAGCACGGCAGCCTCGTCGATATCGTAGACGCGCGCAGCCAGCGCAGCAACGCGCTCAAGCGCTTCTTGCTTGGATTGCGGGTTCGCACTTGCGACCGCCTGCGGAAGCAGTTGGAAATTTACACTCATCTCAGACGTTTATCTTAACTGTTCTCTTGTGTTCGACCGTTGCCGGCTGCGCATCTGCTGTGCGCTCTGCCAGCCAAAGAGCTGATCGCCGTGAAGCGGCGGCCCTCTTCTCAATATCAACGGGATCCCTGCAGTCTCGCGCGTGGGGCAGCGCTGTGAAACCTTCCCGTGTCAGCGCGGCTCGACCCATCCGATCGAACCATCGGAGCGGCGGTAAACCATATTATGCCGCCCGGTGCCAGCATTTTTGAAGAACAAGGCGTTGGTGTGTCTCAAATCGAGCATCATCACGGCATCGGCAACACTCGCCTCGGGAATATCCGTGCTGGTCTCCGCGATAATCGGCGGGGCGTCCGCGGTAACTTCTTCTTCTGCATCATCCGAGGCAAAGATCGTGTAGCCAGCTTCTTCGAAAGAATAGGCCGCTTCCTCTTGCCTCATCGCGTGAGCGGACTGTTCGTGCCGATCCTTAAGGCGCCGCTTGTAGCGTCGTAACTGCTTGTCGATCTTCTCTGCCGCACCATCCAGCGCAAGATGTGCATCCTGCGCTTCGGCCTGGCTGCGCAGGATCAGGCCCTGCATTACATGGGTGACGATATCGCAATGGAATGCGCCCGCCGGGGCCTTGCCAAAGGTGACATGAGAGGAAATTGCCTTGTCGAAATACTTGTCAACAATCCCACCCAAGCGTTCCGCCACATGTTCCTGCAGGGCTGCGCCGGTTTCAATCTGGTGGCCTGAAACGCGGATATCCATGGCAGTCTCCTTCAATTGCAACTGTTTTCGTTCTTGTATCTTGTCGAGGTTTAAGAATTGGCGTGTTTCGCGGCCTCAAATTTCAAGGCGACCGGTTCAGCGTGCCCAGAGCGGCTGGTCAAACCCTTTCATAAATTTTCTGTGGCGTGCGAGCTCGTCATCGGTGGCCGCGTGCGGGCGTGGCGGTCTGACGGGACCGGTAGGTTTTCGGCCGATGACCGCAGCAACAGCGCCGGGGGTACTGCCGCTGCCAACGTGATGTTCTGCTGCAAGCTCAAGGCCGATCTGACGGCCGCCGAGCAACTCTACATAAACCTGCGCGAGCAGCTCTGCGTCAAGCAGTGCGCCGTGCTTCACGCGGTGGCTGCGATCGACCCCATAACGGGTACACAAGGCGTCGAGCGAGAGTTTGGCGCCGGGATGGCGCTTGCGCGCAATCGCAACGGTATCGACCATCCGGGTCATGCAGACCGGCTCAAAATCGATCAGGGTCAGTTCTGCATTGAGAAAGCCGAAGTCGAACCCGGCATTGTGCGCAACCAGCGGTGCATCGCCGAGAAAATACAGCAGATCATCGGCAAGGTCAGCAAACAGCGGCTTGTCCGACAGGAAGCTTGCTGAAAGGCCGTGTACCGCTTCTGCGCCCGCTGGGATGTCGCGCTGGGGGTTGAAATAGGCGTGGTACGTTTCACCTGTTGGTACCCGGTTATAGAGTTCCACGCAGCCGATTTCGACCATCCGGTCGCCCGTCTTGGGGTCGAGGCCGGTGGTTTCAGTATCAAACACAATTTCGCGCATTAGCTATACTATCGGACCATGCACGGCTTCGCGCAAGAGGGGTTTGAACGAGAGAGGATGGTTTTGCCTTTATTGCTGAGAAAAACCTGTGCTTCGGGGTTTTGAAGCGTGATTAGCTTGAGGCTTCGCGGATCTTCTTAAGCTTTTCCACCAAGGCACGAACCGCCGACTCGGTCTCAGCCAACGTTGTCCCTGTATCGATCACATGATCCGCCAAATCGCGCTTTTCGCTGTCCGGCATCTGCAGGTTGAGGATATCTGCGAACTTCTCTTCCGTCATGCCGTGACGGGCGAGCACGCGCTTGCGTTGCACTTCAGGTGGGGCAGAAACAACCACAACAGTGTCGACCTGGCTCTGGCCACCGCCTTCGAACAGCAACGGGATGTCGAACACCACCATCGGTGCGCCGCCATGCTCGATCATGAACTCCATGCGTTTGGAAGCGACTGCTGGGTGGACGATCGCTTCAAGCTGCTTGAGCTTGTCCTTGTCAGAAAACACGATTGCGCCCAATGCCTCGCGCTTGACGCCATCAGGGCCGGTCGAGCCGGGAAAGGCAGCCTCGATTGCAGACAGCAATTCACCACCTGGTCCCTGCATGCGGCGCACTTCCGCATCGGCATCGAACACCGGGACTCCTGCCCGTTCGAACATGTCGGCGACGGTGGATTTGCCCATGCCGATCGAACCGGTGAGGCCGATTATGAGCGGTCTTGTCATCTAAGAAGCAGCTCCCGCAGTTCGGCATCGTATTCGCGCGGGGCGGCCTGACCAAAGAAGTGCTCGAAGGCGACCGCCGCCTGACCGATCAACATGTTGAGCCCGTCAAGCGTTCGGAACCCTGCCTTGGCAGCATCGGCGAGCAGCTCGGTCTCAAGCGGCGAATAGACGATGTCGTAAAAGATGCTGCGCGGCGGCGCATGGCTCAGGTCAAATTTCAAAGGCGGTTGTCCCTTCATGCCGAGCGCGGTCGCGTTGACCACCAGATCGAGGCACCCCTCCCGATCATCAAACTTGAAATCGGTCGGCTCGGCAAAGTGATCGAGATGCACTGCATGATGCTCGCCATCGGGCGCCAGTTCATCCAAAAGCGCCCTCGCCTTGTCGGGATTGCGGCCAGCGACAACCAGCGTGAAGCCCTCGCCTGCCAGCGCCGCAATGATCGCACGCGCAGCACCGCCTGTTCCCAAGATTCGCGCCATGCGAAAGTAATGCTCTTGCGCAAGGTCCTCGCGAAGAGGTTCGAGAAAACCTGCCGCATCGGTGTTAGTCCCCGCCAACATCCGGTCGAACGCAGGGTAAACCGTGTTTACCGCGCCAATCGAAGAAGCGATTTCTTCGACGCTATAAAGATGCTCTCGCGCCGCCTGCTTGTGCGGCATGGTGATGTTGCAGCCGCGCCAGCTCGAGTCGGCCCGCCGGTCAACGAAATAGTCGGCAAGACCCTCGGGTTTGACATGGCAGGCGCGATACTCGGCTTCGATCCCAAGTTTCTCAAGCCAGAACCCGTGGAGCAACGGGCTCTTCGATTGCGCGATCGGGTCTCCGATCACTTCGGCGTAAGGCTTGTTCATCCCTTGACAGCCCCGAATTGGCGAAGTGCCCAAAGAACCCGCATCAAGGGCATCCCGAGGATCGTAAAGTGGCTCCCATCAATATGCTCGAAAAGCTGAATGCCGAGACCTTCGATGCGAAACACTCCGACGCATCCCGATACGGCAGGCCACTCTCTTTCGAGATATTCGTCGATGAACGCATCAGAAAGATCGCGCACTTCAAGCCTCGCGACATCCCAACATTCCCATTTCAGAAGCCCGTCAAGAACAAGCGCAGCGCCAGCGTAGAGTTCGAGGGTCTTGCCTGAAAAAAAGCGAAGGTGTTCGGCGGCGTCTTCTCTTGAGGCGGGTTTGTCGAACCGCTTACCATCAACAACGACCAGTGAATCTGAGCCTAGCACAAATGGGGCTGGGTGGTCCTTTGCAACTGCTAACGCCTTCGCCGCCGAGATACCGGCAACGACATGGTCTTCTTCACCACCAGTCCATGCAGCCTCCACCGCACGCTCATCAATCTCGGCCGGGATCGCTTCGTATTGAATGCCAGCGGCATCCAACATCGCGCGGCGAGAGGCGCTCTTTGAAGCAAGGATGATCGGTTCGTTTTGCAGCATGGTATCAGATCGGCTTTGCGGTTCCATCAACCGGTTGATCCCGGCGCGTGCGTTCCTGCGCAAGCCGAATGATCGCCGCTGCGCTTTCCTCGATCGAGCGGCGCGTCACATCGATCACCGGCCAGCCATTGTCCGCAAACATGCGGCGCGCATATTGTACTTCCTGCTGCACTCTTTCGTTGTCGACATAGGAAGTTTCCGTACCTTCATTGAGCGAGAGCAGACGGTTACGGCGGATCTGCACCAGCCGATCAGGCGCAGTGGTAAGTCCCACCACAAGCGGATTGCGCAAGCCGAACAGGGCCTTGGGCGGCGGGCTTTCGATAACAATGGGGATATTCGCGGTTTTGTAGCCACGATTGGCGAGGTAGATACTGGTCGGCGTTTTCGAGCTGCGCGATACTCCGGCCAGCACGATGTCCGCCTCTTCCCAATTCTCCCAGCCTACGCCGTCATCATGGGCGATAGTGAACTGGATCGCTTCGACCCGCTTGAAATATTCCTCGTCCATCAAGTGCTGGCGCCCTGGCTTGCCATGGGCTTCCTCGCCCAGTTGCGATTCCAGCGCGGCGGTAACCGCATCGAGCACAGGAACGGCGGGCAGGGCGAGCTGGCGGCAGTGCTCCTCCAGCCGCGCACGGGTTTCGGGATTCACCAGTGTGAACAGGACAAGGCCTGGATTACCGGCGAGATCGGGGACAATCCGATCGAGATGTTGACGGCTGCGAACCATTGGCCAGAAATGGCGTACGACATCCGGATTGTCGAACTGCGCCAACGCCGCCTTGGCAATCATCTCCAGCGTCTCACCGGTGGAGTCCGAGACCAGGTGGAGATGCATTTTCTTCATGGGGTCAGTGATGTCCGGATGGTGAGAATGGCTTGTGGAAAGCAAGTGGCATAAACCATGGGAGAAGTCTGACGACAAGTTCGGGGATGAGTTTCATCCTCGCAATACCGGTTTGAGCAAGGGGGTTTGCCAACAGCGCTCCCGCTTTTTCGACAGCTTGGGGATAGTGCGGATAAATTTGACTCGACTCAAGACTTTCCACGATTCGCAGTCAAGGTGAGCCCTGTTCATGCGCGGAAAAATCGGGCAGGGATTGGCAATTCCCGCTTTCCACAGGGCCAACAGACTCCATAATCCTTATATAAATATATAATTTTATTGATTGGATACCCGAATGCCTGGTGCACTTCTCGAAACGTTACGCGGTCAGCGACAGGACAAAGCGCCCATGTGGCTCATGCGGCAGGCAGGACGCTATCTGCCGGAATATCGCGAGCTCAGAGCAGAGAAGGGCGGCTTTCTCGATCTCGTCTATGACAGCGAAGCAGCCTGCGAGATCACCTTGCAGCCCTTGCGCCGATTCGGATTTGATGGCGCGATTCTGTTCTCCGATATCCTGATTGTACCCCATGCAATGGGACAACACCTGGAGTTTCTTGCGGGCGAAGGACCCAAGCTCTCGCCCCCGTTGCTAGACGCTGAGCTGTCGCACTTCACGCCTCAATATGAGCGCTTTGAACCGGTTTACGAGACTGTCCGGCTGTGCCGCGCCGCGCTCGATGACACTGTCACCATGCTTGGCTTTGCCGGGAGCCCGTGGACCGTTGCGACATACATGGTGAATGGCGAGGGCAGCCGCGATCAGGGTGAGACCCGCGCACTCGCCTACAAGGATCCGGCACGTTTCCAGTCGATCATTGATGCGATTGCCGATGTCTCGATTACCTATCTGCGCGGGCAGATCGATGCAGGTGCGGAAGCTGTGCAGTTGTTCGACAGCTGGGCCGGAAGCCTTGCGCCCGATCAGTTTGAGCGCTGGGTCATTGCGCCCAACCAAAGGATCACGGCGGCGCTCAAGCAAAGCCATCCCGATACACCGGTGATCGGCTTCCCCAAGGGCGCAGGCGCCAAGCTGGCTGACTATGCCCGCGCTACCGGTGTGGACGCGGTGGGTCTGGATGAGACGCTCGATCCGGTCTGGGCGAATGAGGTCCTTCCGAAAGGTATGCCGGTGCAGGGCAATCTCGATCCTTTGCTGCTGTTTGCAGGCGGTGATGCCCTGACGCAGCGGATTGCGTATATCCTCAATGCCTTCAAGGACCGTCCTCACGTCTTCAACCTTGGTCATGGGATTGGACAGTTTACGCCGATCGATCATGTCGAGCAGCTGGTTACGGCTGTTCGGGGCTGATTGTCCGGCCTGTTGCCATTCATTCGGGCGGCAGGGGGGTGACGTTCGCCCCCACGCCCCCTAGATACCCATTTGATGCAGGACGTAATCGCGGTGACATATCTCTGGCTGAAAGCGGCGCACATCATCTTCATGGTGTTCTGGATGGCGGGCCTCTTCATGCTCCCGCGCCAGTTGATTTACGTGCATTCGGCGGCGGCAGGTTCCGAGGAAGAGGCGCAATGGATCAAGCGCATGGGTCTTCTGCGAAAGATTATCCTCACGCCCAGCATGATCGTCGTATGGGTCGCTGGCCTCCTGATGGCGAGCGAGCTTGGTCTGTTCAGCGGCGGTGCGGGGCTCGGTTGGCTTCATGCGAAGCTCCTGCTGGTTGTGCTCCTGACAGGTTTTCACGGATTTCTGGTTGCACAGGTGAAGAAGAATGCGTCGGGTCAGCGTCCGCTGAGTGAAAAGCAGCTGAGGATGTTTGGCGAAGTGCCCGGTCTGCTGCTGGTGCTGATTGTCATTCTGGTGGTGGTTAAGCCGTTTTAGTCAGACGCTGTTTGGTTTTGCGCCGAATCTGAGTTGACGCGCTTCTGCGCGATCCGTATTTCTTCCGCATCCAATCCGGCATTGCGCAGAGTGATCGAAGCTCTTTTGCAAGGTCTGCTTTCTCCAAGCCCTGGTCCTCAACACTGAGGCACTGACCTGTCGGCCAATTACCCAATTACGGAATAAAACTCATGCATCTCAAGGATTTGAAAGCAAAGACCCCGGCCGAACTCGTCAGCATGGCGGAAGAGCTCGGCGTTGAAGGCGCTTCGACAATGCGGCGCCAGGACCTGATGTTCTGTATTCTGCGCGAGCTTGCCGAAGACGAAGACTATGATGAGAAGATCATGGGCATCGGCACGATCGAAGTGCTGCAGGATGGCTTTGGCTTTCTCCGCTCGCCTGAAGCTAACTACCTTGCCGGACCGGACGATATCTATGTTTCGCCGAATCAGATCCGCAAATGGGGCTTGCGTACTGGCGACACGGTTGAGGGTCAGATCCGGGCCCCCAGGGAAGGTGAGCGCTACTTTGCCTTGACCGGTCTTACGAGCGTGAACTTCGAGGATCCTGCCGAGGTTCGCTTGCGTACGAATTTTGACAATCTGACGCCGCTCTATCCAGATGAGAAGCTCAATCTCGATACTCTCGATCCGACTGTGAAGGATAAGTCCGCGCGGGTCATCGATATCATTTCGCCCCAAGGTAAAGGTCAGCGTGCGCTGATCGTGGCGCCGCCGCGTACGGGTAAGACCGTCCTGTTGCAGAACATCGCCAAGGCGATCACCGACAATCATCCAGAGGTATTCCTGCTGGTGCTGCTCGTCGATGAACGACCGGAAGAAGTCACTGACATGCAACGCAGCGTGAAGGGCGAGGTGATCTCGTCGACTTTTGACGAACCTGCGACACGTCACGTTCAAGTCGCTGAAATGGTGATTGAAAAAGCGAAGCGTCTGGTCGAACACAAGAAGGATGTCGTGATCCTGCTCGACTCGATCACACGTCTCGGCCGCGCCTACAATACGGTCGTGCCAAGCTCCGGCAAGGTTTTGACCGGGGGTGTCGATGCCAACGCGTTGCAGCGCCCCAAGCGCTTCTTTGGTGCAGCGCGTAACATCGAGGAAGGTGGTTCGCTTTCCATCATTGCAACCGCGTTGATCGATACCGGTAGCCGGATGGACGAAGTCATTTTTGAAGAGTTCAAGGGTACCGGTAACTCGGAAATCGTGCTCGATCGCAAGGTTGCGGACAAGCGCATCTTCCCGGCGCTCGATGTCGGCAAGTCCGGCACCCGCAAGGAAGAGCTGCTGGTCGACAAGGACAAGCTTTCAAAGATGTGGGTCTTGCGCCGTATCCTGATGCAGATGGGCACGGTCGACGCGATGGAATTCCTGCTCGACAAAATGAAGGATTCCAAGACCAACGAAGATTTCTTCGCGACGATGAACCAGTAGTCTTGGGCGGCCTGCGTATGAATGCGCAGGTAACCCTTTTCGAAAACCTTATGCCTCTGTGCAATGCCTCCACCGAATTTGTTCGAGGGGCATCATGGAACAGCTGATCTATTCGAGTATCGCTTCACCCGATCTTTCGGGCGGTGACATCTTCGAAATCGTCTCAAAGGCGGCGGTAAAGAACCGCGATCTAGAGGTGACTGGAATGCTTGCAGTGGCCAAAGGCCGTTTTTTCCAGGCTCTCGAAGGTCCGGGCGGTGAGCTCGATGCGTTGATGGCCAGGATTGAACGTGATCGGCGCCATCATTCGCTGACTGTGCTGTCGCGTCGCAAGAGTGGCGCGCGCCTGTTTCCGCGCTGGTCAATGCAGCGTTTCGATATTGACGACGAGGAAGAGGCGCGCCGCAGGATCTTCGAACTGATTGGTTCGCAAGCCGATGCAAAGGCCGTGCTTGCCTGCTTCACGGCGTTCCTCAACAAGGCATATGAGGCCCGCGACTAACTCGCCTTGGCGTTTTGCAGTTCTCGGCCCATCATCTCCCAGACCTTGTTGACCGCTTTGAGTGGACGAACCATCACCTTGAAATCCTTTATGATTCCATCATCATCGAAGGTGATCATATCAATCCCGTTGACGTGAATTCCTTCCATCTCTGTGGTGAATTCCAACACCAGATTGTTCCCGTCTATGATCTCTCGGACGTAGCGAAAGCTGTCATTGCCAAGCGTTTGGCCGGCAGCAGCCAGATAGGCCACTGTGATGGCTCGACCGACTTGCGGGGTGTGGACCACGGGGGAGTGGAACACGGCATCGTCAGCGATGATTTCAGTGAGTTCGGCGGGCTTGCTGCCCCCATCGATCACTCGGTGCCAGTTTTGAAGGCCCTTGGCTGCTCCTGACATTTCCAATCAACCCAAATGCTCGGCAAAGAACTCGCGCGTGCGCCCATCGGCCAGTTGCGCACCAGCTTCATCGCGTCGGTTGCCCATTTCTGCGGCGAAACCGTGATCGAGCCCTGCATAATCGTACAGTGTCACCTTTTCATGATCATCCAGGCCCGCGTGAATTGCGGCTTGCGCTTCAGGTCCGACAAAGTGATCCTCAGTCGGAATATGGAGCATCAGTGGATGCGCGATTGCGTGCTTTTCGCCCAGCATCTGGTCGATCATCACGCCGTAATAACCAACCGAGGCGTCTATGTCGGTGCGAGCAGCTGTCATGTAGGCAAGCTTCCCGCCGAGGCAGTATCCCACGCAGCCAACCTTGGGGACACCGGCTTCGCGGCGAACCCAGTGTATCGTGGCCTCAATATCCTTGACACCGTCGTCCGGGTTATATTTGCCAAAATAATCAAGCGCTTGATTGAACTGCTCTTCGATGTCGGGATCGAGTTCGAGGCCGGGCGTCATCCGGAAGAACAGGTCGGGTGCGACCGCGAGGTAGCCGAGGGCTGCCCAATCATCGCATTTCTTGCGGATGCCCGGGTTAACGCCAAAAATCTCCTGGATCACGATGATCGCCGCTTTGGGCGTGGTCATTGGACGGGCAACATAAGCGTTGAACGAAGCGGCTCCATCGAGTGTGGAGATCGAAACAGTGTCGGACGAGGTATTTGACATCGGAGGAGGAGGTTCCTTTGAGTTGCTCGCAAATTGCGCTTATTCACTGCTGACAGGCTTTGCCAAACTGCGGCAAACATGAGAAGCCTGCAATTCATAGTTTGCCTGTCTAGGGGTCAACGGAGGAAACGCCATGAAGGTCCACATTGAAATTGATTGCACCCCGGAAGAGGCGAGGGCTTTCATGGGGCTGCCCGATGTGTCCAAGGCAAACGATGTCTATGTCGATGCGATGACGAGGGCCATGAAGGGTGTTACCAGTCCTGACCAGTTGCAGGAATATGCGCAGCAACTCGCACCGATGGGCCAGATGGGCATGAAATTGTTCCAGAATTTTGTCGAGGGTTCGATGAAGGCTGGCGCTGCAGTTGCGGCGGCTGGCAAGGGCAAGGCGAAGGACTGACGTCAGTCAACCACCGCCTAATCGGGCTAACCGCGATGAATGACACGATTTTTGCGCTTTCAAGTGGGGCGCCCCCTGCTGCAATTGGCGTTATTCGCGTGAGTGGTCCCCGCGCAAGCGCAGCCCTACAGGCGCTAGTGGGGCGGTCGGTCGAGCCGCGCCGCCCAAGCCTGGCTCGGCTGCGAAACTCAGAGGCTGAAGTGCTCGACGAAGCTTTGGTCCTGTGGTTTCCTGGTCCGAAGACGGCAACGGGCGAAGATCTTGCCGAACTGCATTGCCACGGGGGCAGGGCAGTCATTGCTGCGATAGAGGCGGCATTGGCGAAGATTGACGGGTTGCGAGCGGCTGAGCCGGGGGAGTTTACCCGGCGGGCCTTTGCCAACGGCCGGATTGACTTGTCGGAAGCAGAGGGCCTTGCCGATTTGCTCAGCGCGGAAACCGAAATGCAGCGCAGCGCAGCGCTTGCCATGGCTGGAGGGTCTTTTTCTCGTCTGGTTGAGGGCTGGAGGAACACGGTGCTCGACCTCTCTGCAGAAGTTGAGGGTGTGCTCGACTTTTCCGACGAAGAGGACTCCAGCGACATGCCCGAGGATTTTGCCATCCGGGTCGGAGTATTGGTTGGCGAACTTGAAGCGTGGCTGGCACGGCCTCGAGCAGAGCGGTTGGGGGAGGGCTTCAGAGTAATTCTCGCAGGTCCCCCAAATAGTGGGAAGTCAAGCCTATTCAACTCGTTACTGGAGAACGAAGCGGCTATTACTTCCCCGATCGCAGGGACCACTCGCGATGTGATTGAGCGTGCTGTGGGTCTCTCTGGGGTCCCGTTTACCTTTGTCGATACTGCTGGATTGCGCGATGATGGAGAGGATCCGATCGAAGTGATTGGAGTGCAGCGCGCAAGGCAAGCCGCGGAGCGCGCGGATCTCGTGCTTTGGCTTGGTGAAGAGGGTGAGGGGCCGATTGGAGCTTGGGAGATAGCGTCGCGGTGTGATGCCCCAGACTTCAGGCCGAAGGTCAATCCGCGCCACTGTGTTTCCGTTGTGACGGGTGAGGGCATTGATGCCCTCAGGTCTGATCTCGTGGCGACTGCTCGGGGCGCACTGCCTAAGCCTGGTGAGGCGGCGCTCAATGCGCGGCAGCATGCACTGGTGGCTGACGCGCATTTCGCCTTGTGCGACCTACGCGAGCGTTCGGACCTGCTCTTGGTTGGAGAAGGTTTGCGCGGCGCGCGTGTTGCGTTTGACCGCTTGATCGGCCGCTCCACGACGGAAGACATGCTCGATACTCTGTTTGGCCGGTTCTGTATCGGAAAGTGATGTTTCACGTGGAACACAGCCCCGTTGGCCGGTTGCAATTGCCCTTTGACGCTTAGCCCGGTGGCGACTATCTGAGCGCGCATTATGCATGCATTCGATGTCCTTGTGGTCGGCGGCGGTCATGCCGGTGTCGAAGCGGCCTGCGCGGCCGCTCGCATGGGTGCGCGCACTGGACTGGTGAGCTTTGACCTCGGCGCGATTGGGGCGATGAGCTGCAATCCTGCAATCGGCGGACTGGGCAAGGGGCACCTTGTCCGCGAGGTTGATGCATTGGACGGTGTCATAGGGCGTGCGGCTGATGCCGGCGCGATTCATTACCGGATGCTCAACCGATCGAAAGGGAGTGCGGTTTGGGGGCCGCGTGTTCAGGCAGACCGGGTTCTCTTCAGGGCTGCCGTGCAGCGTATCGTAAATGCACAAGACAACCTCACTCTGATTGAGGGTGAGGCTGCTGCGCTCTGCCTTTCTGGGGATCGTGTGAACGGGCTCGAGTTGGCCGACGGGACTGCACTTGAAGCCCCCGCGGTGATCCTGTGCACCGGGACATTTCTGGGTGGCACTCTCTTCCGCGGTGAGGAGCGTTTTGACGGGGGGCGCATCGGTGAGAATGCGGCACGGCGCCTGGCAGAGCAGCTTCGCGGGGCAGATCTCCCCATGGCGAGGCTTAAGACAGGCACACCGCCACGACTGGATGGTCGGACAATCGATTGGGCTGTCTTGCCGGAGCAAGCCTCTGATGGTGAAGCGTGGACGATGTCGCCGCTAACCGGGTACCGGCCGAACCCACAGGTCTTTTGCGCCATCACCCGGACCACGGAAGCCGCGCACGATGCCATTCGCGCCAATCTTCATCGCTCCCCGCTCTTTACGGGAGCAATTGGAGCGGCCGGTCCTCGCTATTGTCCTTCGATTGAGGACAAGATCCACCGCTTTGGCGATCGTGATGGACACCAGGTTTTTCTGGAGCCGGAAGGTTTGAACACCCATCTGGTCTATCCGAACGGGATAAGCACCTCACTCCCAACCGATGTGCAGCTTGCCATGCTGCGAGCCATGCCGGGCCTTGAGCGCGTCGAGATGGAGGTTCCCGGTTACGCTGTCGAGTATGACCACATCGATCCGCGTGCTCTTACCAGTGACTTGCAGCTACGCGCGATCCCCGGCTTGTATTGCGCAGGGCAGATCAACGGTACAACTGGATATGAGGAAGCTGCTGCGCAAGGTCTGATCGCCGGACTTCACGCTGCGAGCTCGTTGCTAGGGAAACCCGCCCCGGCGCTCGATCGCGCCAATTCCTATATCGCAGTAATGGTGGATGATCTGACGCTGCAAGGCGTGTCTGAGCCTTATCGCATGCTGACTTCGCGCGCGGAGTATCGTCTCCGGCTGCGCGCGAACAATGCCTCTACACGCCTTACACCTCTCGGATTGTCCGCAGGCTGCATTGGGGCGCAGCGGGCCGAGTGGTTCACACAGCGGGAGGTGTCACGTGAATCGATCCAGTGCGAGTTTGACAAGGCCATTAGCGCGAAGGACCTCGCTGACGCGGGTCTGCCGGTGCGTCGCGATACCGGGGAGAAGCTCGTCTCTGAATGGCTGCGTCACGATGGGGTTGCCTTGGCAGATCTTTCGCCATGGCTGAGTGATACATTCGACCCGTTCGACGCACTGGCGGGGGAGATGGCTGAAGATGCGGCTTATGCACCCTATTTGGCACGCCAGGACGCTGAATTGCGTGACCTGCGTGCCAGTGAGGCGCTGTCGCTCGGTTCGGACTTTCCCTTCAGCGAAGTGCCGGGTCTCTCGAATGAGATGGTTGAACGCCTGTCAGCGGCGCAACCGGCAAGCTTGGCCGCAGCTGGGCGTATCGCGGGGATTACGCCTGCCGCTCTTTCGGCCTTGCTTGTCCATGCGAAACGCCGGCAGAAACTGACCGAACAGGCGGCGTAGGATTTGTCTGAAGAATCGCTCCTTACCAACGAGGCTGAGGCGCGCGAATATTGTTCAGCGCTTGGCGATGAAGGGGCCATTGACCGCCTCGAACTGTTCGCGCGGCTCCTCCTAGAGGAAAACCAGAAACAAAATCTCATCTCGCGCACAAGCGAGGACTCCTTGTGGTTGCGGCATATGGCCGACAGCGCCCAGCTTTTGGCTCATGTTCCACGTGAAACAGTAGGGCCGTGGCTCGATCTAGGCACCGGCGCGGGCTTCCCCGGCGTTGTCATTTCGGCCTTACGCCCTGAAATGCCTGTCGTTCTCGTCGAATCTCGCAGTCGCCGGGTCGAGTTTCTCAAGCGGGTATGCGCAAGGCTTGAGTTGGAGAATTGTGAGGTCAAAGGTGTCCGTCTGGAGGTGGTGGAACCGTTTGAGGCACGAGTGATCTCCGCCCGCGCCTTTGCACCTCTCCCTAAACTCCTCAACTTATCCGCCCCATTTTCCACAAGAGCCACCACTTATCTCTTGCCCAAAGGGCGCTCTGCCGCGCAAGAATGCTCCGAGCTTCCAAAAAAGCGCCGTGCGATGTTTCACGTGAAACATTCCGTGACTGACGCAGAAGCTGGTATTATCATCGGAACAGGTGGATAAAGCTGCCTGACCGGCCATATGGCGAGGGCAGAATCATGATCACCATTGCAATAGCCAATCAAAAAGGCGGAGTGGGCAAGACCACCACGGCAATGAATATTGCGACGGCGATGGCGGCTACGGGATGGCGTACCTTGCTGATCGACCTCGACCCGCAGGGCAATGCATCGACGGGTATGGGGGTGCCAAGCGCAGCAAGAGGTGTGTCGAGCTATGATCTGCTGGTCGACTGTGTTCCGCTTTCAGAGGCGATTGTTTCCTCTACCATTCCTGGGCTCGACATTGTGCCAGCCACAGTGGATCTGAGTGGGGCAGAGATTGAACTGGTCTCCGTCGATGAACGCACTGAACGTCTGCAAAAGGCTCTCGCGCATCATCGTGGCCACGATGTGTGTTTTATCGACTGCCCTCCGTCCCTCGGATTGCTGACGCTCAACGCGCTGTGTGCTGCCGATACCCTGCTGGTTCCGCTTCAATGCGAATTTTTCGCGCTGGAGGGCCTCAGTCAACTTTTGCAGACAGTCGAGCGGGTGCAGCAAAGGTTCAACCCCAGGCTGGGGATTGTGGGAGTGGGGCTCACCATGTTCGACCGTCGCAACCGACTGACCGATCAGGTGGCCGAGGATGTCCGTGAATGCCTCGGCGATCTGGTGTTCGAAACCGTTATTCCGCGCAATGTGCGACTGTCTGAGGCGCCCAGCCACGGCTTACCAGCGTTGATTTATGACCATTCTTGCGCCGGCAGCAGGGCCTATATGGCCCTGGCACGCGAACTGATTGGCCGACTGCCTGAAGAAAGGAAGGCGGCGTGAGCAGTGATGCAGATGATAAGCGTGGCGAATTTCCACCTTTGACCGTGCCGAACCGCAGTGCGGCCGACCGCAAGCGAAAACTGGGCAAGGGGCTTGGCGCGCTTTTGGGTGATGCGCTCAAGGAAGAGCCGCTGACGCTTACAAATGAGGTTCAACGCGGACAAATCGGCGATAATTCAGGCAATTACATCGCGAATGGACTGGCTCATCTGGCTGTTTCATCGATTGAGCCACTGCCCGGTCAACCCCGTCAGCATTTTAACGAGGAGGCGCTCGAGGAACTTGCCGGCTCGATCGCTGCCCGCGGCGTCATCCAGCCCATCATTGTCAGGCCTCGCGGTAACGGAAAATTCCAGCTCATTGCCGGCGAACGTCGTTGGCGAGCGGCGCAAAAGGCGCGCTTGCATGAAATTCCTGCACTTGTGCGCGATTTGGACGATGCAGATACAATGGCGCTCGCCCTGATCGAAAACCTTCAGCGGGAAGACCTTGGGCCAATCGAAGAGGCGCGAGCCTATCAGAATCTGGCTGAAAAGCAGGATATGACGCAGGCCGAGATCGCAAAGATGGTCGAGAAATCGCGCAGCCATGTTGCGAACCTCATGCGTCTTCTCAGCTTGCCTGAAGCCGTGCTCGAGCTGGTTGAGGGCGGCAAACTCTCGATGGGCCATGCGCGCGCGTTGATCGGCCATGAAGACGCGGTTGGGCTGGCCCGGCGAACGGTTTCAGACGGGTTGTCCGTGCGAGAAGTTGAGCGGCTGGCCAGAGGGCCGATCGAGACCAAGTCTGCCAAGCCTGCCCATAGGGGTAGCAGCGAGAAAGACGCCGACATTGCTGCGGTTCAGAACCATCTTGAGGATTTTCTCGGGATGACGGTCCGGATCAACACCGACGGAGATCCCAAGAGCGGTGCAGTAACGATCAAATATCGCACGCTCGATCAGTTAGACCTGATTTGTCAGAGGCTTACGGGCGGAGATATTTAGCGCAAGCACTTCGAAGTTGCGCCAGACAACTTTTTTGTCGCTGAACTGCGGATTCGCTTCTAACCAGCTATACGGTCTGAAATCGCGTCAACCAAGGCTTCGAAGCCCGCCGCATCTTGCGGAGCAAACCGCCCTGGTTCAGGCGAATCGAGATCAAGCACCCCAATCACCGCGCCATCCTTGAAAATCGGCACCACCAACTCGCTGCGACTCGCGGCATCACAGGCAATATGGCCAGGAAAGGCGTGCACGTCTTCGACGCGCTGCGTTGCGCCAGAGGCCGCCGCTGTGCCACAAACCCCCGCTCCCCACTCAATCCGGATACAGGCCGGTCGTCCGATAAACGGTCCCAAAACAAGCTCAGGGCCGGACTTGCCGTTCGTCGCGCGGTAGAAGCCTGCCCAGTTGAGCTTCGGGACGCATTCCGAAATCAGGGCTGCGACGTTTGCCATATTGGCGATTGGGTCTTCTTCACCCTCCGTCAAAGCCAGTGCCATCTGAGTAAGCTCGCGATAGCGCTCTTCCGCCGGCAAATCAGGATTGAGTGCAAAGTCGTACATGGATCTCGACTTAGGGACGAAAAGACGATCCGCCAAGAGCCAGCGCGATCAACAGCGGATTGAGCATTGCCGCCCGAGCAGCGCTCGCTTATCATTCTTTGCATGACACGTACCCGCAAGATCCTGCTCGTAATTCTCGCCCTGATATTGATCGTGGGCCTTGCCCTCTTTTTCGTGACCCGCGGCGATACCGCCGACCTGTCGCTCGAGGAGGTCACTGGCACTGATCCTACGCTGCAGGAACCCAATGCCGAATCAATCCCGACCGTTCAGATCGCCAAACCCGTAGGCTGGGCAGAGGGTGAAAGCCCGAACGCTGCAGCAGGATTGGAGGTGCAGCGATTTGCCCAAGGTCTCGATCATCCGCGCGTGATGCACGCGCTGCCCAATGGTGATATTCTCGTTGCCCTGACGCGGTCGCCCAAGTCTGAAGAAGACGGTGGACTGGTCGCCTGGATTGCCGACTGGCTCATGACGCGGGCTGGTGCGAAAGGCGATTCCGCCAATCAGGTGCTGCTGCTGCGCGATGGTGACGGCGATGGCGTGGCTGAGACACAGATCGTGCTGCTCGAAAATCTCGACTCCCCTTCCGGCCTGGCCTGGGCGGACGATACGCTTTATGTTGCCAACCATAACGCATTGATTTCATTTCCTTATAAGCTTGGTTCTGACGTCATTACGTCAAAATCGACCAAGCTTATGGACCTGCCGCCCGGCGGAGGACACTGGATGCGCAACATCGAATTGCACCCTGAAGGTGATCGCCTGTTCGTCGCTGTGGGGTCGGTTTCGAACATCGGCGAGCAGGGCATGGACGTGGAAGAAGGCCGCGCGATGATCTGGGAATACACGATTTCAACCGGACGACAGCGCCAATTCGGAGTTGGCCTGCGAAATCCCAATGGTCTCGACTTCAATCCCTGGTCGGGCGAGCTCTGGACGACCGTGAATGAGCGCGACATGCTTGGGTCCGACTTGGTGCCTGACTACCTCACCAATGTGCCAGTCGGGGCACAATATGGCTGGCCCTGGGTCTACTGGCGCGACAATATCGACGAGCGGGTTGAAGCGCCCATGCCCGCCTATCTCATGGAATATGCGCGCCGTCCTGAATACGCGATGGGCCCCCATGTGGCGGCGCTTGGCCTTGTCTTCACGGTCGAAGGACACCGGATGGGAGATGCCTTTTCAAGCGGGGCTTTCGTCGCAAACCACGGGTCGTGGAACCGCAAGCCACCATCGGGGTACAACGTAGTCTATGTTGCGTTTGATGATCGCGGTAACCCACAGGGCAAACCGATCGAGATTCTCTCGGGCTTCCTCAACAATGATGGGACGACGAAAGGTCGCCCCACCTGGGTCGAATGGGCCGGCGATGGCGCGCTGCTGGTCAGTGACGATACGGCCGGCATCATTTGGCGCGTCTTTGATCCCACTGCCAAGCCCGGCCCTGCCATAGAGCGCTTCCGGCGCGAGTCCTTGCGGGCTCAGCGGGAACTGCGCGGCGATCCTAGGGCGATTTTCAATGAAGAAGACTATGCGCGGCAGACGCCCGCGCAATAGGCGGCGCGCGCAAGGCGTGGATTGATTACGAAGAGTTGCGCGAGACGACTTCCGGTTTGAGTTGTTCGAAATAGCCCCGAACCGCGAGGATTAGCGGCTAACCTGTTTTCCCGCCTTCCCTGCGAGTTCGATTACGTAATGCCAGGCGGAACGCCCTGATCGCTGACCGCGCCGCATGGCGAACTCCAGCGCGTCAGCTTCGTCGTACGCGAGACCTAGCGGCTCAGCATAGGAAGCAATGATCTCGACGAATGTATTTTTGTCGCAAGGGTGAAAACCAAGCGTCAGCCCGAAGCGATCCGCCAGAGCGAGCTTGTCATCCACTGCATCGCGCCGATTGAGGGCACCTTCGTCATCGCCCCCTTGCTGTTCCTTGGCCTGCCGCGCCAGGATTGCGCGCCTGTTTGATGTGACTACAAGCCGCGCATTGGCGGGGCGCGCTTCGACTCCGCCCTCAAGCCAGCTGCGCAGCTGACGCGGGCCTACCGTGTCGTCCTCGGCAAACCCCAGATCATCGATAAATATGACGAACTGACGTCTAACTTCACCTAACTGGCGGAACAGCTCCGGAAGCGAATCCAATGCATTAGCAGTCACTTGCACGAGCGCCATGGCCATCGGTGCTTCACTTTGCACCCGGATAACACCCGCACGCAGAAGCGCGGACTTGCCCATACCCCGCGCACCCCACAAGAGCACATCATGTGCGGCATGTCCCCAGGCCAGTCTGCGCAGATTGTCGAGCAGCAAGTCCTTTTGGCGATCAATACCGCGCAACTGATCGAGTTTCGGGGCTTCTATTGCATCGAGCGCATGCGCACTTTGACCTGACCAGACATAGGCAGGAGCGTTGCGCCAATCGACGGGGACGGGCGCGGCTGGCGCTATTCGCTCCAGCGCATCGGCGATCCGCCTGATCTGCTCAGAGAGATCTGCGCTACTTTCCATCGTTTCAGGCAAAGGCTGAAGCCGGGAGCTGATATAGCAAATCGGCGCCTCCGGTCGCACCGGCCTTCAAGCCTCTCGCCTCTGGAACAATGCGATCAAGGAAGAAGCGCGCCGTCACCGGCTTGGTTTCCGCAAGCGCGGGGGCATCGCCATTCGCAACCGCCCTGGCTTGTCTCGCAAGCTGCCAGCTCGCCACCGCAACTGCCATCATGGTGCAGAAAGGAACGCTGCCTGCCAGCCTGTCATCGAGACTGGCCTCATCGCGCATCCACTCGGCAATCGCCGAACAATCCTGCGCCAGCGCAACCAGACCCGGCTCTTCCGAGCAATCCCGCGCAATTTCCGCGAGAAGCGACAGCACGACTTCACCATTTTCTAGGCCCAGCTTGCGCGTCACCAGATCGGCCGCCTGAATCCCGTTCGTGCCCTCATAGATCGGAGCAATGCGCGAATCGCGCCAGTGCTGCGCGGCGCCGGTTTCCTCGACGAATCCCATCCCGCCATGGATCTGGATACCGAGCGAGGCGACTTCGATGCCGATATCGGTGCCCCATGCCTTGATCAGGGGAACCAGCACTTCACCGCGCGCCTTGGCATTCTGGTCACCCAGGGTTCCGCGATCGACCTGACCCGCGCAGTAATACAGCAGCGCGCGCGAACCTTCAGTCAGCGCCTTCATCCGCAAAAGCATGCGGCGAACATCAGGGTGCTCGATGATCGCAACGGGGTTCTTGTCGGGCGAACCCGCCCGCACGGACTGCACGCGATCAGTGGCGTAAGCAACCGCCTGTTGAGTCGCGCGCTCAGCAATCTGCACGCCCTGGTTGCCTACATTGATGCGGGCATTGTTCATCATCGTGAACATCGCGGCAAGTCCGCGATTCTCCGCGCCGACTAGCTCGCCCACGCATTGTTCATTATCGCCATAGGACATGACACAAGTCGGTGACGCGTTGATGCCGAGCTTGTGCTCAAGGCTGACGCAGCGCAGATCGTTCTTCGGCCCGAGCGCGCCATCATCCTTCACATGGTATTTGGGGACGATGAAAAGCGAGATCCCGCGCGAGCCTTCTGGCGCATCGGGCAGCCGCGCCAGCACGAGGTGGATGATGTTCTCTGCCAGATCATGTTCACCCCAGGTGATGTAGATCTTCTGGCCCTTGATCAGATACTTGCCAGCGTGCTCGCCTTCATTGATCGGCGTCGCGGTGGCCCGCAAAGCCCCGACGTCAGAGCCAGCTTGCGGCTCTGTCAGGTTCATCGTTCCCGACCATTGACCACTTACGAGATTTGGCAAGTACTTCGCTTTCTGCGCATCTGAGCCGTGGTGCTCCAGCGCTTCAATCGCGCCAACACTCAGCATCGGGAGCAGCGTGAACGCCATATTCGCCGAACCCAGATTTTCCAGCACATTGCAGGCAAGGGCAAAAGGCAGGCCCTGCCCGCCAAAATCCTCAGGAGAGGCGATCGCGTTCCAGCCCTGCTCGACATAGGCCTCGTAGGCTTTCTTGAAGCCTTCCGGCAGACGAACAACCCCGTTTTCGAGCTGAGCTCCTTCCAGGTCGCCAATGCGGTTGAGGGGGGCGAATTCGCCTGCGGCAAACTGGCCCACACCCGCAACTATCGCTTCGACAAGGTCGGCTTCGGCCGCTTCGAATTTCTCCGAAGCGGCGAGCTCCTCGATACCTGCATTGACGCGAATGGCGAGCAACTGGTCCTGTGTAGGCGGCGTGTAATCGAGCACTGAATCCCGTTCCTTATCCTGTTCTCTCTGGCGTTTCCGGCCTTTTGCAATTCTGGCCTCTTGGCAATCTGCTGCATCCTCTATAGCGCGCGACTATGTCCGGCAAGAACGCTACGGCAGTGCTGCTCGCAGATGCGCAGGGAATTGCGCGAGCGGCCGCGATTCTCGAACGAGGCGGACTGGTCGCGGTTCCAACCGAGACGGTTTATGGCCTTGCAGCAAGGGCTGATTCACCAGAGGCGGTCGCGAAGATTTACGCAGCCAAGGGCCGACCGGACTTTAACCCGTTGATCGTCCATGTGCGCGATGCAGAGCAGGCGCTGCGCTATGCGGAGCTTTCGGGGGCAGCGCAGGCCCTGGCGAGCAATGAATGGCCGGGGCCACTCACGCTGGTCCTGCCGCGCAAGCCCGATGCTGCGCTCGCGCCTGCCGTGACTGCCGGTTTGCCAACCGTTGCCCTGCGTGCGCCAGCGCACCCAGTCATGCGCACCTTGCTTCAGGCGGTTGACTTCCCGCTCGCAGCCCCCTCTGCCAATCGCAGCGGTTTCATCAGCCCGACCACCGCACCGCATGTCCTTCAGTCGCTGGACGGCAGAGTCGATCTGGTTCTTGATGGCGGTCCATGTAAAAGTGGTTTGGAATCAACAATTTTGGCTGTGCGTCATGACGGCACCTGGGAGGAATTGCGTCCGGGACCGCTCGATCTTGGTGCGCTCCACCAGCAATACAGTGCGGATACAGGCTTGCGGCTGTTAGCCAGTGGCAGTTCGGCGATCGAAGCCCCCGGGCAGCTGGAAAGTCACTATGCCCCTGGAAAGCCGCTGCGTCTCAACGCGACCTTAGCCGGAGATGATGAATTCGTGATTGGCTTCGGCGAGGTCGGCGGAGACTGCACGCTTTCCGCTTCAGGCGATCTCAACGACGCCGCCACCCGCCTGTATGATTGCTTGCATCAAGCCGCCGCAAGCGACCGTCCGCGCATTGCGGTCGCACCCGTTCCGGAAGAAGGCATTGGGAGGGCGATCAATGACCGGTTACGGCGCGCTGCCGCCTAGTTGGGATCCACGGGAACTGCTGGGCTAAGCACGTCCATCTCAGCACGCGTTTCGCGTGCGGCTGTGCACGCGTCTGCGTCGCCGCGGCCACATTCCGCGCGTTGTGCATCATAACGGCGCCCAAGCTTGCCCAGTTGTTCTTCCCGCTTCCTGATTTCGCGTCCGCGTTTCTCATCTGCTTCAGACTGACTCGTCGTTGCCAAGTCAGCGGTTTTGCTGGCGACCTTGACGGGAGCAGAAACGATGTCGGCAGCTGCGCGGGCAATGCAGCCGCTGAGAACGAGAGCGGCAGGCAACACAGCCATAGAAAGAATAAATCTCATGACACCACGCTCTCGCAAAGGCATCAAGATGTCCAGCGCGGTTTCACGAAATGCCCGATGCTGGAGATGAACGCTTGACCCCGGCTCGCAAGGCCAGCAGTTTCGACTAATCCGCTGCCTCTGATGGCGTTTTCCGAGGGTCGAGGCATCGCAGCCCGAACAGTCGCCTAGCCTGTGAAGCCATCCGGCTCACCGATTTCCGCATTGGCGTATTATAAATGCAATACACCTTGCGCGACCTTTCAAATCCCACTTCGCCGCCAGAGATCTGGCCGCTCAATTGAAAAGGGCCGCAATCTCAAATGAGTTCGGCCCTTAAGTACTTGAAATTGAAATGATTTTTAAGAATCGTCCTCTTCCGGGCTGTCGTAATATTGCGGCGCGTGCTTGCGCAATACGTCCAGGATCTTCTCGAGTGCCGTAGCTTCGTCGGTCTCTTCCATAGCCGCAAGCTCGCGCGCGAGGCGGCTGGAGGCAGCCTCAAAAATCTGCCGCTCGGAATAGCTTTGTTCAGGCTGATCTTCCGGTCGGAACAGGTCGCGTGTCACTTCCGCGATGAGGACGATCTCGCCGGAATTGATTTTCGCTTCATATTCCTGTGCACGGCGGCTCCACATTGTGCGCTTGACCTTGGGCTTGCCCTTGAGCGTGTCCATCGCCTCTTTCAGAGTCTTGTCGCTCGAAAGCTTGCGCATGCCGATCGATTCCACCTTGTTGGTGGGCACGCGCAGCGTCATGCGTTCCTTCTCGAAGCGCAGCACATACAGCTCGAGCTGCATGCCAGCGATTTCCTCGTTCTGAAGCTCGATCACACGGCCCACGCCGTGCTTGGGATAGACGACGTAGTCGCCAACAGTAAATGCAGGAGCCTTGCTGGCCATTTGCGTTTTCCTTTCGACCCACCTTGCAGCAAACACAGTAAAATCCATGTCCCGGGCCTGAAAAATCAGGCTCGCTCACACTTCTAAAGCTGTTTGCTGCTGGTCCTTAGCCTTTCATGTCTCGCGTTTCACCGGGACCAAACCGGCGCGCTTGTTGGATTATATAACACAATCGCAACAAAATTGCGAGTCTTGAGTGGCACATTGCAATGTACCGCGCAGAATGCGACGTCAAGCGGCAGAACGGCCCACAGTAGGCCGCAACTGCAGAGCCTTTTCTGTGTAGCTTGCTAGGGAAAAGCTCAGTCGCCGTCGCCTGGTTCAGGCGTAAAGTATTTCTCGAACTTGCCTTCTTCGCCCTTGTGTTCGTCGGCATCCTCGGGCGGATCTTTCTGGCTCGTGATGTTGGGCCATTCGGCTGAATACTTGGCGTTAATCTCCAGCCACTTCTCCAGACCGTCTTCGGTGTCAGGCAGAATCGCTTCGGCCGGACATTCAGGCTCGCATACACCGCAATCGATGCATTCGCTGGGATTGATGACCAGCATCGTCTCGCCTTCGTAGAAACAATCGACCGGACACACTTCAACGCAATCGGTGTACTTGCATTTGATACAGGCGTCGGTGACGACGTAGGTCATGGAGCGGTTCCCCTGATGGCTACCGCGCAGCCCCTGCTGCGCATTTGCTACGCTGCTATCCGGCTTTATCCCGCGCGGTCAAGCATGCGATAACGTGTTTTTGCTTTTGCTGGCGGTTCGCGGCGTTCCGGCAGGCTCTCAATCGCCACGATCATGACTTCGCCGCCATGCACGAGGGTGAGCGTGTCGCCGGCCGCTACCGGCGCATGACCGCGCAACGCCCGTGTCCCGTTGACCCGCATCAGGCCCTGATCGATCATCGCCTGAGCGCGCGAGCGTGTGCGAGCAAAGCGGCAATAGACCAGGAACTTGTCGAGCCGAAGGCTGCCTGTCATTTCGGCCTGCTCATGCCAGGCGCATTAGGGCTTGAGCAAATCCGCAAGGCCATCAAATGCACCGCCCGCGCGTGCGGGGCCGTGATCATGACGCTTCGCATCTGACTGCTGGCGCGCACCCTTGCCGCGCTTTCCGCGATGCTGACCGCCCGGCTTGTTTCCGCGCCGCTCACCCGATCGCCGATGCGGGCTCTGGTTGGGCTTGGCTCGACGAGGGCGCCAGCTCCATTGATCCGGAATGGGAGGGCCGAACACGCCTTCCACTATTGCCGGGGCAGCATGCAAACGGAACCCTGCGCTGCCCAGCAATCGCCGCAAATTGGCCGCTTCAAGACCGATCGAAATGCCCAAGGCTTCGTCAATCACAAAACGTTCATTGCGTTCCTCGCCCACCTTCACGCGGGCCTGAAACGCCGCCCGAAGAATCTTCTCCGCCAAATCCACCCGGATCGCCTGCGACCCGGCGAGCCGATACCCAGCGGGGAGCGGGCCGAGCTTGACCTGCGCCTCGGACAGAACCGGCAACATCGCCTCATTGCATGGCCGCTTGTCGAGCCCGAGCGCATGCAGCATTTGCCGCGCCGCCGCCTTGAGCAAGGCTGGTGCAAACACGTCCAATGCGCCGAAAGTCACGCCGAGCTTGCGAAGAAAAGGGCGCAATTCCTTCGGCAGATGCTCAAGCCCGGCGTTCTCGCGCGCAACGAGACCATGGCGCGCTATAAGCGTGTAGAGCAGCGCCCGTGCTTCTGACCCCGCTGCGGGATCGCGTGCAGCTTCTGCCAGTTTGCCCAATGGCGCGAGCGCTTCAAGCTGCGGGGCGAGCCAGGTCTGAAGTCCGCTCTCCAACCTTTGGCGCGCGGCATCTGACAGCATTGTCACATCGCGCGTGAATTCGAGCCGGGCCGAGCCGAAATCATCAGCCATGACGATGCGCGCGAGTTCGCGCTCCTGCCAGCAAATGGCTCCCCCTGAGAGCGACAACTCACCCAATCCTTCCGCCAGAAGCCAGTCGGCGCGCCGGGTCAACAGCCCCGGCAAGGCCTTTTCACCGGCAGCCAGAAGCATCTTGCGGTCGCTTGCGTTTACATTGGGATCCACCGAGAAGCGAAACCCATCGAGCCTGCCGATGCTTTCCCCCTCGACGGTGATCTGGCCGCTGGCGCTCAATTCAACCGGTAATTGAGCGCCATCCTGGCCCAGAGACTTCATCAAGATGCTGGTCCTTCGATTGACAAATCGCTCCGTAAGCCTCGCGTGTAGCGCATCTGACAGCCGTGCTTCTACCCCTCTTGCGCGCGCGGCCATCTCGTCGCGGGCGAGCACCCAGTCGGGACGCTGGCAGATATAGGCCCAGCTGCGGATCGCGGCGATGCGCCCTTGCAGCGTGTCGATATCGCCCTGAGTGCGGTCAAGCTCGGCGATCCGCGCTGAGACATAGTCCGCGCCAAGGTACCCCTGGCCTAGATCCTGCCACAAGCGCGCCACGAAGCGCGCATGGTTATCTGCCCCGACGCTGCGAAAGTCGGGCAGCTGGCAAACCTCCCAGAAACGCCTTACTGCGCCTGTACCCTTGACGCCTTCGGCAATTGGGGTTTCTGCTAGGCTCTTCAACACCGCAAGGTCGATTGCCTGCGGTGCGGCGCGCAGCATTTCTTCAGGCGGGGGACTTTCGAGATCACCGATGAGGACCGAAAGGCTGTCAAAGCGCGGTTCCGCTTCCCGCCAGTAGATATGGCTCAAGGGCTGAAAGCGGTGTTCCTCGATCGCATAGATCTCTTCCTCGGTCAGTTCGTTCGGTGTGCCGGCGCCGCCATGCAATCCCGTTAGCGTCCCGAACGTTCCATCGCGCTGGTGGCGTCCCGCACGCCCGGCAATCTGAGCCATCTCAGATGGGTTCAAGCGCCGCTTGCGTTTGCCGTCGAATTTCGAGAGCGCGGCAAAGGCAACATGGTGCAGGTCGAGATTGAGCCCCATACCGATGGCATCGGTCGCGACAATATAGTCTACTTCACCATTTTGGAACAATTCAACTTGCTTGTTACGCGTTTCCGGTGAAAGTGCGCCCATGACCACCGCTGCACCGCCGCGAAAGCGCCGCTGCATCTCTGCCATGGCGTAGACCTGCTCGGTCGAGAAGGCGACCACTGCGCTGCGCGGTGGCAGCCGTGAAAGCTTGGCAATGCCGGTGTATCTCAGCGTCGAAAACCGTGGCCGATCGATCATTTCGGCCTTGGGAAACAGGTGCTTGACGATTGGCTCCAGAGTGGCTGAACCGAGCAGCATGGTTTCTTCCCGCCCCCGTGCGTGCAGCATCCGGTCGGTGAAGATATGCCCGCGCTCGGGATCGGCAGCCAGCTGTGCCTCGTCCAGCGCAACAAATGCGTAGTTACCCGACACGGGCATCGCCTCGGCAGTACACAGGAAATAGCGCGCATCGGGCGGCTCGATCCGCTCCTCGCCGGTAATCAGTGCAACCTGCTTCTCGCCCTTTATCGCGCGAACGCGGTCGTAAACTTCGCGCGCCAGAAGCCGCAGCGGAAAGCCGATCGCGCCGCTCGAATGTCCGCACATCCGTTCGATCGCAAGGTGGGTCTTGCCAGTATTGGTGGGCCCGAGGACCGCTTTGATCGCGCCGTCTCTCACGCCGTTACCTGTGCCATCGCCGCTCAACCGCCGCAACCACGCGTTACAGCCGGAGCTCCCGATATGCCCAACTAGAAGGCGGAGTGTGGCGGCTCCACACGTTTCATCGCTAGCGGGAGTCGCCCGGTCGCGCAGTCAGGCGATTTTTGCTTTGAACCGCGCGGGTTTTGCGTCAGACACGGCCCCGCATAAAAGGGCGCCATGGAGAGTTAGCTTTGATCGCTGATAGCGTTGATATGACAGACAGCGATCGTCGGAATCAGCCGCAGGCCTTTGATGGCGTCATGGCTGCCCGCACACCGGCGGTGAAGCTGAAGCTGGCACGCGCCAAAGGGCTGCGAGACCACTTCGAGGCGTGGCGCGATGATGTATCTGCGCGGCTGGCTAATATCGATCTTGCTCCCGACCTCGCTTCCAATATCGGCAGCGGTCGCTGGTTCCGCGGACTCGGGACCATGCTTGGTCTTGGTGCGATTGCGCTGGCGTTCTGGCCGGACTTCGCACCGCTTGAAGCCATGCCGGCAACCGAACTTGACACCGCCATGCAGGCCGAGTTCGACCATCAGGTCATTGCACCGCTTGCGCTGGGGGCAACCACTGGCGCGCAGTTAGCCCCGGCGGCCAGTGTCAAGCCACTCGCCGCTGCGCCAGAGCGCCCGCAGATAAATGTCGTAACCACGCTGACAAGCGGTGACAGTATCGTGAGCACCCTGCAGCGCGCGGGTGTCGGCCTGGGCGACGCCCAACGCATTTCCGAACTTGTCGCTGGCGCCATTCCCTTGAGCGAGCTCAAGTCCGGCACGCAGATCGATATCATCCTCGGCCGAAGGCCTGAGCCTGGAGCGCCGCGACCGCTCGACCAGTTGAGTTTTCGCGCCCGGTTCGATCTCGAGCTGATCGTCAATCGCGGCGAACAGAATCTGTCGCTGACCCGCAACGTCATTCGCGTCGATGACACGCCGCTCAGGATAAAAGGCAAAGTCGGCGCGAGCCTCTATCGCTCGATGCGTGCAGCCGGGGCACCCGCGAATGCCGTGCAGGCCTTTATCCGTGCGCTCGATGACCAGATCGACCTTGATCGCAGCGTCGGAGCAAACGATGAATTCGACATGATCATCGCCTATCGCCGCGCGGCGACAGGCGAGCGACAGGCTGGTGAATTGCTTTATGCCGGCATTGAACGAAACGGCGAGCCCAAGACACAGCTGATGAGGTGGGGCAAGGAAGGCCGCTTCTACGAGGCATCAGGCGTCGGCGAGCAACGCAGCGGGCTTGTGGCCCCCGTACCAGGGCGCATCACATCGGGTTATGGCATGCGCCGCCACCCGGTTCTGGGCTACCGCAGGATGCATGCCGGGATCGACTTTCGCGCGAGCCACGGCACGCCCATTGTCGCGGTGACTGATGGCACCGTGACGTCAGCTGGCCGCGCAGGTGGCTGCGGAATTGCCGTGAAGCTTCAGCACGGCGGCAACCTTGCCACACGTTATTGCCATATGAGCCGAATGGCAGTTCGTTCCGGTCAGAGCGTCAGGCGCGGACAGGTTATCGGTTATGTAGGCTCCACAGGACTCTCGACGGGGCCGCATCTTCATTACGAGATGTATCGCGCAGGGCGCGTCATCGATCCGCGCACCGTCTCGTTCGTTACCCGCGCCCAACTTGAAGGACGCGAACTGATGGATTTCCGTGCTGCCTTGCGCGAACTCAAGACCGTTCCGGTGGGCGCGGCGCAGGAAGATCTGGTCAAGCTCCCCAGCGAAACCGAAGCACCCGCGCGAGAGATTGAGAAGCTGAGCGATCCGGACGCGGTGATCTGACACATCCTGTCTGAACCCGGCGATTGCAGTGACGCAAGATTTGCGGCAACAGTCCCTTGCATGACGGGAACCTATCCAAATCTTCGCCTGCGCCGCACCCGTGCGAGCGCCTGGAGCCGTAATCTTCATCGGGAGACCCACCTTACTCCATCCGACCTGATCTGGCCGATGTTTGTAACTTCAGGCGAGGGCGTTGAAGAGCCGATCGCGACGCTTCCGGGCGTATCGCGCTGGTCGGTTGACGGGATTGTGGCGCGCGCGAAGGAGGCAGTCAGCCTTGGTATTCCGGTCATCGCGCTGTTTCCCAACACCCCGCCCGACAGGCGTTCCGACGATGGCGCAGAAGCACTCAATCCGGACAACCTCATGTGCCGCGCGATCAAGGCGGTGAAGGATGCCTGCGGCGAGGCCCTTGGCGTGCTGACCGATGTCGCGCTCGATCCCTATACCGCGCATGGACAAGACGGGCTGGTGAATGAGGCCGGTTATGTCGTCAATGACGACACCGTAGCCGTGCTTGTTGATCAGGCGCTCAATCAGGCTGAGGCCGGGGCGGACATTATTGCGCCGTCGGACATGATGGATGGCCGCGTTCATGCGATCCGCATTGCGCTTGAAATGAACAGCCACCCCAATGTCCAGATCATGAGCTACGCCGCCAAATATGCGAGTGCGTTCTACGGCCCGTTCCGCGACGCGGTGGGTTCGGGCGGATTGCTCAAGGGCGACAAGAAAACCTATCAGATGGACCCAGCCAATGCCGAAGAGGCTCTGCGCGAAGTGGCGCTCGACATCGCCGAAGGTGCGGACAGCGTGATGGTGAAGCCGGGCCTCGCCTATCTCGATATC